>CAIYGQ010000095.1 GCA_903925745.1 uncultured Actinomycetes bacterium | reverse complement strand
GAACTCCCGGAACTCGTTGGCCAGCTGGGCTGCGAGCGACTTGTTCGGGGCGAGCACGAGCGTCGGGCGCTGCACCTGCTCGATGGTCCAGGCGATCGTCGCCGACTTGCCGGATCCGGTGATGCCGAGCAGCGTCTGGAACCGCTCGCCGCAGTGGACGCCGTCGCTGAGCCGCTCGATCGCCGTGGGTTGGTCGCCGGCGGGCTGGAACTCCGAGACCACCTCGAAGGGTCGGACCATGGCGGGCTCGGCCCGGGCGGACGGCCCGGCCCCGGCGTCGTCGGTCACCGGTCCAGGATCCAGGACCAGAGCCGGTCGACCTCGGCCTCCAACTCGTCGAGCGTCCCGCTGTTGTCGACCACGAAGTCGGCCAGCTGCAGGCGCTCCGACCTGTCGGCCTGGGCCGCGATCCGGGCCCGGGCGTCGGCCTCGGTGAACCCCCGGTGCTCGACCAGCCGTCGGATCGCCACCTCGGGGTCCAGGTCGACCACGACCGTCCCCAGCAGGCCCGGCCAGCCGTTGCGGTCGAGCAGGGGGATGTCCAGCACCACCACGTCGTCGGAGTCTGCGGCCTCGGCCACCCGTCGCTCGATCTCCTCGTGGACACGGGGGTGGACGATGGCCCCCAGGTCGGCCAGGGCCTGCTCGTCGTGGAAGACGATCGCCGCCACGGCCGGGCGGTCGAGCGTCCCGTCGGCGGCGACGATGCCGGTCCCGAACCGGTCGACCATCGCCCGGAACACGGTCGTGCCGGGGGATTGCAGCTCCCGGACGATCGCGTCCGCGTCGACGATCCGCGCCCCACGCCGGGCCAGGGCCGCCGAGACGCTGGATTTCCCTGACCCGATCCCGCCGGTGAGTCCGATCAAGCGCACTCGGGCACCCTAGACCCCACCCCCGACGGTCGATCCGGCATGCGACGACCGGCGGGGCCGCTCCCGGATGTTCAAGGTCCGCAACGGCGCTGCCGATGGGCCGGGGGACACCGGTGCACCGGTGTCGCTGACGGGAGCACCGATGGACGGACGGACGGGGAACACGACGACCGAACCCCGCCACGCGCCCGGCGACCGGGCCGACCTGCGCGACCAGTTGGTGCGTCGGGGGCCGTGGGAGCGCCTGCGCCGTCGGGTCGGCCGGGACGTCCGACAGGCCCTGGTCGACCCGGCCAACCGGCCAGAGGGTGACTTCGAACTCGGTGAGGTCGTCGCCCGGGACCGGATCGCAGCGTTCACCCCGCTGATCACGGCCGCGCGCCTGGCGACGACGATCATCTCGGTGCTGCTCGTCAGCACCTCCCCGGTGGCGCAGGACCGTTCCGTTCAACTGTGGACCGCGGTGCTGGTCGCGATCGCCGTGTTCCGGTCGTTCCGACCCCTTCGCTACTCCGAGGACCTCCGCTCGCTGCTCACGGTGCTCGCCGAGGTCACCGTCACGGTCGTCGCCGTCGTCGCCACCGGCGGCTGGGGTTCGCCGCTCATCCTGATGCTGTTGACCTCGGTGATGATCGCAGGACTCGCACGCGGCTTCGCCTTCTCGATCCGGGTGGCCGTCGCCACGATCGTCGCCGTGACGCTGCCGACCCTGGCGTCGGCACCGGACCCGAGGGACGTGATCCTGGAGGCGATGTCCTGGGGTGCGATCGTCGTCCTCGTCGCCATCACGGCGGGGTACGCCCGCCGGATCTCGGGCGAGGCGGACCGCGACCGCGACCTGGCGCTCGGCCGCCTGCACCGGCTCTCCGACGCCAACGAGTTGCTCTACTCACTGCACCAGGTCACCCAGAGCCTGCCGGCGTCCCTGGACCTGGGCGAGGTGCTCGACTCGACGCTGAGCCGGATGAAGTCCCTGGTGGCCTACGACTCGATCGCCGTCCTGTTGTTCGACGAGACCGACGGCCACTGGGACGTCGTGCGCCACCACGGGTTGCACGTTCCGGCGCGACTCGGCCCGACGGAACTCCCCGACGGCCTGCGACGGGCCATCGCCTCCAACGGCACGGCGACGGCACCCGACCTGGCCCGCGAGCCCGGGGGTGGGCTCTCGGGTCGTGCCGGTTCCGGTGTCTACGCCGTGCTCCGGGCCCGCGGCTCGATCATCGGGCTGCTCGCCGTCGAGCACTCCCGGCCCCAGCAGTTCAGTGACCGGGACGTGGAGGTCGTCTCCGGCTTCGTCGAGCCGGCGGCGCTGGCGATCGACAACGCCCGCTGGTTCACGCGGCTCCGCACCGTGGGTGCCGACGAGGAACGGACCCGGATCGCCCGGGACCTGCACGACCGGATCGGCCAGTCGTTGGCCTACCTGGCCTTCGAACTGGACCGGCTCGTCGAGCGCGACGAGTCCGGCGCCTCGGTCTCGGCCGAGCTCGGACGGCTCCGGGAGGACGTGCGGGGCGTGATCCGGGAGGTTCGGGACACCCTCTACGACCTCCGCACCGACGTCTCCGAGTCCACCGGCGTGGCCGACGTGCTGGAGGAGTACGCGGAGCGGATCGCCGAGCGGAGCGGCGTGCACGTGCAGGTCGACGCCGAGCGCTCCCACCGCCTGCCGATCCTGCAGGAACGGGAGATGTGGCGCGTCGCCCAGGAGGCCCTCGCCAACGTCGAGCGGCACGCCCACGCGACGGCCGTGAGGATCCTGTGGCGCTGCGACGGCGCACGCGCAGTGATCGACGTCACCGACAACGGGATCGGCTTCGCGCAGGACCGGGCCGGCCGCCTGGACTCCTACGGGGTCCTGGGCATGCGGGAACGGGCCTCCAGCATCGGTGCGTCACTCGAGATCCACTCGGCCCCCGGCCGCGGCACCAGGGTCCGTTGCATCCTCGATCCGACCGCCGGTACCCCCGAAACCAGCTCGATGACCCGCACCCCGCGGGTCGCAGTCCACCAGTGAGGTCACGACCATGTCGATCAGACTGATGCTCGCAGACGACCACCGCATGCTCCGGGAGGGCCTGCAACGGTCGATGGCCGATGCCGGCTTCGAGGTGGTCGCCCAGGCCGCCGACGGCGTCGAGGCCGTCCGTCTGGCCACCGAGACGGTGCCCGACGTGATCCTGATGGATGTCACGATGCCCAACTGCGATGGCGTCGAGGCCTGCCGCCAGATCAAGGCGACGGGTTCGAGCTCCCGGGTGGTGATGCTGACGATGCACGCCGATCAGGACGTGTTGACCAACGCCATCCGCGCCGGTGCGATCGGCTACCTGACCAAGGACAGCTCCACGCGTGAGATCGCCGACGCCGTCCGCATGGCGGCCGAGGGCGACACCGTGCTCTCACCGCAGCTCGCCCGATCGATGCTGGCCGAGGTCCGTCGGTCCGAGGAGCCCGTGACGCCGACCGAGGATCACGTGGTGTCCCGTCGCGAGGAGGAGGTCCTCCAGCTCATCGCCGACGGCTGCTCCACCACCGAGGTCGCCGATCGGCTCTACATCTCGCAGAAGACCGTGAAGAACCACCTCGCCTCGATCTACCAGAAGCTCGACGCACGGGACCGCACGCAGGCGGTGCTCCGCGCCGTCCGGATGGGCATCGTCTCGCTCGGTTGAGCAGGCGGAACCGCAACGACCGGACATTGAGTCGAAAGAACTACTCAAGGCCTTCGCCGGATCCGCCGATCACCTCATCACCGGGAAACGTCGGGACGGGGCCCGGAGGACACACCCACTCACCACACAGGAGACAGCACCATGAACATCGACTTCCTCAAGGCCTGGATCGCCACCCACACCCGCACCGAGCGCGGCGCCTCCCTCGTGGAGTACGCACTGCTGGTCGCACTGATCGCAGTGGTCTGCATCGCTGCCGTCACGGTCCTCGGCAACAACCTCGACAGCCAGTTCGACAGCGTCGGCGCCTCGCTCTGACACCGACGACAACTGATCGTCCTCCGGATCGGGGAGCGGGCCTCCGGGCTCGCTCCCCGATCCGCGTCCGGGCACCGGCTCGGATGGTCGCCCGCTACGGTCCGGTCGTGCGACTCGACCTGGATCCCGACCAACTCCTCTCCACGACGCGTTCCGTGCGTCGCCGCCTCGACCTGGAACGGCCGGTGGACCGGGAGGTGGTCGAGGAGTGCATCGAGCTCGCACTGCAGGCACCGACCGGCTCGAACTCCCAGGGGTGGCACTGGGTCGTCGTCGAGGATCCGGACACCAAGGCCGAGCTGGCCCGCATGTACGCCACCCACTTCGATCCCTACATCGCCATGGGCGAGGGGCTGCAGCTCTACCCGGACGGCGACACCCGGACCGAACGATCGGCTGCGGTCTCGTCGTCGGCCCGGTACCTGCGTGACCACTTCGCCGAGGTGCCGCTGCTCGTCGTCCCGTGCATCGAGGGTCGGCTGCCGGAGACCACGGACACCTTCACCCAGGCGAGCTTCTGGGGGTCGATCCTCCCGGCCGTGTGGAGCTTCATGCTGGCGCTGCGCTCCCGTGGCCTCGGGAGCGCGTGGACCACGCTCCACCTGCCCTCGGAGCGGGAGGCGGCCGAACTCCTCGGGATCCCGTTCGACCAGGTGACCCAGGCCGGCCTCTTCCCGGTCGCGTACACCGTCGGCACCGACTTCCGACCGGCACCACGCCTGCCCCTCTCCGACCTGGTGCACTGGGACCGCTGGTAGCACCCGGGTCACGCGATCGCGGTCGCCCGGGTCGGGCGACACCGGGCGAGGACCTACTCCACCAGTCGGAGTCCGGCCGGGTCGGGTGACCCGTCGTCGACCGGGAGCTCCACGACGAACCGGGTCCGGTGCGCCGGGAACACGTGCTCGGAGACCAGGACGACCCGCCCGCTCCTCGACCTGGTCGTCCGCTCGGCCACCAGCACGGGGGCCCCGACCGGGATGCCCAGCAGATCGGCGTCGTCGGGTTCGGCCGCGGCCGCCCCGATCGTCTGGGTGGCGCCACCGACGGCCACCGGGAGCTGCTCGAGGAACGAGGACCGGGCCACGTCGTCCCGGCTGAGCCCGGCGCCGAGGTCCTCGGGGCACCACACCGTGACCACGGCGAAGGGTCGACCGTCGGCGAGGTTGACCCGACGCACCTCCAGGGCGCTGCGGGACCCGAGCAGTTCGCCGATGCGCCGGGGCGGGGCGACGAAGCCGAACGACTCGATCCGGCGCTCGGAGCGCAGACCCGCTGCGGCGAGCTGCCGTTCGAGGGTGGCCAGCCGGGACAGGTCCTGGCGGAGCGGTTCGGCGGCGACCAGCCAGCCGAACCCCTGTCGGGACTCGACCAGTCCGTCGGCGCGGAGGGACTCGAGCGCCCGCCGCACGGTCACCCGGCTCACCTCGTAGCGATCGGAGAGGGCGGCCTCGGACGGCAGCAGCCCCGAGGCGGCGAACTCGCCCTCCGACAGGCGCTGGCGCAGGTCCTCGGCGATCGACTGGTACCGGATGACCCGCACAACTTGTAGTGTACTTGTATTGCCGCTCTGCGAACGGAGAGATCGACCATGACCGTGTCCGCCACCACCCCCATCGAGCTCGTGCAGGACGTGTACGCCCGCTTCGAGGATCGGATCGACGCCGCCCGGGACCGGCTGGGTCGGCCCCTGACCCTGGCGGAGAAGATCCTGATCGCCCACCTGGACGACCCCGGGGCGGAGTTCGAGCGCGGCGTCTCCTACGACGACCTCCGCCCCGATCGGGTGGCCATGCAGGACGCGACCGCCCAGATGGCCCTCCTCCAGTTCATGACCGCCGGACTGCCCGAGGTGGCCGTGCCCTCCACGGTCCACTGCGACCACCTCATCCAGGCGAAGGAGAACGGGCGGGTCGACCTGCTCGCCGCCGAGGCCGGCAACGCCGAGGTCTACGACTTCCTGGAGTCGGTCTCGGCCCGCTACGGGATCGGGTTCTGGAAGCCCGGGTCGGGGATCATCCACCAGGTCGTGCTCGAGCAGTACGCGTTCCCGGGCGGGATGATGGTCGGGACCGACAGCCACACGCCGAACGCCGGCGGACTGGGCATGGTCGCGATCGGTGTCGGTGGGGCGGACGCGGTCGACGTCATGACCGGGTT
>CAIYGQ010000094.1 GCA_903925745.1 uncultured Actinomycetes bacterium | reverse complement strand
GGGCTGCGGTAGTGGTCGAGGATGATCTCCCGGTAGAGGTCTTCGAGTCCTGACATGGGCGCTGGTCGTCCGTCCTGCTGATTCTGGCCTGCTGGTTCTGGCCTGCTGGTTCCGGCCACAGTCTGGCCGGTATCGGCCGGTGGATCACGCTGGGTGATCGATCACACGGCGAAGAAGCTCCTGGCGTCGTCGAGCGCGTCGGCGAGCTCGTCGAGGTCGTCGGTGTCGTTGTACAGGTACCACGACGCCCGGGCCGTGGCCCCGACGCCCAGGACCCGCATGAGCGGTTTGGCGCAGTGGTGGCCCGGCCGGACGCACACGCCGTGCTGGTCCAGGACCTGCGACAGGTCGTGGGGGTGGATGTCGGCGAAGGCGAAGCTGACGATGCCGCCCCGGCATCCGACGTCGGTGGGGCCGAAGATCCGCAGGTCGTCGCCGAAGCGGTCGCCCAGCAGTCCGAGCGCGTACTCGGTGAGTCGGGCCTCGTGCGCCCGGATCCGGTCCAACCCGATCGACTCCAGGTAGTCGATGGCTGCGGCGAGGCCGACGATCTCGGTGATCGGCGGCGTGCCGGCCTCGAACTTGTGGGGGATCGCCGCCGGGGTGAACCCGTCGGTGCGCACGTCCAGGATCATGCCGCCCCCACCCAGGAACGGGGGCATGGCCTCCAGGAGTTCCCGGCGGGCCCAGAGGACGCCGACGCCATCGGGCCCGCACATCTTGTGCCCGCTGAACACCAGGAAGTCGGCGCCGAGCGCGGTGATGTCGGTGGTGGTGTGGGGAACGGACTGGCAGGCGTCGACGCACACCAGCGCGCCCGCCGCGTGGGCCCGCTGGGCGAGCTCGGCGACCGGTGGGATGGTGCCCAGCACGTTCGACATCGCCGTGATGCTGAGCAGTGCCGCGCCGTCGAGCAGCTCGTCGAGGCCCGACAGGTCCAGCCGCCCGTCACCGTCGATGGGGATCCAGCGCAGCTCGACACCGGTGGCCTCGGACAGCTGCAGCCACGGGACGATGTTGGCGTGGTGCTCCGCGACGCTCAGGACGATCGCGTCGCCGGCGCCCAGGTTGGCGGTGCCCCAGGACCGGGCGACCAGGTTGAGCGACTCGGTGGCGTTCTTGGTGAAGACGACCTCGTCGGCGTCGGAGGCGCCGACGAACCGGGCGACCCTCCGCCGGGACGACTCCATGGCGTTCGTGGCCCGCTCGGCGAGCGTGTAGGCGGCCCGGTGGACGTTGGCGTGGGACTCGGTGGCGTACTGCTCCATGGCGTCGAGCACGGCCCGGGGTCGCTGGGACGATGCGGCCGAGTCCAGGAAGACGAGTCGGTGGTCGTGGACGGTGGTCGACAGGATGGGGAAGTCGGCGCGGATCGCCGCGACGTCGAGTGGTTCGCTCACTGGTCCTGCCGCCAGGCGTCGAAGCCCTCCCGCTCCAGGCGTTCGGCGAGCTCCGGTCCGCCGCTGTCCACGATGCGACCGTCGACCAGCACGTGGACGACGTCGGGGGTCAGGTACTCGAGCAGACGCTGGTAGTGGGTGATCACCACCACGCCCAGTTCGGGGCGGTCCGAGCGGACCTCGTCCACGCCGTTGGCCACGACCCGGAGGGCGTCGATGTCCAGGCCCGAGTCGGTCTCGTCCAGGATCGCGAGTTCGGGTTCGAGGATCGCCATCTGCAGGACCTCGTTGCGCTTCTTCTCGCCGCCCGAGAACCCCTCGTTCAGGAAGCGGTCGGCGAAGGCCGGGTCCATGTCCAGGCGTTCCATCCACTCCATGATCGCCAGGCGGATCTCGAGCACCGACAACTCGATGCCCTTGCGTTCGGACAGGGCCTGGCGCAGGAACTGCCGGACCGAGACCCCGGGGACCTCCTGGGGGTACTGGAAGGCGAGGAAGTTGCCGGCCTTGCCGCGGACGTCCGCTCCCCAGTCGGTGATGTCCTCGCCGCGGAAGCGGACCCGACCCCGGGTGACGGTGTACTCGGGTGACCCCATGAGCGTGGTGGCGAGGGTCGACTTGCCGGAGCCGTTGGGTCCCATCACGGCGTGGACCTCACCGGCCCGGACCGTCAGGTCGACGCCACGCAGGATCTCGCGGTCGGGGTCGTCCGCGGGAGCGGCGTGGAGGTCGGTGATCTCGAACAGCGGTGCGCTCACGCCGTCAGTCTATTTCCACTACTCACGTAGTGGTAATAGGGCCGGGACGGCGGGCGCGGACCGCGGGCCGCCCGTTCAGGGGTGGTCCCGCAGGTCCTCCTTCCAGGTCCGGAAGCGGACGTGCGACCGGCCGCTCGGGCCGTCGCCCCGGCCCGTGCCGTCGGCGAACAGGCGGAAGGTGCAGGAGCGTCCCAGGTCGCGGGAGTCCACGGCGGCGTAGCGGGCGTCGGCGCCCCGGGCCGGCCCGGCCCGCCAGAGGAGCCAGGGCCCGAGGCGGCGCTTGTAGGCGATCCGGGGCGGCCCGCCGTTCGGTCCGGATCGCAGGTCGTCACCGAGGGCGAGCAGTCCTGCCGGCGCCTCGACCCACGCCGTGGCCGGAATGTTCCGGTCGCGGGTGGGTGTGGGTGGCAGGTCGTCGGTGTGGACCGGCGTGTCGTCCCACGGGCGTTCGTCGGCGGGGAGTGCCGGGGTGGGGTCCTCGGGCTCGCCGTTGGTCACCGGCCTCAGCCGGTGAACCGGATGCGGCCGGGCGTGGTGGCTGCGGTGCTCGGCGAGACGCAGGGGTCGGGGACCTGGATCCGGGCCACGGGATCACCCAGCGGCTCGGAACCGTCCACCAGTTCCACCTGCGGGACCGTCGAGGAGACCGTCGACGGCGGCTGGGAGGTCGTCGTGGTGCTCGTGGTCGTCGTCGTGGTGGTCGTCGACGTGGTGGACGTCGTGGTCGGGACGCAGGGGTCGACCGTGCTCCCGGGTTGGACCGTGGTGGTGGTCTGGGGCGCCGTGGTCGTGGTGGTGTCCTCCTTCGCGCCGGCGCCGGCGACCCCGGCGGTGCCGGCCAGCGACACCAGGACCGCGGCGGCGGCGATGGTGGCGACCAGGGTCACGGTTCGGCGCGGGCCGGTGGCCGGCTGGGAGTTCGGGCGGATGGGGCGGGGAGTGCTGGACACGGGGAGCTCCGTTCGGTCGAGTGGCCCAGAGGGCCCGGTCGGACGCTAGCAAGGGGTCCCGACCGTGGCCACCGTCCGGGGGCTACCAGCCCCGGTCGACCCAGTCCTGGAGGTGGGGCGACTCGGCTCCGATCGTCGTGTCCTCGCCGTGTCCGGGCAGGACGAGCGTGTCGGCGGCCAGCGGGACGAAGAGGCGCTCCTCGATCGAGGCGAGGATCGTGGGGAAGTCGCCACCCTCGAAGTGCGTCGCGCCCGGACCGCCCGGGAAGAGGGTGTCGCCACTGAAGAGCAGCGGCGTGTCCTCCACCAGGAAGCACATGGACCCGGGCGTGTGGCCGGGCGTGGCGACGGTGCGGACCCGCAGCCGTCCGACCTCCAGCACCTCGTCGTCGCCGAGGACCTCGTCGTAGCTCGGGAGCATGTCGGCGTCCGCCCGGGTGACCCCGACGGAGTAGCCGGCGTCGCGCAGCTCGGTCACGGCCTGGACGTGGTCCCAGTGGCCGTGGGTCTCGACGATCCGGCGGACGCCGAGCGATCGGGCCAGGTCGAGGAGTCGGCCGTGCTCGTTGGCGGCGTCGATCAGGAGCGCGTCGCCGGTGGCGGTGCAGCGGAGCACGAACACGTTGTTGTCGACGGGCCCGACGACGACCTTGTGGACCTCCCAGCCCGCGTCGGCCAGGTGCAGGGTGGTGTCGCTCACCCGCCCAGTCTCGCACCCGACCTCAGGTGCCGGGTGACGGCACCCGGAAGCCGAGTGAGAGCGCGACGGGGATCTGGGCCGGGTCGAAGGTGGCGAAGGTGACCGGTCGGGGCAGGCGGTCGGCGGCCGCCAGGTGGATGGCGTCGACGGTGCGCAGCGGTTGTGTCCGGCCGAGTTCGGCGGCCCGGTCCAGGCACTGCTGGTCCACGGGTACGACGTGGACGCGTTCCCAGTCGTCCCGGACGGCGCGGCGGAGCTCATCGGTGCGCGACGGATCGTCCCCCAGCCGTTCGAGCAGCATGAGCGACTCCGAGAGGACGAGCGCACTGGCGCACCAGTCGTGGTCGGCCCGCATGGCCTGCAGCACCACGTCGTGGGTGGGACCCTCCAGGAACCGGGCGAGCCACGCCGAGGTGTCGAGCGCCACGGTCACCGGCCGCGGACCTCGCGCAGCAGCCGGTCGATCCGGGCCCCGGCCCACATCGGCATGACGTCGGCGGGGTCGGGGCGGTCGGCGCGGCGGGCGGTGAGCAACTGGCCCCGGGCGGCCAGGTCGTCGAGGGTGAGGCCGCCGGGCCCGCCCTCGAGGGGTCCGAGTTGGGCCACCGCGCGTCCGCCGACGGTCACGACGATCCGCTCACCCTGTTCGGCCCGTCGGAGCTGGGCGGCGAGCGTCGCCCGCAGCTCCCGGGCGTTCAGTCGTTCCACGGGGTGATCGTAGCGGCCCGACCCGGCATGTGTACGCGTGTGGACACACGCCGACGTGCGGGCGGTGATCCGGCCGCGGCAGACTCCTCCCGACGTCAGGAGCCGGCCCACCGGTCCGGCCCCCGGGAGGACCGGGGCAGCATCGACACCCCGGGAACCCGGGCCGCAGAACAGGAGTCAGCAGCCGTGAACTTCGCATTCAGTGAGGAGCAGGAGGAACTGCGGGGGATCGTCCGGTCCTTCCT
>CAIYGQ010000093.1 GCA_903925745.1 uncultured Actinomycetes bacterium | reverse complement strand
GTGCCTTCTTCTTGGCGGCTGCCTTGCGCTTGGCCGGTGCCTTCTTCTTGGCGGCTGCCTTGCGCTTGGCCGGTGCCTTCTTCTTGACTGCCACTGCATCCTCCTCGGAGGGTTCCCCTGACTGGGCTGGTGGTTGTTTGCTCCCCCCGCCGGCCGTGCTGCGGTGGGCTGCCGCAGTCACCGGTGGAGAGGTCGTGCCGGCGACGTCGTCGCCGGAGAGCGCCAGGTCGACACCCCGGCGGGGGGTGTCGACGCGGCGCACGATGAAGGAGCGGACCTCGCCGAGCTGCAGCACGTCGCGCGGGCTGCGTGGAGGCGGGTCGCCCATGGACTTGAGGCCGATGTAACAGCGGGTCGGGCCGACCGAGACGTAGGCCCCATGGGAGGAGAACTCGGTGACCGTTCCCTCGACGAGGCTGTCGAGCGGGTGCTCGGTCACGAAGGCCAGGAACTCCGCCGGGGAGTTGACGGTCTCGCCCCCCGAGCCACCGCGGCGCCGACGGCCGCGCTTGGCTGCGGGCGTTCCGGACTCGACGGCGGTGGTGGACGGCTCGTCGGCGGCTGCGGCCTGCTTCCTGGTGCGCTTCGCCGGCTGCTTCCGCTTCCTGCCCTGCTCGGCGGAGGTCGAACCGCTCGCATCGGTCGAGCCACCGCGGGACCGGCGGGCCCGACGGGGCGCATCGCCGGGAGTCGCCACCGGCGTGGTCTGGCCCGCCTTGGCCGCCTTGGTCGCCCGTCGGCTGGTGGGTCCTCGCACCGGTGTCCGCTGGACGAAGACCCAGCCGACCCCGGGCACGGGCTTGCCACCCCAGAGCCGGTCCTGTTCGAAGAGCCACTCGTGCAGTCCGTGGAACTCCTGGAACGAGTCGTTGGAGAGCACCGACGCTCCGGACCGGTCGGCGATCTGGAGCACGAATGCGTCCCCGCGGCCGACGGCGCCCGCCGGCGGGGTGAGGATCTCGCCGGCGAGCACGGCGGCTTCGAACTCGGCCACCTCGGCGGAGTCGATCCGCTTGGGGAAGGTGGCGTCGACGACCACGACGACGTTGTCGAAGCGGTGGTCGTGGATGAACGCGGTCACAGCCTCATTGAGCTGTGCCAGGGAGGGGGCGGTGCGTCCCTCGGTTGCGATGTTGGACCCGTCGACGACGAGATGAGTCTCGGTCATGTCACCCAGCGGTCATTCGTACCGACGAGTCGTCTCGTCGGAACTCGTTGTCGTCCGCAGTGCGTCCTGCACGCGGTGCGCTCGAGGGGACAGCTCTCCGACGACGTCCTCCGAACACCGGAACCAACCTTACTGGTCGCGCGTCGTGTCGCGTCGGACGGTCGCGTGATGCGTGTCGTGCGACACGCGGCACCTACGCTGCGCGACGTGACCGCGGCCGTCCTGTTCGACTTCGGAGGCGTGGTCACGACGAGTCCGTTCGACGCGTTCAGCGAGTACGAACGAGAGGTCGGCGTCCAGGTCGGGACGATCCGAGCGATCAACTCGCGTGATGCGGAACACAACGCCTGGGCCCGACTCGAGCGCGGTGAACTGGACGTGGCCGCGTTCGTCGCCGCCTTCGAGTCCGAGGCCGTTGCGTACGGAGTCGAACTGGACGGCGCCCGCGTCCTCGCATGCCTCCGGGGTCGTGCCCGACCCCGGATGGTGCGGGCGGTGCGGCGGTGCGCCGCAGTGCTGCCCACGGCGATCGTGACCAACAACTTCGCGCCGGAACCGTCCCGGTCACAGGGATCCGACCACGGTGCGCCGGGATCGGCCGAGGCGACCTTCACGGAGCTGGCCGAGGTGGTCGACGTGGTCGTGGAGTCGGCCAGGGTGGGCGTGCGCAAGCCCGAACCGGCGTTCTACGAACTGGCGCTCGAGCTCCTGGGCGTGGCGGCGGCCGACGCCGTGCTGCTCGACGACCTGGGGATCAACCTCAAGCCGGCCCGGGCCATGGGCATGACGACGATCAAGGTCGTGGATCCCGACACGGCCGTCGACGAGCTCGGCGCTCTGCTCGGCCTGGACCTGTGACCGACCCGGAACTCCGGGTGGCGGTGTCCGGTGATCCGGCTCAGGCGCCCGGCGCCGCCAGGGCCCGGTCCACCAGCATCGACTGCTCCTGTTGGTGGATCGCGTGGGAGCCGGTCGCAGGGCTGGCTTCGTCGGCGCGGCTGACGCGGCGCACCTCGTAGCGGTCCTCGTAGGGCCCGTACAGCTCACCCTTCACCTGGTTCCACGGGCCCATGTTCTCGGGCTCCTCCTGCAACCAGACGATCTCGGTGCAGTTCGGGTAGCGCGCCAGCTCGCGCGCCAGCGCCTCTGTCGGCCACGGGTAGAGCTGCTCGATGCGTGCCACTGCGACGGGGACGCCGACCTCGTCGCGGCGGGTCGCGACCTCAACGGCGACCTTCCCCGAGGCGAGGATGAGTCGCCGGACCGCCGACGGGTCCTGCGATGAGGTGTCGCCGAGCAGCTCCTCGAAGCTGCCCGCGGTCAGCTGCTCCGTCGATGACCGCCACCGCTTGTCGCGCAGCCCCGACTTCGGGGTGATGCACACGAGGGGCTTGCGCACCTCTCGGCGGATCTGACGACGGAGCAGGTGGAAGTACTGGGCCGCCGTCGTCGGGGCGCAGACCTGCATGTTGTCCTCGGCGCACAGCGTCAGGAAGCGTTCGATCCTCGCCGAGGAGTGTTCCGGTCCCTGACCCTCGAAGCCGTGCGGCAGGAGCATCACCAGTCCCGAGTGCTGGTCCCACTTGTCCTCGGCGGCGACGATGAACTGGTCGATGATGATCTGGGCGCCGTTGGAGAAGTCGCCGAACTGCGCCTCCCACATCACGAGCGTGTCGGGACTCGCGACCGAGTAGCCGTACTCGAAGCCGAGCGCGGCGTACTCGCTCAGCAGGGAGTCGTAGATCCACAGCTCCGTCGCAGGAGGATCAGCGAGTCCGGTGAGCGGCAGGAACTCGGCGCCGGTCCGGTAGTCGAACAGCATCGAGTGGCGTTGTGAGAAGGTCCCTCGACGCGAGTCCTGACCGGCGAGGCGGATCGAGGTGCCCTCGAGCAGGAGCGACCCGAACGAGAGGGCCTCGGCCAGGGCCCAGTCGACCTCGCCGCCCTGGTACATCGCGGCCCGGGCCTCGAACTGCTTCGCCAGCTTCGGGTGGACGGTGAAGCCTTCGGGCACGGTGTTGAGGGCGGTGAACACCCGGTCCAGCACCGCCCGGTCCACGCCGGTGGAGACGTGGGGTAGCACTCCGACGTTCGGCGGGTGCGGGGCGGCGACGGCATCGGACTCGGGTGCGGCCTGCCGCGTCTCGTCGAGCGCCCGCTGCATCCGCTGGTGGAAGTCGGCGAGCGCCGACTCGGCGTCGTCCAGGGTCAGGTCACCCCGACGCACCAGGGCCCGCACGTACAGCTCGCGGACGCTCGGCAGCTGCTCGATGGTCCGGTACATGAGCGGCTGGGTGTAGCTCGGATCGTCGCCCTCGTTGTGGCCGTGCCTGCGGTAGCAGACCATGTCGATGACGACGTCCTTGTGGAAGCGCTGTCGGTAGGCGAAGGCCAGTCGGGCCACCCGCACGCAGGCCTCGGGGTCGTCGCCGTTGACGTGGAGGATCGGTGCCTGCACGGCCTTCGCGATGTCGGTGGGGTACTCCGAGGAGCGGGCGGACTCGGGCGGGGTGGTGAATCCCAGTTGGTTGTTGACGACCACGTGGATCGTCCCCCCGACCCGGTAGCCCTTGATCAGCGCCAGGTTCAGCGTCTCGGCCACGACTCCCTGACCCGCGAACGCCGCGTCGCCGTGCATGAGCACGGGCAGCACCGGGAAGCGCCGGGACCGGTCGTGGGGGATCGCATCCATGCGGGCCCGGGCCATGCCCTCCACCACCGGGTCGACCGCCTCCAGGTGGGACGGATTCGCCGCGAGCGCCACCGGGATCTCGTTGCCGTCGCGGCTCTCGAAGGTCCCGGTGGCTCCCAGGTGGTACTTCACGTCGCCGGAACCCTGGATCGAGTCGGGGTCGACGTAGCCCTCGAACTCGCGGAACAACTCGCCGTAGGACTTGCCCACGATGTTCGAGAGCACGTTCAGTCGGCCACGGTGCGGCATGCCGAGCACCACCGAGTCGAGGTTCGCGTCGGCGGCCGCCTCGAGCACGGCGTCGAGGATGGGGATCAGTGATTCGGCACCCTCCAGGCCGAACCGCTTCTGGCCCAGGTACTTCGTCGCCAGAAACTTCTCCAGCGCCTCGGCGGCGTTCAACTGGAACAGGATGTGTTGCTGCTCGCCCGGGTCCATCCGGCTGTCGACGCCCTCGACCTGCTCCTGGATCCACCGCTTCTCCTCGGGATCCTGGATGTGCATGTACTCGATGCCGATCGTTCGGCAGTAGGCGTCACGCAGGACGTGGAGCAGGTCCCCGAGGGTCTGGCGGACGACGCCCCCGACCGGTGAGTAGATGCCGACCGCACTGCCGGTCAGGAACTCGCGGTCGAGGTCCCAGATGGTCAGCCCGTAGGTCGCCGGATCCAACTCGGCGTGCATCTCGGGGACGCGGGCGGCGAGCGGGTCCAGGTTCGCGATCAGGTGGCCGCGGACCCGGTACATGTTGATCAGGGTCGAGACCTGCATCTGCTTCGCGGCGTGGGTGAACTCGCCGTCGTCGTGCTCGGCGTCCCGGTGGTCCTGTCGCCAACGGACCGACTCGTAGGGGACGCCGATGTCGGCGAAGACGCGGTCGTAGAACCCGTGCTCGCCGAGCAGCATCTCGTGGACGAACTTCAGGAAGGTGCCGGACTCGGCGCCCTGGATGATGCGGTGGTCGTAGGTCGACGACAGCGTGATGACCTTCGACATGCCCAGGTCCGCCATGGTGTGCGGATCGGCACCGGCGAAGGCCGTGGGGTAGGTGAGCGAGCCGACGCCGACGATGGCGCCCTGTCCGGGCATCAGTCGGGGCACCGACCGCTCGGTGCCGATCGTGCCGGGATTCGTCAGCGTCACCGTCGCGCCCCGGAAGTCGTCCACGCCCAAGCGGTTGGACTTCGCCCGTTGCACGAGGTCGTCGTAGGCCGACAGGAACTCGTCGAACCCCATGGACTCGGCGGCCTGGATCACCGGAACGAGGAGCGCCCGGGACCCGTCCGGCTTCTGCATGTCGATCGCCAGCCCCAGGTTCACGTGCTCGTGCTGCGTGACCTGGGGGGCGCCCGTGTCGTCGGAGGAGAACGAGCGGTTGAGGGCAGGGACGTGGTCGGCCAACGTCCGGACGACGGCGTAGCCGATCAGGTGCGTGAAGCTGACCTTGCCGCCCGTGGTGCGGCCCAGGTGTCCGTTGACGACCGAGCGGTTGATCTCGAGGAGCTTGGCGGGCACCTCCCGGAACGACGTCGCCGTCGGGACGGACAGGCTCGCCTCCATGTTCTCGACGATGCGCTTGCCCACGCCGCGGATCGGCTCAGGGGTGTCGGCGTCCCCGGCCGGTGCGCCGTCCGCTGTGGGCGCGGCGGAGGTGCCGTTCGTCGGTGCTGCCGCCGGAACCGAAGCCGGAGCTGCC
>CAIYGQ010000092.1 GCA_903925745.1 uncultured Actinomycetes bacterium | reverse complement strand
GCTCCTGCTGCTTCGGGGCCTCGGCGAAGGAGCGGCCCTGCTCCTCCCCGTAGGACGGCTCGATGCCCGGAGCGCACCACTCGTGGGTCATCCAGGTGGTCCGGCTCTCCAGGTTGTAACGGATCACGTAGGCGCGGTCCACCCCGACGAACGTGCCGATCGCCCGGAGGGCGTCGTTGACCGCTGTGTCGAGATCGGACTCGTCCAGGTCGGAGAACCGCTCGAACACGCCGTCGAGCACGGTCTGGAAGGCCAGGAGGCGCTGGATCGCCGGGGCGTCGTCGCTCGGCTGGTCGATCGGCGTGCGCGACGGACTCCCCACGTGCTCATGGTAGCGAGCGCCCGCATGCGCCCCTCCACGAGGTCGTGACCGGCTCGATCGCTCCGAACGCGGCTACAGCCCGGTGGATCTTCCGTCGCATCGTCACCGCTGCCCGTGTGACCCGGTGGGCGCGACCCGGTAGTCTGCGGAGCGCACTCGCGTGCACGCCCGGGTAGCTCAGTCGGCAGAGCAGCTCACTCGTAATGAGCAGGTCAGGAGTTCGATTCTCCTCTCGGGCTCCACTCGAACCGGCCGAGATCTCTTGTACCTGTGGGGGTCCGGCCGGTTTCGTGTTGTGGCGCAGTCCCTCGTGACGTCCGATTCGGTCGGGTTCGTGCACGATTCGCGCACAGTGGGTTGCAACTGAACGCGCGGACTGCTGCTCTCCGAATCCGCTGCACGTAGTTGCGGGGGCGGGTCGTGAGTTGAACGGTGCTGGCGTTGCAGCGGTAGGTCGTTACCTCCGCCGGCCACGTCTCCGACCCACGCCGGCGAGGTTCGCGGGAGGCGTACCGCCGCAGGCGTTCCAGATCAGCGTCGCCACGCGTCGAGGCCAGTCGGCCGGTGCGTTGCGGTCGGCGACGCGGTAGGAGTACCAGGAGCCGGTGATGAAGGTGGTGGCGACGTCGAGGTCCGCGTTGGCTGGGAGGTCGCCGGCAGCGACGGCTGCGTCGAGGATCGCCCGGATCCGCGTGCGACGTGGAGTGACGACCCGTTCGACGTAGGCGGCTCGGACGGCAGGGTCGACGGAGTCCCCGAGCATGACGCCGGCGAGGGGGAGTGCACCGGCGGCCTGGATGCAGTGTCGGAAGTCGTCGACCTCGTTGACGAGGTCCACGAAGTGGTCCCCGGTGGTCTCGGGCGGGTCGGTCGCGGCGAGGTGGGCGACGGCGTCGACGATGAGTTCGTCCTTGTCGTTCCAACGTCGGTAGATGGCTGGCCGCGTCGTTCCCGCTGCATCTGCGACGGAGGTGAGGGAGAACGCGCTGTAGCCCTTGGCGCCGAGCTCTGCGAGCGCGGCGTCGAGCACGCATGCGGCGATCGCCTGGTCGCGGGGGCGGCCTCGTCTGGTGGAGGAGGGTTCGGCCATGCCGCCACTTTACGAGACTGGGGCGTATTGCATTCCGCCGACGGCCCCTCTATGGTCACGTTCCGTTCCAGTCCCGTAATGAAAGCGAGTAGCTATGCCTGCGACCATCGATGTTCTCGGTGCCCCGAAGAAGGTGCTGATCGTGGCGTCCAACCCGGCGGTGTCGGAGCAGACCGGCTGGCCGATCGGCTTCTGGTGGGCCGAGCTGACGCACCCCTACTGGGAGTTCGTCGAGGCGGGCTACGAGGTGACCGTCGCCAGTCCCGACGGCGGCCCGCTCCAGGGTGACGGGTTCTCCGACCCGCGTGACGAGTCGCAGTACTCCGCACACGACCTGATCTCCGGCGGGTTCATCGCGAGCCCCGGACACTCAGCACTGGTGGCCGACACCCCCGCTCTCGGTGACCTGGATCTCGACGGCTTCGACGCCGTGTTCCTCGTCGGCGGCCAGGCACCCATGTACACGTTCCGCAACGACCAGCGGGTGAAGGACCTCGTCGGCCGCTTCCTCGCCGCCGGGAAGGTCGCCGCAGTGGTGTGCCATGCGACCTGCGTGCTGCTCGACGCCACCATGCCCGACGGCGAGCTCGTCGTGGAAGGGCGAACGTGGACCGGGTTCGCCAACAGCGAGGAGGACGTCGCCGACGCCTTCGTCGGCCAGGCGATCCAGCCGTTCCGCATCGAGGACGAGGCTCGCACCATGTCCGGCACGAACTTCATCGTCCAGGGTGCGTTCCGTGTCCACGCCGTGCGTGACGGCAACCTCGTGACAGGACAGCAGCAGTACTCGGGCGCTGCCGCGGCGCAGCTGGTCATCGAGGCACTCGGAGTCTGAGGAGGACCCATGGCAAACGACACCACGGCGACCGGTTCCCAACGGGTCGCGGTCATCGGACCGGGCAAGGTCGGCTCCCAGCTGGTCCGCGGGTTCGCCCGCGCCGGCCACCACGTCACCGTCGGTGCGCGCGACGCAGCGAAGGCCAGCGAGCTCACCGCGCTCGCCCGGGTGGAGGTGCTCGACCCGGGCGGCGCAGCGGCGGCGGCCGACGTCGTCGTGCTCGCCGTCCCGGTCCGGGCGCTCGCCGAGGCGCTCGAGGGCCTCGGTGACCTGTCCGGCAAGGTGCTCGTCGACGCCACCAACGCGGTGAGCGACGCCTGTGTCCTTGCGGTTGAGGGCTACGAGACCGTCAGCGACTACATCGCCGAGCGTGCCCCGGGCGCTGCCGTGGTCAAGGCGTTCAACACGATCGGATCCGAACACCTGGCCGACGGGACGATCGGCGGCCACGCCGTGTTCCTTCCTGTCGCAGGCGACGACCGTGGCCGGGCCGCAGTGGTCGCGCTTGCCGAGTCGCTCGGGTTCGACGTCGCCGACCTCGGTGGCCGCGACGCTGTGACCATCGTGGAGAACGCGGCCCGACTCTGGATCCACCTGGCGTTCCGCTGTGGATGGGGCCGCGAGTTCGGCTTCGGTGTGCTCCGCCCATGACCGACAGCGTCGAGAAGCGCACCGGCTAACTGGAGCTCTTCTTCGACCTGGTGTTCGTGTTCGCGGTCACCGAGCTGGTGGTCGTCCTCGAGGAGGACCACCAACTCGGCGGCTGGTTCCACGTTGCGCTGCTCGGCTGGTTGGTGTGGTGGGCCTGGTCCGAGTTCACCTGGGCGGGCAAGGCGATCGACCTCGACCGCCGGTCCGTCCGCGTCGCGCTGCTCGGTCTGACGGGCGTGACGCTGCTGTTCGCCGCGGCGATCCCTGACGCGTTCGGTGGCATGGCCGACGGCTTCCGATTCGCTGTTCCCTACGTGGTGGTGCGCCTCGGCGGCCTCGCCCTCTACTGGATCGGACTGCGCCACGACCCCGACCACCAGGCCGCACTCAGGAACTACCTGCCGCTGGCAGTAGTTCCACCCCTGCTCATCGTCGTCGGCGCTGCTCTCGCCGCCGAGGTCAGGCCGTGGGTGTGGCTGGCGGCGGTCTTCGTGGACGTCGCCTCGGCCCTTGCGGCCGGTCGGGGAGAGTTCCGGGTCTCCCCAGGCCACTTCGCCGAACGTCATGCCCTGTTCGTCATCATCGCCCTCGGTGAGGCCGTCGTCGGGATCGGCGCTGCGCTCGCCGGGATCGACCCCACACCGCTCGTCGTCGGGACCACTGCTGCGGCGTTCGTCGTCGTCGCCAGCCAGTGGTGGGGCTACTTCGACTGGGTCCAAGGCGCTGCCGAAGCACGTCTCGCTTCGGAACCCGACCTTCGGCGTCGCGGCCACCTCGCACGCGACCTCTTCACCTTCCTCCACTTCCCGATCATCCTCGGCACCGTCGTCGTCGCCTTCGGTATCGAGGAGGCGCTGCTGCACCCCGGGTCACCGCTCCAACCTGCCGCCCAGGTTGCACTCGGAAGCGGGCTCGTCCTCTTCCTCGGCGGGTTTCTCCTCGGCAACGCCCGGGCCGGCCGCCCGCTCCTCGTCGAACGGGCGGTTGCCGCGTTGCTGGTGGTGGCAGAGATCGCAGTGCTCGGAAGCCTCCTCTCCGCGTCCGCGGTCGTCGCCGTGCTCGCCGTCACCCTGGTCGTCACGACGCTCGTCGAGACCCGCCGACGCGGTCGAGCTGTTCCGACCACCAAGGTCTGATTCCTGAGGACCCGGTCGCTCCTCCCCGGGCTGCCCGGCCGTTCGTTCGGCGACGGAAACTGTGCTCGATTTGTGCGCTTCGACTGATTCGGACCTGTACACAACCCCTGTCCCGCAAGGGATTCGGCCGTTTCGAGCAGCCCACTCGTAATGAGCAGGTCAGGAGTTCGATTCTCCTCTCGGGCTCCACTCGAACCGGCCGAGACCCCTTGTGTTTGCCGGGGTCTGGCCGGTCTCGCTTTTCGGCGCAGTCGTTCGTGAGTTCCGATTCCGGCAAGTTGGCGAACAATTCGACCCTCCGAAGAAGCCACCGGTCTGCCGTCGGAGACCACGGTCACCACGGAGATCGGGTCTGTGATCCGAGCGCCGCGACCGCTTTCGCCGCTACCGCTCCTGACGTGTACCCGAGCGGGGCGGTCGATCCGTTCCCCTCCACCGTCGGAATCTGCCCGTGCGCGGGGTCACGTAGATCGTGACGGGAGCTGGGAGCTGTTCTCGGTGCCCCTCAACCAGATCGCTCGCGGTCATAGTTGTCGTGGCTGCGCGTCGTGGACGTGGCCGTGCGCCCAGACCGGATGGTGGTCCGCGCTGTTGGCAATGGCGACCAGGTTGCCGACGAAGTGGTCCTCAAGCCTTGAGCACCCGCCTGGGAGCGAGCCGCTTTGTACTGGCCCGAGCTCTTCAGGCAGCGGTCGATGCGGAGGCCACGAGCGTTCAGAGTGTCGCCGTCGAATTCGTCGGAGCCGCAACTCGGGCGCGGTCGAGCGACTTGTCAGACGTCGTCGTCGGTGACGTTGATGGTGACGGTTCTCGTGGTGACGCCCGGTGCTGCCACGTTGATGACGGCCGTCTCGTTGGCGGTGTTTGCGTCCTGTTGCCCGCTGATCGTCACGGTTTGGTAGACGTCCCAGTTGCT
>CAIYGQ010000091.1 GCA_903925745.1 uncultured Actinomycetes bacterium | reverse complement strand
TCGGGATCGACCTCTCGGCGGTCGCCGCGACCAACGCCCGCCGGCGGGGGTTCGCGAACGCCGCCCGCGCCGACGTGCGGTGCCTCCCGTTCGCCGACGACGCCTTCGACCTCGTCGTCTCCAACTCCACCCTCGACCACCTCGACGACACCGCCGAGATCCGGTCGTCCATCGCCGAGCTGCACCGGGTGGTCCGGCCCGGCGGCGCTGCGATCATCACGCTCGACAATCCCCGGTGCCCGATCGTCGCGCTCCGCACGATCCTCCCCGACCGGCTGCTCCGGGCCACCGGCCTCGTTCCGTACGACGTGGGCCCGACGCTCTCGCTGCAGGGACTCACCCGGACGGCCGAGGACTGCGGCTTCGCCGTCGCCGACCGCACCACGTTCATGCACGTGCTGCGCGTCACGGCGCTGCGCTCCGCCCACCGCACGTCCGATCCCCACGGCTGGGTGCGCCGCGCCCTGCGCCACGAGCGGCGGGCCCGTCGTCTCACCGCGCAGGTCTCCGGCCACTTCGTCGCCGTCCTCGCCGTCAAACCCGAGGTGCGTTGATGGCCCTGCCGGACACGTTCGTCGTGGGTGCCGGACGCAGCGGGACGACGGCCCTCCACCAGTTGCTCGGACGCCACCCCGAGATCGAGGTCGGGCTCCGGAAGTCGCCGAACCACTTCGCCGCCGGGATCGCGCAACCGACGTGGGAGACGCCGGCCGCCGTGGCCATGGCGCGTCACTGGGTCGCCGACCGTGCCGCCTACGAGGCACTGTTCCGACCCGACCACCGGACCCGGGCGATCGTCGACGTCTCCCCGGTCTACCTCCAGGCCCGGGTCGTCCCCGAGCGGATCCACGCCGCCCGCCCGGACGCACGCATCGTCGCCGTGCTCCGGGACCCCGCCCACCGGGCCGTCAGCCACTTCCTGGGCCGACGGCGCGACGGGATCGAACCACCCACGACCTCGCTCGCCGATCGTCTCGGCGAGCAGATGGACGGCCCCCTGCCCGTCGACGTGGCGTTCGGCCACTACGTCGCGGCCGGTCAGTACCACAACTTCCTCGCACCGTACGTCGAGTGCTTCGGGCGCGACCGGGTGCTCGTCTGCTTCCACGACGAACTGCTCGCCGACCCCGCCACCACCCTGCGCGCCATCTTCGCGTTCCTCGAGGTCGACGCCGACGTCGAGGTCCCCCTCGACCTCGACGGCCGCCCCAACCAGACCGGCGAGATCCGGTCCCCGGTCCGGCGCTGGATCTGGACGCGTTCCAACCGGATCCGTACCGCCGTCCGACCGCTGCTGCCGTCCCGTGTGCGCGACCGGGTCGGCCGTGGGTTCCTCGGCACGCTCGAGCGCGACGCCGTCGACCCCGCGCTCCTGCACCGGCTCTCGGACGTCCTGACCCCCGACACCGAACGATTGGCGGAGCTCGTCGACCGCGACCTGGGCGTCTGGCGGCACTGACCGGGATCAGGCCCGACGCCGCAGCGCCAGGGAGTCGTCGGGCCGCCAGTGAGACCAGTGGCGGAACCCCCGCACGACGTCGTGCGCTGCGATCACCTCGACGTCGGTCGCAGCGGCCAGGGTCGTGGCCAGCGCCGCGGCGGAAGTGGTCGACAGACCCGCCCCGGAGCAGGCGTGCCGGTCCAGACCGAACGGCGCGTAGTCACGACCCGCAGCCGCACCGCAGCGGGCGGCCGCCGGATCGGGACCGAGGAACGCCGGCGGTTCGTGGTGGGACTCCCACACCCCCACCCGCAGCCACCAGCCCTTCGGGACCCGGAACCCGTCGACGACGATCTCCGACTCGACCCGGCGGTACAGGTATTCGCTCTGCGCGTGGCGCAGCACCTCGGCGACGAACGTGTCCGCCGGTGGTTCGGGCGTCACCAAGGCGTCGCGCCAGCCCGCTTCGATCCCGAGGTGGTGGACCACCCAGGCGAACAGACCCGCGAGGTTCGCGGTGCCGAGTGCCTGCACGATCAGCAGGTTGTCGATCACCACCGGATCGTCCGGGTCGAGTCCCCCGTCCGCCACCCCCGACAGCACCGAGGGACCCGGGCGACCCAGCAGACCGGCCACCACCGCCCGGGCCGGGTCGAGGGCCGGACGCCGGGGCAGCGCCGATCCGGGCGGACCGACGGCCGCGGCCAGCGCGTCGACGAACCGCCGATGCTCGTCGGTGCCGTCGCGCACCCCGAAGAGCGCGGCCAGACAGACCGTCTGGGCGGCGTCGGCCAACGCCCCGCGCAGCGCAGCACCGGCCACTTCACCGTCGGTGCGCACCCGCCCGAGCAACGGCCCCGCCGCGGCGACGGTCG
>CAIYGQ010000090.1 GCA_903925745.1 uncultured Actinomycetes bacterium | reverse complement strand
GCGTACTCGCCGAGCCAAGTTCTCCCGGTGCGCGAGGAGCCCGTCGTCATCGGTGCGGGGTGACGTTCGGAGCAGCGGGCCCCTGAGGACCACTTCGTCGAGCTCTCGTCTTCTCGTTCACACCCCTCGGGTCGAAGACTGGCTGTCGTTGAGCACCGAAGGTCGCTGGTTGGCGTCCCGGTCCACCCGTGGTGGGCCTGTCGTGCGAGCTCGAGAGCTCGACGCCTGAGCCACTCGTTGTGGGTGCAGATCGAGAATGGAGCGATCCGAGGTCAATGAGAACCTCGCGTACCGTTCGACGGGTGGATCCCGTCCCGGCCGTCCTCGATGCAACCATCCGAGCCAGGTTGCGGGAACGCCACACCCGGTGGTTGGCGTCGGCCTGGTTCGACCCGGACGGCATCCGGTTCGCCGGCGGCGCCGCCGACTTGGCGTGGGGTTGACCGGTCACTGCCGAGACCGTGTTCCGGGTTGCGTCGATCTCGAAGCTGTTGACGACCACGCCGGTGCTCACCGCAGTCGACTCCGGGCTCATCGATCTCGATGAGCGAGTGAATCACTACCTGCCAGACGACCTTCAGACTCCTGGGTCACCGGGTGCGGATCGGCATGTCTCCCACGGTCGGCGCGGGGCCGTAGCTGCGGGCTGCGACCGACCCGGGTGCCTGTGGTGGGCAGTTCCACGGTCCGCGGTTCGGATCGTTCGGCCCGCCGGTCGTGCTGCCGATCCTGCGGCGCTGGGACCTCGACAGCTGGATCCGGATCCTCTGGGAGGTCTCCGAGCGGGAGACCGGGATCCCGATGGAGGTCGGCTGATCGGCTTGCCGACACCGGGGGAGCGGCGGTAGCGTCTGCAGCACGCCGCGGGGTGGAGCAGTTCGGTAGCTCGTCGGGCTCATAACCCGAAGGTCGCGGGTTCAAATCCCGCCCCCGCCACCATCTGAACCGAGAATCGGTGCGAGAACCCCGGATTTCCGGGGTTCTCCTGCGTCCGGGGGCCTCTCGGAACTCAATGGGTCGGTGCTGTTCGCCTCGTCGGTCGGTGGCTCCACGGGACTCGACCCGTGCCGTCTGGAGCACGAGTTCACTCCGCCCTCTGGGGTGTCACATCGACCTTGGTGTTCATCAGGCCGCAATCGGCCCGCTTCCCCGGTGAAGCGGTCTGCGGCAACCCCTCGCCGGATGAAGATCCCTGCTCTCGGCGTCGCTCTGAAGCGGCGCCGAGCGCAGCACCTGCGTCGTGACGCACGAGACCCGTGGCGGCGCGTTCGCATCGGGCAGGCCGTGCTCGGCAGCGTGCTGGTCGCCGGCCGTCGGTTACACGCTCGTGTTGGTGCTCCTCGGGGCCAGTTCGGCGATCCACACGGTGAGCGTGCTGCTCGAGACGGTGGTCGTGGGCGACGGGAACGGCGACGACGTGCTGCTCGCTGCGGCTTCGACCGTCGACGAGGCGTCGCGGTCGGGTACTCCCGGGGGCGTAGGTGATTCCTCCCGTGGTCGGACGCTGAGGACCGCGACCGCCGTCATGGTGGAGAACATCGACCATCCATCGGAGGCCTCATGCAGCCACGTCCGGACCCCACGCTCGTCGATCGGTTCGCGAGCACATCCCCGTCAGGCGCCGACGATGCCGCGGCGACGCTGGTCGGGGCCGTCAAGCGATACGGCAGCGGCCAGGCAGCCGTGGTGGCGCTCGACGACGTCACCATCTCCTTCCCCGCCGCCCGGTTCACAGCGGTGATGGGTCCCTCCGGTTCGGGCAAGTCGACGATGATGCACTGCGCAGCCGGACTCGATCGCCTGTCGGCCGGCCGTGCGTTCGTCGGTGACATCGATCTGTCGTCGCTCGATGACCGGAGGTTGACGTTGATGCGCCGCGAGCGGATCGGGTTCGTGTTCCAGGCGTTCAACCTGGTCCCGACCTTGACCGCAGTGGAGAACATCCGCCTGCCGTCGACGTTGTCGGGTCGTCAGCCGGACACCTCGGTGTTCGATCAGGTGGTGTCGATGCTGCGCCTCGCCGATCGATTGCACCACCGGCCGAACGAACTGTCGGGCGGCCAGCAGCAGCGAGTCGCCGTCGCACGGGCGTTGGTGACCCGGCCGCAGGTCGTGTTCGCCGACGAGCCCACCGGCAACCTGGACACTCGCACCGGGCAGGAGATCCTCGGATTCCTGCGGTCCGCGGTCGACGAGCATCGCCAGTCGATCGTGATGGTGACGCACGATCCGAACGCCGCCGTCTGGGCGGATCACGTCGTGTTCGTCGTCGACGGTCGTGTCCACGAGGTCGTGGATCGCCCATCGGCCGATTCCGTGCTCGGCGTCGTGAAGCGTCTGGGGCGGTGACCGAGATGTTCCGGAGTGCTGTTCGAAGTGTGATGGCGAGCCGTGGACGGTTCCTCTTGACGGGAACGGCGATCACGCTGTCGGTCGCCTTCCTCGTTGCGACGCTCGTGCTGACCGAATCGATGCGCGGCCGTGCTGCCGATGACATTGCCGAAGCGCTCGCCGGGACCGACGCCGTCGTCCAGGGTGTCGTCCTCGGCGAGTCCGACGGGGGACCGGGTGAACTGGGGGGATCCGTCCGACGATCGTTGGCCGCCGACATCACGGAACGAGTGGCAGCGGTCGACGGGGTGGCCAGCGCGGCGCCTCAGTGGGTGGGCTTCGCGAAGCTGGTCGTCGACGGCTCGTCGGTGGGGACGGGCACCGCGATCGATGTCGGCCGCAACTGGATCGCGGATCCCGAGCTCAACCCGTTCCGGCTGAGCAGCGGTCGACCACCGACAGCCGCCGGTGAGATCGTCATCGACCGAGCGGTTGCCGAGGACGCTGGCATCGACCTCGGCGAAACGGTTCAAGTGCTCACTGCGACGGGTATCCACGACGCGACCGTCGCTGGGATCGCAACGTTCGCCGCGGCGGATGCAGCGCCGCTGCAGCGGACCGTTCTGATACCTGAGGTCGCGGTGGCCGGCTGGCTGGACGCAGCAGCACCGACGGAGGTGCTCGTCCGTTTCGCCGACGGCACCGATGCCGCCGAGGTGCTGCGTCGTCTGGCGGCGCTGTCCGATTCGGAGGTGACGAGCGGCGCGGACCACATCACGTCGATGCAAGATGCGGCGACGTCACCGCTGCAGTTCCTGACCGTGCTCCTGCTGGCGTTCGCCCTCATCGCAGTGCTCATCGGCGTGACCATCATCTTCAACACGTTCGCGCTGACGGTTGCACGCCGGCGACGCGAGTCGGGTCTGCTCCGAGCGATCGGTGCCGAGCGTCGCCAGGTGCTCGGAGGAGTGGTGATCGAGGCGCTCGTCATCGGTGTGGTCGCGACTGCGCTCGGACTGCTGTGCGGCGTTGCCGGGGTCGGAGCGCTGCGCTGGTTGGTGAGTCTCACCGGGGTCACGCTCATCACCGGAACGACGGTCGTGTCGGCGACGTCGCTGACCGTTGCAGCGGGCGTCGGTGTCGGGACGACGTTGCTGTCGGCGTGGATCCCGGCGCGGCGTGCAGCCGCGACTCCGCCGATCGAGGCGCTGCGCGAGAGCGCAGCGGAGCAGCGTGCGGTCAGTCGTGCTCGAACCGCAGCGGGGCTCGCCCTCGCAGCGTTGGCCGTGTTCGGTGGGGCCGTCGCCGTGTGGCGCTCGAGTACGGCATGGCTGATCCTCGTCACCGCACTCGTCCCCGCTCTGGTGATGTGCGGTCCCGTCATCGTCACGTCGGCAGCCCGGTGGGGTACACCCGTAGCCCGACGTTTCGCGGGTGTGCACGGTTCGATCGCCGCCGGAAACCTCGCAGCCAGCCCGCGTCGTGCGTCTTCCACTGCGCTCGCGTTGATGCTCGGCACCGCGATGGTGACCCTGTTCGCAATCGTCGCCAGTTCGTTGACCGGTGCCGTCGGCGCCGACGTCCGTGACGGGCTGCAGGCTGACTTCGTGATCACATCGGCCACGGCCGACTTCGCGACGATCGACCCAACGCTGGCCGACCGACTCGACTCGCTCCCCGCGGTCGGGTCCGTGGGTGCTCTGGCCATCGCCGAGGGGATCGAGGCCGGGGCCCCCGTGGCGATCGGCGGTATCGACCCGTCCGCCACGCCGGACCTGTTCGACCTCGGCGTGATCGCCGGCGACCTCGACGACCTGAGCACTGGTGGCATCGCAGTGGTCGGCTCCGACGCGTCCCGGCTCGGTGAGCTGGTCGAGATCGAGTTCGAACGGTCGACGATCGAAGTTCCGATCGTGGCGGTGCTGGAGCGGAGCACGGGTGGATTCGACGCGCCGGCGTACTTCGTCGACCGTCGAACACTCGATGCTGCGGTCGACGGACTGCTCGACGCCATGGTCTTCGTGAACATCCGTGGCAGCGTCACCGGTGCTGCGGAGGAGGCGGTCCGCGCGCAGGTCCGCGCCACCCCGGGATCCTTCCTCGCAACCAGCGCCGAGCATGTTGCGAACAGTGGTGGCGAGGTCGACGCGTTCCGCAACTTCATCGACGGCATGCTCTACCTCGCCTGCTTCATTGCGCTGCTCGGTGTGGCGAACACGACGGCCTTGGCGATCACGGAGCGGGCGGGCGAGATCGGCCTGCTCCGTGCGGTCGGCGCCACCCGTCGCGAGTTGCGTCGCATCGTGCGGCTCGAGGCGGCACTGCTGTCGTTCGTGGCGGCCCTGGTGGGCATCACCGTGGCGGTCGGTGTCGGGTGGGCGTTGATCGAGGTGATCGGCGGCACCGATCTCCCCTCGGTGGTGGTGCCGTGGGTCAGCCTCGCCGCCACGCTCGTCGTGGCTGTCGCTGCCGGTGTGATCGCTGCGGCCTGGCCAGCCCAACGCGCCTCGCGGATGCCGGTGCTCGAGCTGATCAGCCGTGACGGCTGATGGGCCTGCCGCTGCACACGGGCGATCGGGTGGCCCGGGTCCAGAGCACAGGTACATCCCTGCGGAGTACGCGCCGCTCGCGGGAGACAACCAGAATCATGGCCATGACGAGCGTGACACGACTCCGCACGGGCAGCGGCGACGTCGTTGCCCTCGTCGTCGCACTCGCCGTGTCGGTCGGGGTCCTGGTGTTCGACCCCGACACCGCCGCCGACCGGCGCCTGGCCGGAATCTCGATCGCGCTGGTTGCGGCGACACTGCTCGCCGTCGGTGGTCGGTTCCTCGGTCTCGTTGTCGTGTCGATCGGCGCGCTCGACGTGGTCACCCTCGCCCTGACATCGAGCCCGGTCGCGCTCCGGCCGCTGCTCATTGTCGGGCTCTACCGTCTGGTGCGCCAGCACGACGAACGGTGGGTGACCGTGTTCGCGGGGATCATCGCGATCGCGGTCGCCGGTGTCGGCGCTCTGGTGGGAGGTGAGCTGTTCTGGCTCGAATGGTCCACCGACTCGGCGGTGCTGCTGCTGCCGGTCGCCGCCGCAGATGCCCGTCGAACCAACGCGAAGCGGCGAGCAGACGCCGTCGAGCGCGAGGTCGCGGAGCGACTCCACGTCGAGCGGCTCCGGATCGCCCACGACCTGCACGACGTCGTTGCCCATTCACTCTCGGCGATCACCGTCCAGTCCGGCGTCGCTGCACACGTCTTCGAACGAGATCCGGTCGCAGCGCGTCGCGCGCTCGCCGAGATCAACGACGCCGGCCGGCGATCGCTCGACGAACTGCGTTCACTGCTGGGACTCCTGCGTTCCGACGAGTCCGTCCCGATCCGACCTGCCCCGGTGTCTCCGCACGACCTGCACGACGTCGTGGCGAACGCGACCGGGGGCGGCCTCACGGTCGCGATCACTGAACATGGCGAGTATCCCGACGACGTGGCGGAGAGCACCGTGGTGACCGTGCATCGCATCGTCCACGAATGCCTCGTCAACGTCGGGCGCCACGCCGGCAAGGTCCCCATCACGGTCGATCTCCGGCATGACGACGACGGCGTGCACGTCGTCGTGTCGAACGATGCCCCGACGTCCACGCGCTCGGCCGCGCCGAGCACCGGCATCGGGCTGGTCGCGATGCGAGAGCGAGCAGAGCTGCTCGGTGGCAGCGTCGACGCAGTCCCGACCGAGGACGGCGGGTTCGTGGTCCGGGCCTTCGTGCCGTACCACAGCTCGGGAGCACGCCGAGCATGACCGGGCGCGATGTCCGCGTGCTGCTCGCCGACGACCAGGAGCTCGTGCGTCGCGGGTTCGCCGCGCTGCTGCGGAACGAACCCGGGATCGATGTCGTCGCAGAGGCGGGTGACGGTTCGACCGCGATCGCCGAGACCTGGCGCACACGGCCTGACGTTGTCCTGATGGACATCCGCATGCCCGGCATGGACGGACTCGACGCCACAGGCGCCATCTGCGGCGACGAGCGGCTCAGTGCCACGAAGGTCCTCGTGCTCACCACGTTCGCACTCGACGAGTACGTCTACGAGGCGTTGCGAGCCGGCGCCTCCGGGTTCCTGCTCAAGGACACACCACCACGGTTGCTGCTCGAAGCGATCACCGCCGTCGCCGACGGGGACGCACTCATCTCACCGGTGATGACGAAGCGGCTGATCGCCGACCTCCTGCGACGCCCCACGCCACGACCAGGCGAACCCGGCCGGCTCGACGTGCTCAGCGAACGAGAGCGGGAAGTGCTCGCCGAGGTCGCCCGCGGCAGGACGAACGCCGAGATCGGCGAAGCGCTCTGCATGTCACCACTGACTGCCAAGACACACGTGAGCCGGATCCTCGGCAAGCTGAACGCTCGCGACCGCGTCCAACTCGTCGTGATCGGCTACGAGACCGGTCTCGTCAGCCCCGGGAACGACTGACCTGAGCGCCACCGAGCGCCGGTTCGACAAGCTGCGCCGGCTCCTCGAGCAGTCTCCCGGCCACAGCCGAGACGACCTGCACGCGGCCTGGTGCGCGCTCCACGGCGACCTGGACCGCGACCGCTTCGATGCGCAGCTCGACGAGCACCTCGAGGCCTCCCCGGAGCGCATCACCGCGGTCCGGGGCCGCTGGGGCAAGGTGCGCGTGATCGACTCCGAACTCGGCGGGGTCAGCCCCGCTCCGGGGCCGTTTGCCGTTGTGGGGCTGACACGGCGGCGCCTCGCCGCCGGCTGGGTTGTCGCCACTGCCCGTTCCCGCCACCGACGGAGTAGTCGTCAGGCACGACGCATCTCACGCGGGTGGGTGCCGTGCACCGGTCGCAACCACATCGGCGAATCGAGGCGATCCCTACGTGCGGAGCAGGTGGGCGCCGTGGCCGAGCCACAGGTGCGGCCCGTCGGATCGTCGCTCGATGAGCGCGTTGGTGCCGGGGTCGACGGCGCCGTCGAGTCGGTAGCGACCGAGCTCCCCGTCGGGCCACAGCCAGACGGGGCCGTCGGATCCGGCGTTGCCGTCCAGTCGCAGCCGGCCGGCGGTCTCGTGGCG
>CAIYGQ010000089.1 GCA_903925745.1 uncultured Actinomycetes bacterium | reverse complement strand
GCCGAGCGCCTGCGAGGAGCCGTGGTGCAGGGCGACGCGCCAGCACCGTCGCCTGGTGCGTCCGGCTCGGACGAGGTGGGCCCACACCCCACGACGACTCCCGAGTGGCACTCCTCCGGGGCGACGGTTGCGCCGACCTCGGAGCAGATCCCGTCGGCCGGGTGGTTCCAGGACCCGGACGGGATGGCAGCGTGGCGGTGGTGGTCCGGCACTGCCTGGACCGAGGATCGGGTCGCCTTCGACGCCGGTTCAGCGCCAGTTCCGTCGAGCGACCAGACGCCAGCGCTGTCACCCGAACCCGGCTGGTACCCGGATCCGGTCGGACGCCACGAGTTCCGGTACTGGTCGGGGACCGAGTGGACTCCACAGGTCTCGTCGGGTGGTGTGAGCGGGTTCGATCCTGTGGTGTGACGGAGGTCCAGCCCGGCGTTCGCCGGTGGGTCGTGTGGTGTCCTGCGGGGGTCGGGCGTGGGTGGGGTGGGGGTTGCGATTCGTGCCGTGGGAGGTCTCTGGCGGTGACGAGCGCAGGTCCTTCGGGTTGTTCGGTTGTTCCGAGGGGGTCGACCGGATCGCCGGTGTGTGCATTGACTCGCGTGGATGTGGGTGCTCGTCGGCCGGGGTGGTGTCGTGATCGGGGATGATTCGGTTCCGGTGGTTCCGGGTTTCTCGGATCTCGTGGAGATCGGTCGTGGTGGGTTCGGTGTGGTGTTCGCTGCGTCGGATGTGACGTTGGGTCGTCGGGCGGCGTTGAAGGTGGTGGACGTCGGTGTGGCGGGGGCGCGTCGGGCGTTGCGGGAGGCTCGGGCGTTGGGGGGGTTGTCGGAGATCCCGAACGTGGTGGACGTCTATCAGTTGTCCGAGACGACGGATGGTCGTCCGGTGTTGGTGATGCGGTTGATGGATGGGTCGTTGGCGGGGGAGATCCAGGTTCGGGGGGCGTTGCCGTTGGAGTTGGTGGTGGGGTGGGCGTCGCAGGTGGGGGTGGCGCTCGACGCGGCGCACGCGCGGGGGATCTTCCATCGTGACGTGAAGCCGGAGAACGTGTTGTTGTCGGCGTCGGGTGATGCGTTCCTGGCGGATTTCGGGATCGCGGCGTTGGATGGTGTGGCGTCGAACACGACGACGATCAACTCGTTCTCGCCGCCGTACGCTCCGCCGGAGTTGTTGGTGGGTGAGGTGTTGGATCCTGGGGCGGCTGACCGTTACTCGTTGGCGGCGACGTGCTTCGCTGCGGTCACTGGTGACGCGCCGTTCGGGACGGCGAGCGATGGTGGTGTGGCCGGGTTGCTCCATCGGATCGTCACCTCGGAGGTTCCGGAGCACGTCCGGTTGTCCCCGGAGTTGCGTGGGGTGTTCGAGCGGGGGATGGCCAAGGATCCGGGGGCCCGGTTCGGGTCGGCGGCCGAGTTCGTCGAGGAGCTGGCGGATGCGGTCGACACAGCGCAGCGAACCGATCCGGTCAGCGGGTCTGCGGTCTCGGAGCCGTCAGTGCTGCCCATCAGGGTTGCGCCCCAGATCCCGCCCGGGTCGCTGGCGCCGGTGGCCGATGACGACGTGACGAGAGTCCAGCCGGCGGACTCTGAACCATCCGGAACGGTGCAGGCCTTGAGAACAGAGGTCGAGCGTTCCGCGGTTGACGGAGCATCAGACGGTGACGCCGTGAGTTCGGGGGGTGGTGCGACGGCGGGTGCATCTGGCGAGGGACGTCTGAAGCGTCGGCTCAAGTTGGCGTTCGTCCTCCTGCTCGCTAGTCCGATCGTGATCTTCCCAGTCGTCGCGGTCTGGAACTCGCAGTCTGGGTCCGACGAGGTCGGATTCGATTCAGATGTGGAACAGGAGCTCCCACCAGAGGCCAGAGTGATCGCTACGCTCGAATGTCCGGGCGACGTCACTGCGACTGCGTCGACTGGCTCGACAATTGCGGTGGCGGCAACGGGGTGTCGAGACGCCATCTTCGACGTTCAGCCTGACGGTGTCGTTCGCGAAGTTGTCCCGACGATCAGCAGCCCCGCATCGCTCGCTGCTGCAGCAGATCGTCTCGCTTGGGTCCGCTCGGTTGCGTTGGGCGACGAAGTGTCGTTCTGCGTCGAGTCCGTCTCCCCTCAGTTCGCCGTGACTCAGGGCCCGTGTCTGACGCCTGGCGTGTTCTACGCAGTCTCCTTGGCCGGTGATGGTCGGTCAGCCTGGGTCGGAGGCGGCGGGGTACTCGGCTGGACCGACCTCACGGAACCCGACCCCATCCTGCGGGAGGTCGTTGGGGCAGTTCCTCCCGAGGCCAGCGTGATCGACGTCTCCGTCGGCCCGGATGGCATCTACGCAGTCCTTCGGATTGGAAGTCTGCTGGCCCCGGAGTCGAGTCAGCTCATCGTGGTCGATCCACTCACCTCGGTGGTTCGTCGCCGGGAGGTCCTGCCGGGGCCGGTCACTGATGTCGAGTCCGCTGCTGGCAAGGTGTGGGTTCTGGGTGCAGTCCCAGGAAATCCGGCCGAGAGTTGGTTGCAGACGGCGGGCGGGGATCAGGCCTCCACAACCCCTGGTCTCGCCTCGCTGTTCGGGGGGAATCTCGCAGTCCGTGGTGACGGAAGTCCCGTGGTCAAGCTGGGAACCGACGACGGGACCGTCCTGATCGCCGGACTCCCGTCTGAATCGACCTCAACTCGGATCTCCTTCCCTGGTGCTTTCTACCTGGGTCCCTTGGCGCCGTTCGCTCCCGAGTCGTCCCTCGTGGTCACGAGTCGAAGGTCCGTGATGGGTGTTCCGGAGATCCTCGAGGTCCGGGTCGATGGCTGAGGCGGCGCGGCTCGTCGTCGACTTCTGTGGCGAACGGGTCGAGGTCGACCCGGATCGTCCGTTCACCATCGGCCGGATCGCCGATCTCTCCATCGATGACAACGACTACCTGCACCGGACCTTCCTGGCGATCACGTGGGACGGGCGGCTCTGGTGGTTGGCGAACGTGGGTGCGCGTCTCGCCGCAACGGTCTCGGATCGGATGGGGCGTCTCGACGCGTGGCTGGCTCCCGGCGGGAGCGTTCCGGTCGTGGTTCCCGAGACCGTGGTCCGCTTCACTGCCGGTGGGACGACCTACGAGGTCGACCTCGTGCTCTCCGAGGCTGGTGCGGCCTTCTCGACCGTCGACGTCCACGAACTCGACGTCGTCGGTCCCGAGACGATCGGTCCACCGACCCTGACGGTCAACCAGCGGATGGTGGTGCTGGCGCTGGTCGAGTCGGCACTCCGTGGTTCGAACGACCGTCCGCACGAGGTGCCTGCGACCGCCGAGGCAGCCCACCGGATCGGCGTCTCGGTGACGACGTTCAACCGGCGGTTGGACAAGATCTGCGAGAAGCTCGCCGCTGCGGGTGTGCGCGGCCTGAAGGGGGGTACCGGCGACCTGGCGTCGAATCGACGGGCCAGGTTGGCGGAATTCGCTCTGGCGTCCCAACTGGTGACGTCGTCCGATCTCGTTCTGCTCGATTCCCTGGATTCAAGGAACTGAACCAACTGCGTTCGTGACCCTCGGGCATCGGGCTGGTGCCGTTCTCGGATCAGGTGCCAGTTTCCGTGCGAGCATCGGCAGCGTCGCCCCATTCCACGGGTGGCCCGGGGACTCAGGTCGCCGCGCAATCGCGCGGCGGTGTCGATCGCGCCGGTCCTCTGAGGTCGACCGAGGGCGTCCGGGCTGGTCATGCTCGGCGCCGTGGGGCAGGATTCGACCGGCGATTCGAGCGGGGGAGGGTCAGTGGTGGATGTTCGTCGGAGCGTTGCGGTGCTCGTCGGTCCGGTCGTGGTGGTGCTCGGCCTCGTGGTGTCGCAGCCCTCCGGGGCGACGAACAGTGTTGGACCACCTCCGGTCCCCGGTCCGGCCGAACTCACAGCCGCAGATCCGCAGTCGCTGGTGGCGGGCGCCTCGTTCGTTCCGATCACGCCCTGCCGGGTCGTGGACACCCGGGTGGCCCCGGGCAGACTGTCAGCAGGTGAAGAACTCGAATTCGACGTTCGGGATGGGTTTCTGGAGTACCGGGGCGGAAATCCGGAAGGTTGCGGGGTGCCCGACGGAGCAGTTGCGGTCGAGGCCAGCTTCACCGCTGTCGAGCCGGCCGGAGCGGGCTTCCTCCGGGTCTGGAGGTACGGCGATAACGAGCCGGCCTCGACCGGAACCGTGCTGAACTTCACGCCCGGTCAGAACATCACGAACACGGGAACCATCCCGATCAGCGCACCTCGCGGATTCTGGGACGGCAGTCTCAGGCTCTTCGGTGCGTCCTCTGATCTCGTCGTCGACGTCAACGGCTACTTCATCACGGGCGGCCCGACCGGGTTCGTCCCGGTCACGCCCTGCCGCTTGGCGGACACGCGGCCGGTGATCACCGGAACCCTCGGTGACGTAGACCTCTACTCCCGACTGGGACCGGGGGGCGGTCACATCTTCCAGGCGCGTGACCCCGGGTTCCCGGACGGTTTGTGGAGGGAACAGGGAGGAACGGGTGATGGTTGCGGTGTGCCGTTCAACGCAACGGCCGTCGAGATTGCGGTCACTGCGGTCAACCCTGCAGGCAAGGGATTCCTCCGCGCGCTGCCCTGTGACGATGACTGTCTCAACACCGGTGGTCTCAACCAGCCCAACGCCGGCACGGCGGTCAACTACAACTCCTTCGGTGCGCTCACCAACACCGGTGCTGTCCCCCTGGGGTTGACTGCGGGTCTGCTGGAGGTCAAGAACTTCGGTGGAGCCACCGACGTGGTAGTCGACGTGTTCGGCTACTACGTGCCGCTCGCTGGCGGGGGGCGCTACACCTCACTGGCCCCCTGTCGGATCGTCGACACGAGGAACACGGCAATCTACAGCTTAGAGTTCTTGATCGACTCTGGGCTGTTCGAGCCCTTCCTGTTCGTCGATCGGGGACCGGACCCCATGGTCCCGGGGGAGGTTCGCCTGTTGAGGGTGGCGGGATCGGGCGAGGTCGTCGAACCTCCACCGTTTCCGCTCCTGGACCCACAGCCCTTCACCGACTTCGAGGAACAGGGTGGTCCAGCCGACGGGTGTGGGATCCCCTCGAGCGCGAGGGCCGTGGAGGTGTCGGTGACGTGGACCGAACCGAGAGACAGCAGGGGGTTCGTGCAGCTCGGCCCCGACGAGTCCCTGGGGACGACCTTCATCAACTACTCGGTCGGCCGAGCGGTCACGAACACCGGGACGATCAGCCTGCCCGACCTCTCGGCCGACTGGCCGGACCGCTGGTGGGTGCGGAACTTCGGTGGTTCGGGCCACCTGATCATCGACGTTCAGGGCTACTTCGAGTGACGTGTCGATGTTCAGGCGTCCGTCGGTTCGGCTCCCCGCCCACGGCCGACGAGCGAGGGTGGAGTGCTGCCCATCGCCAGATGGCTGCTGAGGTGGTCCACTCCTTCCTGCAGTACCGTGAGATCGGCGTGAGGAGAGGGAGAGTGGTCCAGTGGCTGGTGTGACGTTGCCGGGCGGTGTTCCGGCGGTTCGGAGACAGCGGGTCAGGCGAGGCGATGGTCGCTCTGGTGAGTCGCGTCGCATGCTGCCATCCCGGGGACGATCCGGACCTCTGGCGGCGGCCCTGTTGGTCGTCCCGCTCGTGATTCTGGGTGTCCTGCTGACGGCGGCGGTCACGAACCGACTGCTCCGGTCGTCATCGCAGGAGGCGTGGACCGGTGTCGGCACGTCGGTGGTGCTCGTGAATGGACTCCGGGGTGCCGTCGAGTGGCAGGCGGACGCTCGTCGGCTGGGGGTCGAGGGTGACCCGCGCTTCGTCGGGTTCTGGGACGACGGGGCGTCGGTGTTAGCCGGCGCTGCAGGCGAACTCATCGTGGCGGCCGGTCAGCGCGACGTGTCGATCGTGGAGGGGGTGCCGGGGACACTGGTCGCCGCTGGCGGCGGCGCGGCGGTGGCTGACGAGGGTGGGCAGTTGGTCGCACGGAGTCTGGAGCGGGATGGTGACGGCTTCGCGGTGTCGACCTCCTCGGAGCGTCTGTCCTCGGTCACGGGGGCACCCGAGGCCGAGATCGAGGGGGGTGGCCGCGGGACCCTCTGGCTCCGCTCCGGCGGTCAGGTGGTCGCAGTCCGTTCAAGTGGCGGGCAGGTCGCTGTCTCGCCGCCGGTCACCGTGGGTCCCACGGATCGTCTGGGGAGACTCGACGATGCTGTCGTCCTGATCGACGGTGACGTCCGTCGTCGTCTCGTCTGGACCGGTGAGGGTGCCCCGACGCTCGCGGACGAGCCGACCGACGGGCGCGCTCCGCTCGTGGAGCTGTCGTCCTCGACGACCGGCCTGGGGTGGGGACGCAGCCTCCCTCAGGGTGAGCTGGTGGTGGTCGGTTCGCAGGCGCTGGTCGTGGAAGGGGACGGATCGGTCACCTCCTCCGATGGCCGGAGGTTCACCGCCGCTGAACTCGGTGGTGACCGTCCCCGGGTGGAGGCGGTCGGGGATCGAGCCTGGGTGTTCGGTTCCCAACGGGCGGTGACGCTCGGCTCCGACGGAGTCCTGCGTGACCTCCAGCTCCGGGTCCCGTGCGAGGAGACGCTGAGCAGCTGCGATGGCGAGGGCAGCGAGGTGGCTGCTGCCTCGTCGGTTCCCAGCACACAGCCGACTCAGGACGGGTCCACGACGAGCATCCCGCAGGAGGAACTCGAGGCCATCAGGGAGAACGTGGTGCAGGATCTCCTGGAGGCGAAGCCGCCGATCACCAACACGACTGTCGGGCAGGAGGTCGTGGAGCCACCCGCACCGGTACCGAGCACCACTGAGCTGAAGCCGCCGGAGGAGACCAAGACAGTCGGGTCGTCCTCGATCGTCGTTCGTCAGACGACGACCACCGAACCGGAGACCGAGATCGTGAAACCCCCTGCCCCGAAGCCGGAGCCCGAGCCGGAGCCTGAGCCGGAGCCTGAGCCTGAGCCTGTGACGGATCCGTGTGAGGTGGATCCTGATTCGTGTGGGCCTGTGACGGATCCGTGTGAGGTGGATCCTGATTCGTGTGGGCCTGTGACGGATCCGTGTG
>CAIYGQ010000088.1 GCA_903925745.1 uncultured Actinomycetes bacterium | reverse complement strand
GTCGTACAAGAACAACTGGCGCTGCTGCAGGTCCCGGTCGCGGTAGAGCACCGTCGAGACCCCCTTGAAGCAGTAGCCGTACTTGTGGACGTCGGCCGACATCGAGGTGACCCCGTCGACCCGGAAGTCCCACGGCGGCACCGGCTCTCCCAGACGTTCCCAGAACGGGAGCAGGTACCCGCCCAGGCAGGCGTCCACGTGGCACAGCGTGCCGTTCGCCGCCGCCAGGCCCGCCAGTTCCGGGACGGGGTCGATGACACCGAACGGATACGACGGGGCGCTCGCGACCACGAGCGCCGTCCGGTCCGAGATGGCGTCCGCGAACCGTTGCACGTCGGCGCGCCCGTCGGGCCCCACCGGGAGGGGGCGGAACTCGACGTCCAGGTAGTGGCAGGCCTTCGGGAACGCCGGGTGCGCCGTCGTGGCACACAGCAGCTCCGGGTGCTCGACGCCACGCGAGCGGGCCTCGTCGCGCGCCGTCTGCACGGCGAGGAAGATCGACTCCGTGCCCCCCGAGGTGAGCGCGGCGGCGCCGGCGCCGAACAGGCCCCGAACCATCGAGAGCACCTCGGCCTCCATGCGCAGCAGCGTGACGTAGCGGAACGGGTTGAGCGCGTTCTCGTGGAGGAACATCGATGCGACCTCGTGCTGGAGCGCCTCCAGCTCGGGGTCGTCGACGTTGTAGACGAGGCTGAAGGCCCGGCCACTGCGCCAGTCGAGGTCGCCGGTCCGCTCCTCCCGCAGCGCCTCGAGCAGGGAGGCCGCAGGGGTGCCGTCCTGTGGGAGACCGGTGGCTTCACTCACGACGTCCCTCCGTTCGTGCGTCCCGCTTCCATCGATGCCGGATCCGTCCGCTTCGCCGGTCGGATCACAGTCGGAAGCTGTCGGGGTCGAGCTGCACCAGGAAGTGGCGGCAGCGCTCGGCCTCGTCGTCCTCGCCGATCCTGGCGGCGCGGTCGGCGAGCCCGGCGAGTGCGTCCAGGAAGCCGCGGTTCCCCTCGTGTCGAGCCCGCAGGTAGCCGGTGCCCCTCCAGCCCGAGGCGCGCATCAGGTCCAGGCCGCGGTGGTAGCCGACCCGGAAGCACGCGTAGGCCTCGACGTCGTCGCGGGCCAGTTCGCCGAGCGCGGCCCACGCCGTCGACGACCGGGGGGCGGTCGCGACGACCGCTGACACGGCGTCGCGCCGTTCGGGTTCGGGTCGACCCAGTGCGTCGGCGAGCGCCGCGCGTACCTCGGGCGGATCGAGCGGCAGCACGGTCTCGGGTGGGCCACCGGCGGACAGGTTCACTGGATTGGACACCTGCGCATGCTACGGCAGTCCGCTGTCAGTCGTTCCCCCCGGGTCCCCCGGACCGCCGTGATCGGGGCCACCGTCCTCCGTCGTCGCTCCCGCGGTGGCATCGGAGTCATCGGCGCGCAGGACGGCGCCCTCCGGGTCGATCGCCGCCCGCTGCGCGGTCGCGACCCAGCCGCGGCTGCGGACTCCGGTCCGGATCCGCTCGAGCGCGCCGGCCGATGCCCGCCGCTCGAACGCCTCGGCCCGTTCGGCCAGGAACGCCGTGGCGTTCCGGTGGCCGCGTTCGATCAGCTCGGCGCTGTGGGAGAAGTCGTCGTAGCGGATGTCCGGACGGTCCCCGGGCGGGAGGATCACGGCCTCGACGCCGTCCGGGAGGTGGGCCAGGTCGTTGGCGAACCGGGCGTTGCGGGCGACCCAGTACGCCTGCAGGGCTGCGTCGAGCGGTCGCCGGATGCGGGCGTCCGGTCGGCCGTGGAGACCCACGTGGAGCACGACGATCTCGCGGCAGCCGAGCTCGAGGGCCCGGGAGATCGGAACGTTGTTCACCACCCCGCCGTCCAGGTAGCGCCGCTGGGCGATCGTGGTGGCCGGGTACACCGCCGGCAGGGCCGAGGAGGCCATGACGGCCGGCACCAACGCACCGGAGTCGAACCAGGTCTCCGCCGCCGTGTCGACCTCCGCCGCCACGCACTGGAAGGGGACGACCAGCTCCTCGAAGGTGGCCTCCACGCCGTGCAGCCGCTCGAGGCGTGTCCTGAGGCCGTCGGGGCGGTGGAGCGAGTCTCCCTTGCGGAGCAACTGGACCAGCGGCGGGAGACGGGAACCCGGCATGACGGGCTCCCCCGCATCGGCACCCGTCCAGAAGCGCTCGAGGCGGTCGATGCCCTCCGGGTCCGGCCAGCGCGCGAAGGTCGAGCCGTTGACGGCGCCGACCGAGCAACCGAGCACCACGTCCGCCGTGATGCCGGCGTCGACGAGCGCCCGGAGCATGCCGACCTGCAGCGCGCCCAGGTTGCCTCCGCCCGACAGGACGAACGCACGACGCGGTCGCCGACGGATCCGGTTCCTGATGGCGACCACGTTGGGATCGTAACGGTGGACCTGCCGGTCCCGGTCGACCGGGAGCGGCGTGTCGGCACCGGGGCCTGTGCCTCCGGTGCCCGTCCCCCGGACGTGCGGTCAGGTCCGGGGTGCCGCGCCGCCGGTCGTGGCGGTCGTGAGCGTCCGGAGCCAGCGGGCACACGCGTCGGGGTGGCTCAGGTGGGCGCCGTGGCCGGCACCCTCGAGCACGACGACCGTGCCGTTGCCGAGCAGCGCCGCGGCCTCGTCGGCGACGACCCGGTGGTACTCGCCGCTCCGGTCACCCCGACCCACCGACGCGGCCACCGGTCGGGACCAGCCCAGCGGTCCGAGCGTGGCCAGCGACGCGAGCTCCGTGCACAGGGCCGGTCCCTCGGCGAGTCGCGCCTCCCGGTGCTCCGGACGGAGGCGCTCCCACGACCGGTCCCCGAGGACCGCCCGGGAGAAGGTCTCGGCGGCCGCGGCCGGGCCGTCGCGTCCCGCCGCAGCCAGGGCCGCGGCCGCCAGGTCGTCCCGGTATGACGGCAGTTGGGGCAACGGGGCCTCGAACACCGCTGCAGCGTCGACACGCAGGCCCAGGTCGACGGCCCTGACGAGCACGGTGCCACCCAGGGAGTGACCGAGGACGACGAGCGTCGGTGCCTCCACGGTGTCCGCCACGGTGATCAGGTCCTCGGCGTGGTCGTCGATGCCGCCGGGGCCGACCCCCAGCGACCCGTCGTAGCCGCGTCGGTCGTAGGCCACCACTGCGATCCGCGGCGGCCCTCCCGGCGGCTCCGGCCCGTCGGGGTCGGTCGCCGGCTCCGGGTCGCCCAGGCGCCGGGCCACGCGCATGAACGAGGCGGCCCGGTCCATGGCGCCGTGGACCAGGACCACCACCACGTCGGGCACATCGGGGCCGACCCACCAGCCGGACAGACCCGATCCGAACCCCAGGGACTGCCGGGTCGACCGGCCGGTCACGGGACCCGGGACAGCCGGAGGACGTCGGTGGCCCGGACCGTCTTGTCGCCGGCACCGGCGAGGACGGCGACGAGTTGCCCCGAGGTGACGTGTCCCTGGTCGCGCGCGGCGACGATCAGCTCGTCCATCAGGTCCAGACTGTGGACGGGGGACGAGGCCTGGAGCGGAACGGCTCCCCAACTGAGCGTGAGCTGGCGGACCGTCCTCGGGTCGGGACTGAAGGCGATGATCGGCATGGCGGGACGGAAACGAGCCATCGACCGCACGGTGAATCCACTGTCGGAGATGCAGATGACCGCCGCGACGCCGATCTCGGTGGCCGCCCTCCAGGCGGCGGCCGTCATGGCGTCGGTGATCTGGGCGTCCAGGGACTCCCCGACCGCCGAACGGCGCAGCAGTCGGATCCGCCGGGCCCACGCCTCGTAGTCGAACTCCTGGTCGGCCCGACCGGCGACCCGGGCCATCGTCGCGACGGTCGCCACCGGGTCGTGGCCGACCGCGGTCTCGGCCGACAGCATCACCGCCGAGGTGCCGTCGAAGATCGCGTTGGCCACGTCCGAGACCTCGGCGCGTGTCGGCGCCGGAGAGGTGATCATCGACTCGAACATCTGGGTCGCGGTGATCACCGGCTTGCCGCCGCTGATGCAGTCGCGGGTGATCCGCTTCTGCAGGTGGGGCAGGTCCTCGATGCCGAGTTCGGTCCCCAGGTCACCGCGGGCGATCATGATCGCGCCGGCCTCGGCGATGATCCCGGTCAGGTTCTCCACGGCGGCCCGGGTCTCGATCTTGGCGATCACGAGCGGGCCCCGCGGGTGGGGTTCGGTGCCGACGCGTCGGACGTCGTGGGCCGAGCGCACGAAGCTGAGTGCGACCATGTCGACTCCGGCATCGACGAAGGCGTCCAGGAAACGCAGGTCCTGCTCGGTCGGCGACGTGATGCGCAGCCGCTCCGAGGGCACGTGCAGGCCCGGCCGTCCCTGGGTCATGCCGCCGTGGGTCACCCGGGCCCGGGCGCGGTCGCCATCGATGGACTCGACCTGGAGCGACACACTGCCGTCACCGACCGCAAGGAGGTCGCCGGGGTGGACGTCGGCGAGGAGCTCCTCGTAGTCGACGCCCAGGACCTCGGCGTCCGAGGTCGGATGGCCCGGGACGAGTTCCACCACCGAGTCCGTGGCGAGGAGCACCGGCGCCGTCTCGAAGGCAGCCAGGCGCACCTTGGGTCCCGGCAGGTCCACCATCGTCCCCACCGGTCGGCCGAGGCGCTCGGCGACCGAGCGGATGGTCCGGTATCGCGCCAGTGCCTCGTCCAGCGTGCCGTGCGCCAGGCCGATCCGGGCCACGTCGACTCCGGCGGCGAACATCCGCTCGAGCACCGCCGGGGAGTCCGATGCGGGACCGACGGTGGCGACGATCTTCGTGCGGCGTGTCACACCGCTCAGGCTACGGCCACGCCGACCCGAAGGGTGCGACGCCGGCTGCGCTCAGGAGCGCGGGACCTCCCGCCAGGGCAGGTCCTTGTCGACGCGGACGTCACCGGGGAGTCCCAGCACGCGCTCACCGAGGATGTTGCGCAGCACCTCCGAGGTGCCCCCCTCGATCGAGTTGGCCCGGGCCCGCAGGAAGTTCTTGTGCACGTCGTCGGTGAACAGCGCGTGCCTCGGCCGGACGAGGTCGTAGGACCCGTAGGTCATGCCCTCGGCCCCCAGCAGGTCCATCGCCGTGCTGTAGATGGCCTTGTTGAGCTCCGCCATGGCGAGCTTGGCCACCGACCCCTCCGGACCGGGCGTGCCGGCGCGCCGGTTGGCGGCGGCGCGGAGGTTCGTCAGCCGGTTGACCTCGGCCTGGATCCACAGCGTCGTGACCCGGTCCCGCAGCACCGGATCGTCGAGCGCCTGCTTGTGCCACAGGTCGACGAGCTGGCCGATCGGCCCCGAGCCCCGAGGAGGCGTCCCGCCGCCGATGGAGACGCGTTCGTTCATCAACGTGGTGATCGACACGCCCCAGCCCTGGCCGACGGCGTCGAGGCGCATGTCGTCAGGAACCCGGACGTCGGTGAAGTACACCTCGTTGAACTCGGCCTCGCCGGTCATCTGCCGGAGGGGACGGACCTCGACGCCCTCGGCCTCCATGTCGACGATGAACGCCGTGATGCCCCGGTGCTTCGGCAGGTCGGGGTCGGTCCGGGCGATCAGCAGCCCGTAGCGGGAGATGTGGGCCAGGGTGGTCCACACCTTCTGCCCGTTGATGATCCACTCATCGCCGTCCCGCTCGGCCCGCATCGCGAGCGAGGCGACGTCGGAACCGGCACCGGGTTCGGAGAACAACTGACACCAGATGTGCTCGTTGGAGAAGAGCGGCCGGAGCAGAGCCCGCTGCTCGTCGGTGCCGTGCGTGACCACGGCGGGGGCGCACATCCCGTAGCCGATCGGGTTGCGAGCGCCACCGATCGGACCGCCTGCGGCTCCGATCCGCTCGATCACCGTCTTCTGGAGCTTCGGCGTCACGCCGAGACCACCCCACCCCTCGGGGAAGTGGACCCAGGCGAGACCGGCGTCGTACTGGGCCTCGAGGAACGCCCGCTCATCGGTCGCCTGTGGGTCGTGCTCCCCGAGGAGTCGGTCGATCGCCTCGACGACCCGAGTCGTCTCCTGCTGGTCGTCGGACACGGTGCCTCCCGGGTGTCGGAACGGGCGACCCGTCGGGTCGCCTCAACGCCCTGACGCTACCCCCGGGTGACGGCGGCGACCCGGTCGTGGCCGGACGTCCGCTCAGGCGTCCCCGGGCTCGTCGGGGTCATCGGCACCGGTGTCCAGGCCGGCAGCAGCCAGTCGCTCCAGCAACTGGTCCCGGATCGACACCCCGGGCTCGCGGGCCTTGTCACCGGCCACTCGCCAACCCAGCCGTGACGAGTAGAGCAGCGGCGGCTCCCGCAGGCGACCGGGGCCGGTGGCCGCCACCCGCGCGAAGCACAGGTGGTGGTCGATCGGGGTGCCGTCGGCCCACGCCTCGCGTACCTCGAACACGTCGCAGGCGAGCCACCCGATCGCGTCACGCACCACCGGCAGGCCGTCGGGCGTCAGCTCCAGGAACTCGTCCGCGATGTGGTGGAACCGTCGTCCCGGGTACGAGAAGTACTGGCCGGCCGCCACCTGGTCGCCGGCCAGGATCGAGACGCTGAATCGGTTCGTCGCCCGGATCAGCGGGTAGGTGTCGTGGCGAGGTGACACGGATGCGAGCACGATCGGTTCGGTGAAGCTCACCTGGCTCACCCAGTGCGAGCAGTACGCCCGAACCAGTCCGTCGTGGGCGGCCCCGACGACCTGCACGCCGTGCATCATCTGTCCGAGGGTGCGCTTGAGCTCGCGGTCGATCACGCGCCGAGCCTACGGGCGGGATCAGTTGAGGCCGGCGCGCAGCTGCCGGGCCCGGGACCGCAGCTCGGCCGCCCGGGGCGAGCGGGTCGCGGCCGACTCGAGGAGCCGGGCCGCACCGAGCACGTCGCCCCGGGAGGCGTGCCACTCGGACAGGCCCACCACGGCGCCGGTCGAGGAGGGGTCGGCCACGACCTCTGCGCCCCACGACCACTCGATGCCCTCACGGTCACCGGCACGCGTGCAGGCCGCCCGGAGGTTGCGGGCCCAGCGGCCGGCGATGGCGGGCAGCGACATCGGCTCCAGGAAGCCCGGGTCCCAGCGGACGGACGGGTGCCGCCGTCCGAACCACCCCCGCACCTGCTCGGCCGGGGCCCGCCGACCGAGGTCGAAGACGTCCACGAACAGCCCCGAGACCGGATCCCGCGTGAGCACGTGGCCCGGGAGGCCCACGATCTCGACCTCGTGGCCGACCCGGCGCCCGACGAGCGCTGCGACCACCGCCAGGGTCAGCGGGATGCCCGTCCGTCGGGTCAGCACCCGGTCGAGGCGGTTGTCGTCGATCGAGCCGTAGCCGATGCGGTCGCCCGTGAATCGGCCCGAGGAGAACAGCGCAGCGGTCAGCTCGAGGGCGTCCCCGGCCGACTCGACGTCCGGCGTCGCCGCCTCGGCGTCGAGACGGTGGCCGACGTCCCGGGCGACCGCCGCAGCGTCTCCGTCCTCGGTGGCCGCCGGGCCGCAGCCGAGCAACGTGAGCGCCACCGCCACGTCCTCCAGGTCCGGGCGGTCACCCCCGAGGGCCCGGGCCAGGCGGTCGACGGGGTCCGAGGGCACGTCCGAGACTACCGAGGCCGGGACCACCCCCGTGTAGCGTCCGAGTCATGGGCGGAGCGCTGCGACCGACCCCGACCAGCGGGTCGGCGGCGGCCACCTGAGGAGGACCTGGCATGGGGTTCCTCGACGGACCACGACCGATCGCAGTGGCCCACCGTGGTGGCACCGAGGCGGCGCCCGAGAACACGGTCGCCGCCTTCCGCGCCGCCTGGGACCTGGGCTTCCGCTACCTCGAGACCGATGTGCACCTGAGTGCCGATGGGGTGCTCGTCGCGTTCCACGACGACGTGCTCGACCGCGTCACCGACCGCTCGGGTCCCATCGCCGGGGTCGACGCCGCGACGATCGCCGGAGCCCGCCTGGCGGGGGGACACACGATCCCGACCTTCGCCGAGCTGCTGGAGACCTTCCCGGCCGCACGCTTCAACGTCGATCCGAAGTCCGACGACAGCGTCGTCGCACTCATCCAGACGCTCCGCCGCCACGGTGCGCTCGACCGGGTGTGCATCGGGGCGTTCTCGGACCAGCGGCTGGCACGGGTGCGCGCCCTCGCCGGACCGGGGCTCTGCACCTCCGCCGGTCCCCGGGAGATCGTCCGGGCCGCGGCCTCGGCGCGCATCCGGCCCGCCCGACGACCGGCGCACCACTCGTTCCCCTACCGGTGCCTGCAGCTGCCCGTCCGCCACCGGAACGTCGAGCTGGTGACGCCGGCGCTGGTGGGGTGGGCGCACGACCGCGATCTCCAGGTCCACGTCTGGACCATCGACGACCCGGTCGAGATGCACCGTCTCCTGGACCTGGGTGTCGACGGGATCATGACCGACCACCCGACGGTGCTGCGCACGGTGCTCGAGTCGAGACACCAGTGGGTCGCCTGAAGTCCACCTCGCGTTGACAGCGGGTCGCGTTGCACTAGATTCCGCAGCTGTGATCCCGGTCACTCCGGGCACGACACCAACGACCGAGGGGGACTCGTGCAGCACGACCGATTCCGGAAGCGCCCGTTGCTCGCAGTGCTGGCCGTGACCGTGGCGGTCCTCGCTGCGGCCTGCGGCGGCGGCGACTCGAGCAGCAGCGGAGGGAACGACTCCGGCGGCAGCAGCGGCAGCGACACCCCGACCCCCGGCGGCGAGGTCAGCTACGGGCTCGAGGCCGAGAGCTCGGGCGGCTACTGCCTGCCCGAGTCGCAGCTCGCCATCTCGGGCATCCAGGTCGCCCGGGCGATCTACGACACGCTGACGGTTCCCGACAGCGAGGGCAACTTCACCGGCTCCCTGGCCGAGAGCGTCACGCCGAACGCCGACTTCACGCAGTGGACCGTGAAGGTGCGGCCCGGCATCACGTTCCACGACGGGACCCCGCTCGACGCCCAGGTCGTGAAGAACAACCTGGACGCGTACCGCGGCACCTACCCGGCCCGCGGTCCGCTCCTGTTCCGCTTCGTCTTCGAGCCGATCCAGGACGTCAGCGTCGTCGACCCCTCGACGGTGCTGATCACCACGAAGACGCCGTGGCCGTCGCTGCCGGGGACGCTCTTCAGTTCCGGCCGGGTCGGGATCATGGCCCAGGCCCAGCTCGACGACGCCGCCACGTGCGACCGGAACCTGATCGGGACGGGACCGTTCAAGCTGCAGGAATGGAAGGTCAACGACAGCCTGACCGCCGTCAAGAACCCCAGCTACTGGCAGAAGGACGCCAACGGGGTGCAGCTCCCGTACCTGGACAAGATCACGTTCCGTCCGTACCCCGAGGCCAACTCCCGGCTGAACGCCCTCAACTCCGGCGAGGTCAACATGATCCACGCCTCGGGGGCCGAGCAGATCCAGGAGCTGCGCGACCAGCGTGACGCCGGCGAGGTGGAGCTCGTGGAGTCCGACGAGTTCGCCGAGGTGAGCTACGGGATGCTGAACGCGTCCAAGCCGCCGTTCAACAACAAGAACTGCCGTCTGGCCGCCGCCTACGCCCTGGACCGGGACGCCTACAACAAGGTCATCAACCTCGACCTGTTGACGATGGCCTCGGGTCCGTTCGGCAAGGGCGACGTCGGTTTCCTCGAGGATGCCGGCTACCCGGCCTTCGATCCGGCCAAGGCCCAGCAGTTCGCCGACACCTGCGCCCAGGAGATCGGTGGTCCGCTCGAGTTCACGCTCGTGTCGACCCCGGACCCCGGCGTCGTCAAGGCGGCCCAGTTCATCAAGGAGCAGGCCGAGAAGTTCGGCGCCAAGGTGAACCTCCGCCAGGTCGAGCAGGCCTCGCTGATCAACACGGCCCTCGGTGGTGACTGGCAGGCGCTGAGCTGGCGGAACCACCCCGGCGGCAACCCGGACGGCCAGTACAACTGGTGGAAGACAGGTTCACCGGTGAACTTCGGCAAGTTCTCCGACCCCGAGATCGACCGACTCCTCGACGCCGGCCGGGCCGAGCCCGACAAGGAGAAGGCCGCCCAGATCTACGAGGAGATCAACAAGCGGTTCGGATCCGAGGTGTACAACATCTGGCTCAACTGGACGCAGTGGGACATCGCGTCGAAGGGCGTCAAGGGCGTCTACGGCCCGAACAACCCCGACGGCAGCGAGCCGTTCCCGGGTCTGGCCACCGGCCACCCGGTCCTGGGCCTGTACGTCACGAACTGAGCGAACGGGTCCCCGGCCGACGGCCG
>CAIYGQ010000087.1 GCA_903925745.1 uncultured Actinomycetes bacterium | reverse complement strand
GCACCTGGGCCGCCTCCTCCACCGTCACCGTCCAGCGATCCATCGCGACCTCCCAGGTTCGATACGTCCGGTGAGCATCACCAGCACCCCCCTAGGCGCGCGGCGGACGCCACCTGGCCCTCGGAAGACGCGAGAATCGCCCCGCCCTACACCGAGGTCAGGCTGACCACTCCTGAACAAAGCCCTGACCACGCGTCGTGGTCAGCCCTGACCAGCACGACCGAACCCGCGCTGCGCTGCGTCACCAGGCGGCTGCAAGCCCGCTGCGCCCTCTGCCGATGACCACGCTCGGAGCGGCGGCACCAGCGCGAGTGACCCGCACGGCAGACACCGCTGCCAGGCGCCGAGGCCTCGATCGACGCCGAGTGGACGATGTCACGATCGATCGACAGCCAGACAGCTGGATGTCCGGCGCGTGGGGCGGGCGGGAATCGAACCCGCGCACCTCCGATTATGAGTCGGGTGCTCTAACCACTGAGCTACCGCCCCGCGCCGACCAGCGATGCTACGGCAGCGGCGAGCGCGCGGTCTGCGTCGGCGACGTTGCCGGTGTAGTGCTTCGCCGCGACGGACGGATCGTGACCTGCTCGCATCGCTACTTGGGCGGCCGAGAACCCGAGATCCTGCCCGTAGGTCTCCATGAACTTCCGCAGCGAGTGCAGATCCAGGTGCCCGAGCCCGCAGCGCTCGCGCAGTCGCACGAAGTACTGGGTCACCGAGTCTGGCTTCCACGGCTCTGACCCGTCCGGGCTGTCGGAGAACAGGTAGGCGTCAGGGCGCAGCTCCGCACCGACGGCGCTCGCCCGTGAGCGCATCGTCTCGACGTGCGACGCGAGCATCGCCACCGCTCCGTCGTCGAGCGCGACGTGGCGGACCCGGCGGTTCTTCGTCGGGATCTCCTCGATGGGCCGGCCGGGCAGCGCCGCAATGCTCCACCCAACCCGCAGCACCTGACCGTCGAGATCGACATCACGTCCGAGGCGCAGCCCGCACAGCTCTGCACGACGCAACCCGGTGACGGCCAGGAGCAGGATCACCGTTTCGTACTCCGGGCGGCGCGAGCGACGCGCCTCCTCCGCCAGCTTCCGGACGTCAGCCGGTGTGGGAACGACCGGTGCCGGGTTGGGGATCGCCGGCGGCTCGGCCCACTGCGCCGGACTGGAGTCACGCCACCCCCACCGGCACGCCTGGGTGAACATCGAGGAGAGGCAAGCATGGATCTGGTACACGCTGCGCGGCTTGAGCCCACGTGCCTGGTGTTCTCGATAGAGGTCGGTCAGCGTCTTGGTGGTGACCTTCGTGACCCGCACCTTGCCGAGCGTCGGCTCGATGTTGCGCCGGTACGTCCGGCGGTAGCAGTGGATCGTGTTGGGCGACCGGCCCTTGCGTTCGAGCTCGAGGATCCACTCCTCGAACAGGTCGCCCACGGTGGCGTTCGTGCCGTCGTGCTGGCCATGACTGGCCTCGACCAGCAACTCGGCCCGGGCGAGCTTCGCCTGGCGCAGCGTGCCGTGGAACGTGCGACTCGTCTGGCGACGGCGGCCGGTGACCGGATCACGGCCCGACTCCACAACCAACTCCCACACGCCCGGTGACCGCTCACGCATCCCGGGCGCCTTCCTCAGTGCGGCCATGGACGGAAACTACACCCATGAATGTTGGATTCGTGTGGGATTTCTTGGATCGGTGGATCACGAACCCTGCAATTGCAGGCGTTGACGCGTGTGGGTCAACAGATTATGAGTCGCCTGCTCTGACCACTGAGCTACCGGCCCGGGCGGAGCGTAGGCCGTGCGACCTCTGGCCGTGCCGTCCGGTCGTGACTGCGGCGCGGCGCCTAGGTCGTGCCGTCCCGCACGATGGCGGCGGCCACGCGGAGCAGCAGCACGACACCGAGGAAGAGGCCACCGGCGCCGAGCAGCACGACCAGCCGGGTGTCGCCGCCCAGGCGTGGCCCGACCTCGAGCCCCATGACGAGCACCGACACCACTGCCAGGGTGGCCCCGACGAACGCCAGGGTGACACGGTTCCACAGGGTCCGCTGGAACCGGTCCTCGTCCTCGGCCTGGACGGTCCGGAACTGCAGCGCACCCCGCGAGGCGAGCGCCAGCGTCCGGGCGACGTCTGCCGGGAGCCTGCGCAGGACCGGGAGTTCCTCGAGCAGGGCCTGCTGCAACATCTCGTTGGGGTCGCCGCCCTGGTCCTGGGCGGCCTGCTGAGCGAGGTCGCGGCCAGCGGCGACGACCGAGAAGCCGGGGCTGAGCACCCCCAGGGTGCCGTCGAGCGTGACGAGCGCCCGCATGAGCACCACCAGGTCGCCCGGCAGGGAGATGTCGAACTCGCCGAGGACCGGGACCAGGTCGGTCAGTGCCTGCACGCTCACACCACCGCCGGGCGAGACGTTCTCGGCGAGCAGCCGGGCGAGGGAACGGTCCAGCCGGTCGCGGGACACGTGCGCGCCCACGTCGGCAACCCGCTCGACGCCGTCACGGAGCATCGCTGCGTCCCGACGCACCAGGGCGATCAGCATGTCGACGACCGCCTGCTCCTGGATCGAGTCCAACCGGCCGATCGCGCCGTAGTCGATCATGCCCAAGGTGCCGTCGTCGAGCACCATGACGTTGCCCGGGTGCGGGTCGGCGTGGAACACGCCGCGCTCGAGGATGTTGGTGATGTTGACCGACAGCAACTGCCTGGCCAGCGCGTCACGGTCCAGTGATCGATCGGCGGGCACCTCGGACAGCGGCACGCCGTCGAGTCGTTCCTGCACCATCACGCGACGGGTGCAGAGCTCGGGGTGGACAGACGGCACCCGGATCGGGGAGTCCTCACGCTCGGCCATGTCGTGCATGAACCGGGTGGACTGCGCCTCGCGAGTGAAGTCCAGCTCGGACCGGAGGCTGCGACCGAACTCCTCGGCGAGCGTCGAGACCCGCAGGTCCCGACCGGTCACGGTGCGTCGTTCCGCCAGCCGGGCGAGTTGGTTCAGGGCGGCGAGGTCACGTTCGATCGCCGCGTCGATACCGGGGCGCTGCACCTTCACGACGACCCGTTCGCCGGAGCGGAGCACGGCGGTGTGCGTCTGACCGATCGAGGCCGACGCCAGCGGTTCCCAGTCGAAGTCGTCGAAGACCTCCTCCACCAGCTGACCGAGCTCGGCCTCGATCACCCCACGCACCGCTTCGGCGGAGATGGGACTCGACCGGCTCTGGAGCCTGGTGAGTTCCTCGCAGACGCTCGACGGGAGCAGGTCGATGCGAGTGGCTGCGATCTGGCCGAGCTTCACGTAGACGCCACCGGCCTCCTCGAGGGCCTCGCGCAACCGGACCGCCGGCGGGGCCAGACCCACCTCGTCGTCCCTGGTGCCACGCACCCGTCCGAGCAGCTGGTGGCGTCGGAGGATCTCGACGAGCTCCCGGTAGCGGCTGAGCGGCTCGAGCTTGGACCGCACCCCGGAGATGGGTCGGGGTGCTGCCACCAGACCGGCGCGGTCGCCCCGGGCGAGCGTCCCCGGTCGGGCGAACAGGTCGTTGGCCACGAGCAGGGCCATGGTCAGCGGCACCGCGAGCAGCACCGTGAACACTCCGAGCCGGTCCGCGCCCCAGTCCCAGTCGAGCAGCGACGCCGTGACCACGAGGGCGACGATCCACGCCACGACGGCGGCGACGACGGTCTGCAGCCACCCGCGCCGCACCCCGAGCAACCGGACGGCCACGAACGTGGCGGCGACG
>CAIYGQ010000086.1 GCA_903925745.1 uncultured Actinomycetes bacterium | reverse complement strand
TGGACGATCGCTGCGACCAGGCCGTCCGAGTTGTAGCGGACCTGGTCGAGGTCCTCGGGGCGGACCTCGACGGGCGTGGCGACCGGGGCGTCGGGCATCCCGTCATGCTACGAGGGCACGGGCCCCCACCCGAAACGAGTAGCCCGACGCCGCTCAGCGGACCGGACAGATCTGCTCACCGGCCAGGGCCACGAACGCGTCCCGGTCGACACCGAGGGCGACCAGTCGATCCAGTGCAGCGGACGACTCACCGTCGCACGTGGAGCGCGCCGCTGCCAGGAGTTCGTCGTCACCGACCAACGACACGCTCATGCGCGGGTAGCGGTTGCGCACCCCGTCCACGAACCGGAGCTCCTGGTCGGACGGACTGGCGCACGACGCCACCAGCACCAGCGAGGCCAGCGCCGCCACGAGCGCCCCCCGACCCGTCACGGCGACGCCGGGTCCAGGCCGAGCGACTCCTGCTGGCGTGCCTCCTCGTCGGGATCCTCGAGGTGGAAGGGGACGTTCACCACGACGGTGTCGGGCCGGTACCTGAGCGCCAGCTTCAGGGCGAGCGCCGACTGGTTGTGGAACACGCCCTGCCACACGTGCGCCAGGACGAACTCGGGGATCACGACCGACAGGAAGTCGTGCCCCCAGCGCCGATCCAGCTCGTCGAGGTACTCCTCGACGGTGTTGGTGAGGTCCCGGTACGGCGACTGGATGACCTCGAGCGGATAGTCGATCCCGAACCGGTCCCAGTCGGCCCGGATGCGCTCGGCGTGGTCCTCGTCGAGCGCCACCGTCACCGCCACGGCGTCGTCGGCGCCCACGGAGCGCGCGTAGCGGATGGCGGCGAGGGACGACTGGTTGACGCCGCCGACCAGCACGACCACGCCGTGCCGTGGTGCGGTGGTGTCGATCGGCACCGTCGGATCGACCCGCAGTCGCTCCGCCACGCCGGCGTAGTGCCGCTTGACGCCGCGGAAGGCCACCACGATGCACGGGATCAGGACCACGATGATCCACGCCCCGATGGTGAACTTGGACACGATCACCTCGAGGGCGACGATCAGGGTGAACACCGCTCCCACCCCGGAGTTGACTGCCGAGAGTCGCCACTTGGGCTGACGCTCCTTCAGGTGGTGCCGGACCATGCCCGTCTGGGAGATGGTGAAGCTCGTGAACACGCCCACGGCGTACAGCGGGATCAGCAGGGTGACGTTGCCGCCGAAGGCGATCAGCAGCACGGACGCGGAGCCCGCCAGGATCAGCACACCGTTGGAGAAGACCAGCCGGTCTCCTCGGTTCGCGAACTGACGCGGCAGGAACCCGTCCTTGCCGATGATGGCTGCGAGCCGGGGGAAGTCGGCGTAGGCCGTGTTGGCCGCCAGGATCAGGATCGCCATCGTGGCGAACTGGAGCACGTAGTACATCGGGTTGCCGTCGCCGTAGACCGCCCGGCCCATCACCGACAGGAGCGACTCCTCCTCGGACGGCACCGGCCGCATCCACGCCGCGATGAAGCAGATCATGAAGAAGGTCGAACCCAGGATCACGCTCATCCAGCCGAGCGTGACCGCAGCGTTGCGAGACGTCGGCCTGCGGAACGCCGGGATGCCGTTGGAGATGGCCTCCACACCGGACAGGGCCACGGCACCGGACGCGAAGGCCCGGGCGAAGATGAACGCCGAGACCGCACCGACGGCAGGCCCGTGCGACCGCTGGAGTTCCTCGACCTCACGGATCTGTTCCGGTGTGCCCTGGTAGATCACCGGCAGCGTCCCCCGGAGGTGCTGGTAGGTCGCCCAGCCGATGAAGGCCACCAGGGCGACGATGTAGATGTAGGTCGGCACGGCGAACACCGTTCCCGACTCCTTCACGCCCCGCAGGTTGCCGATCGTGAGGACGGCGACGAATCCGAGGCACAGCCACACCCGGTACTGGCCGAGCGTCGGGAAGGCCGAGGTGATGGCCAGCACACCCGCGGCGACGGACACTGCGACGGTGAGGACGTAGTCGACGAGCAGCGACGCACCGGCGACCAGCGACGGGGTGGTCCCCAGATTCTCCCGGGCGACCACGTAGGCACCGCCGCCGTCCGGGTAGGCGTGGATCGTCTCCCGGTAGGAGTTGGCGACCACGGCGAGCAGCACCACCACCATGAAGGCGATCGGCTTGAGCAGCTCGGTGGTGGCCGTGCCGTTCGACATGACCATCCCGGCGGAACCCACCAGCACGATCAGGATCTCACCGGTGGCGTAGGCCGTCGACGAGATGGCGTCCGAGGAGAACACCGCCAGTCCGATGGTCTTGGAGATGCGCTGGTGGTCGGCCTGGTCGGTCGCCAGGGGCCGCCCGATGAGGATGCGCTTGAGTGTCGACGCCACGAGGTCTGCTCCCGGATACGGCTCCGTCCGCTCCGAGGATCCAACACCCCCATCGTGCGCAGGAGCGTCGTCTTCACGAGATCTTGGCGCCGCCCGGACGAACCTTGTCGCCTCCTTGGTGCTGCCCGGTCCATGCTGGACCCGTGAGCCGCAACGGCGCCGTGCCCGCAGGACAGCTCGGTGAACACGAGCGCGTCGTGGTCGCCGTGACCGGCGCACCCGGCAACGAGGAGGTGGTGCGTCGGGCCGCCCAGCTGGCCGAGCGGAGCGGCTCGGAGCTGGTCGGCGTGCACGTCCGGCCGATCGACGACCCGGGACCGGACGAACGGGCGCTCGCCGCACGGGAGCTGCTGCGCTCGTCGGGCGGACGGTTCGTCGAGGTCGTGGGCGACGACGTCCCAGCGGCACTCCTCGACGCCGCTGCTGCTGAGCGGGCCGGCCAGCTCGTGGTGGGCTCGACGCGACGGAGTCGGTGGGAGGAGCTGCGTCGCGGCGCCGTCGTGAACCGGCTGCTCCGCGAGGCGCGGCACCTCGACGTGCACGTGATCGCCGGAGGCGACGAGGTCACGATGGGCGACACGCTGCGCCGTGGGACGACACACCCGATTCCACTGCGGCGCCGCACGGTGGCGTGGATGCTCGCACTGGTCGCCGTCCCCCTCCTCACCTGGGCGCTGCTGCCGTTCCGGGACGAGGTCGGGCTCCCGCTCGCCCTGATCGGCTCGATGGCCATCGTCACGGTCGTGGCGGCGACGGGCGGTCTGGCGCCCGGCGTGGTGGCGTCGCTCGGTGCCGCGGTCGGGGTCAACCTGGCCTTCGTCCCCCCCTACGGCACGCTCGAGGTCGGCACCGCGCGCCACCTGGTCGCGCTGGCCGTCCTGCTGGCCGTCGGGACCACGCTGTCGTACTACGTCGACCGGTCGGCCCGCCGGTCGGCCGAGGCCGGGCGGGCCCGGGCCGAGGCGGAGACCCTGGGGCGAGCGGCCACGGCGTTGTCGGCATCGGTCGACCCCATCCCGGTGCTGCTGGGGGAGCTCGCCCTCCTCCCCCACGTCCGTGCAGCCGCCGTGCTCCGACACGACCCCGAGGCCGAGCCGGACGCCTGGCACACGGAGGCCGCCGTGGGAGTCGACCCGCCCTGCGCTCCGGAGGACGGCGAGGTGGCGGCGCTCGCCGACGACGGCACGGTCGTCCTGGTGATGCGTACGACCGTGCCCGACGTCCACGACCTCGGGGTCGCCGCGACGCTCACCGAGCAGCTCGCCGTGGCCGTCACGGCGGAGCGGCTCCGTCGCGAGGCCGCCGTGGGCGAGGCGCTGGCCCGAACGGAGGCGCTGCGCACCGGGATCCTCCGGGCGGTGTCCCACGATCTCCGGACGCCGCTCGCCGGGATCAAGGCCTCGGTCACCAGTCTGCTGACCCCGGACGTGACCTTCGGTCCGGACGAGTCCCGTGAGTTCCTGTGCACCATCGACGCCGAGGCCGACCGGCTCGACCGGGTCGTGGGCAAGCTGCTGGACATGGGCCGGGTCCAGACAGGGTCCGTGCAGGCGATCCGCCGCGCCGTGGCCCTCGAGGAGGTCGTCGCCGCAGCGCTCCAGGACGTGGGGCCGCTCGACTCCCCCGCCCCGGTCGACGTCCACGTGGACGAGACCCTGCCGCTCGTCGAGGTCGACGGCCCCCTGCTGGAGCGGGCACTGGCGAACGTCCTCGAGAACGCTCTGGCGGTCCAGCCGCCCGAGGACGGACCGGTGCGCATCACGGCCTCGTCCGTGGAGGACCGGGTGGAGCTGCTCGTCGTCGACCGTGGACCCGGCATCGCCGCCGAGGACCGCTCCCGCGTCCTCGAGCCCTTCCAACGGACCGGAGACCGCCGCGCCTCGACCGGGGTCGGACTGGGACTGGCGATCGCGCAGGGGTTCACCGAGGCGGTCGGGGGGAGGCTCTCGTTCCGTGACACCGCCGGTGGCGGGCTGACCGTGGTGTTCGCCCTGCCGGCGGCCGACCGGACGCTCCGGGAGGGTCCGACGTGACGTCGATCCTGGTCGTCGACGACGAGCCACAGATCCGCAGGGCGCTCCGGGTGAACCTGGAGGCCCGGGACTTCCGTGTCCTCGAAGCCGTCGACGGCGAGTCGGCCCTGCACGTCGCCGCCGAACAGCGACCCGACCTGGCGCTGGTCGACCTGGGGCTCCCCGGCATCTCGGGACTCGACGTGATCGCAGGCATCCGGGGGTGGAGCGACCTCCCGATCATCGTGCTGTCGGTCCGTGGCGCCGAGTCCGACAAGATCGAGGCGCTCGACGCCGGAGCCGACGACTACGTGACCAAGCCGTTCGGCATGGGCGAACTGCTGGCGCGGGTCCGGGCCGCGCTCCGCCGACGATCCCCCGACGCGGACGAGCCCGTGGTGCAGACTGCGGCGTTCGAGATCGATCTCGTCGAGCACCGGGCGCTCGTCGACGGGATCGAGGTGCACCTCACCCCCACCGAGTGGGCACTCGTCGGCATGCTCGTTCGTCACCCCGGCAGGTTGGTCACGCAGCGACACCTGCTCCACGAGGTGTGGGGCCCGGGTTACGACCACGAGACCAACTACCTCCGGGTCCACCTGGCCAACGTGCGGCGCAAGCTGGAGCCGGTGCCCTCGCAGCCCCGCTACTTCATCACCGAACCCGGCATGGGCTACCGGTTCCAGCCCGACGCCCCTGAGCGCGATCAGAGGTAGAGGCCGGTGTGCCCGTCGTCGAGGCGCTCGGCCGCCACGGCGTGGATGTCCCGCTCGCGCAGGATGATGAACGTCTCGCCGCGCACCTCGACCTCGTAGACGTCCTCGGGGTTGAACAGCACCTGGTCACCCTCCTCCACCGCGCGCACGTTCGG
>CAIYGQ010000085.1 GCA_903925745.1 uncultured Actinomycetes bacterium | reverse complement strand
GTGGCGGTGGTGGTGCCGTCACCCGCGACGTCGTTGGTCTTGGTGGCGACCTCCTTGACGAGCTGGGCACCCATGTTCTCGAAGGGGTCCTCGAGCTCGATCTCACGGGCGATCGACACACCGTCGTTGGTGATCGTGGGGGCGCCGAACTTCTTGTCGAGCACCACGTTGCGCCCCTTGGGGCCGATGGTGACCTTCACGGCGTCGGCCAGACGGTTCACGCCGGCCTCGAGGGCCCGTCGGGCGTCCTCGTCGAACTTCAGGATCTTTGACATGCGCTTCTCTCTCGTGTCGTGGGGTGGTTCTCAGTACCGGTGCGTCACTTGACGACGGCCAGGACGTCGCGGGCGTTGAGGATCAGGAGGTCCTCGCCCTCGATGGTGATCTCTGTGCCGCCGTACTTGGAGTAGACGACGGTGTCACCCTCGGAGATGTCCATGGGGACTCGCTCGTTGTCGTCGCCGAAGCGGCCGGGGCCGACGGCGAGGACCTCGCCCTGCTGCGGCTTCTCCTTGGCGGTGTCGGGGATCACCAGCCCACTGGCGGTGGTCTCCTCGGCCTCGTTCGGCCGGACGACGATGCGGTCCTCGAGGGGTTGCAGCTTCACGGTTGCCTCCATGGCGGTTAGCACTCTGACTTGGCGAGTGCCAAAGATAGCAGTCGACTCCGGCGAGTGCTAATCGCCCGGCGGCACCCACACGGGCCGGCGGCCAGACCGCCGCTCCGGCCGGTTCCTCAGTCCGGAACCGGCCAGATCCAGCGGCCGTGGAAGTCAGCGTGCGCCACCAACCGGTCGGCCCCGCCCGGCCAGGTGCGGACCCAGACCGCAGCCCGGCGGCGGTCCCACTCGTCGGTCTCGAAGCGGACCCAGGCGAGCGGGCGATCGGGGGACGAACGCTCCCCGGCCGCCTCCACGGCTGCGGTGACCCGCCAGCGGACCGACCTCGGCACGTACTGCCAGACGATCGAGTGCATCACGGCCCGGAGCCGGCCGTCGGGGAGCGGTTCGGACAGCAGCGTCTCCAGGGCGTCGGCCAGGTCGCCCGGGCCGCCGGAGCCGGGGCCGGCCGAGCCGGCCCCGTCGACGGCGACCCGCTGCAGCACCGCTGGCACGGACCGAGCCACCGTCACGGCGGCCCGCAGGCGGTCGAGACGCTCGAGCTGGTCGGGCCAGATGAACGACTCGAGCACGAGCGCGACCGCACCGTCGTTCACGTCGATCGGATGCGGGTCCACACCGATACGGTCGACGACCGGCGGCAGGTGCAACGCCGGGTCGAGCGCAGCGAGCACACGTGGCGCGACACGGACCGGCGACATCGGGTCGCCGAGCACGACGCCACCCAGGTCGACCGCGAACGCATCGAGCCGCAGGTTGAGCCCGGCCGAGCAGCCCAGCTCGACGAGGGAGATGGACTCGACACCGGGGGACCGCGCCGCCCGGGCCAACCCCAGGGCGAGGCCGGCCGATCGACCCACCTCGTTCGTCTGCACCTCACGATCCAGACCGGCGACCAGGGAGTCCCGGTGGTCGGCGACCAGGGAACGCCACTGCCCCAGGAGCTGGTCATCGGTGGCCGGGGGTTCCCCGCCACAGCTCGGGAGGAGCGCCGCCCACCCCGGTGCCGATCCGTCCAGAGCCAGCAGGTGGGCGGCGCCGAGCAGGCGGAGCGGACCCAGTTGGCCGAAGCGCAGCCCCGGCCGGGACCGCACCACCTCCCAGGTCGGGCCCTCACCCCGACAGTCGACGGCGAGCAGACGGCAGGCCCGGGCGTAGAGGGGCGAACCGAGTGCCGCACACGCCTCCGCCTGGTGCTCGAAGCGGGTGGCCCAGCCGTCCGGAGTGACCTCCTCGACGCTCGCTCCGTCGCCGCCGGGCGCCGGAGGGGAACCGCCGCCGCTCACGGCAGGACGGTCAGGCGCTGGTTCGGGTCCGCGCCGCAGTCGAGCGGCGTCGGGCCCTCGCGTTGCAGCCGGTACCAGCCGGCCGAGGCGATCATCGCCGCGTTGTCCGTGCACATCTCCCGGCTCGGGAGGAATGCGTGCAGGCCGTCCTCGGCGCACGCCCCCAGGAACTGCTCCCGGAGCAGCGAGTTCGCCGCCACGCCACCGCCCAACGCCAGCGCGGCGGCGCCGTGCTGTCGCGCCGCCCGGCGCGCCTTCGCGACCAGCACGTCGACGACCGCGGCCTGGAAGCTGGCGGCGACGTCCTCGGTACCGACCGTCGGGTTCGTCCGCACGTGGTTGACCACCGCGGTCTTCAGCCCGCTGAACGAGAAGTCGAGACCATCGTCGATCATCGACCGTGGGAACCGGATCGACTCCGGGTCACCCGACATTGCGATCGAGTCGATCGCCGGGCCGCCCGGGTACCCCAGCCCCAGGAACCGCGCGACCTTGTCGAACGCCTCGCCGGCGGCATCGTCCAACGTCTGGCCGAGCAGGCGGTAGCGACCGTGGCCCTCCACCAGGACGAGCATCGTGTGGCCGCCCGAGACCAACAGCACCACGAGCGGGAACTGCAGCTCGGGTTCCTCCAGGAACCCGGCGTACAGGTGGGCCTCCAGGTGGTTGACCGAGACGAACGGCACGTCCCAGGCCAACGCCAGTGCCTTGGCCGCCGACACACCGACGAGCAGCGCGCCGATCAGGCCCGGACCGGTCGTGGCCGCCACGGCATCGATGTCCTCCCCGTCGAGGCCCGACTCGAGCAACGCCCGGGCCGTCACCGGGATGATCAACTCGTTGTGGGCTCGGCTGGCGATCTCGGGGACCACCCCTCCGAACCGGGCGTGCAGCTCGACCTGCGAGCTGACGACCGACGACAACACGTCGGTGCCACCGCGGACGCAGGCGGCCGCCGTCTCGTCGCACGACGTCTCGATGCCGAGCACCAGCGTCGAGTCGTCCACCGGCTTCCCGTCGACGCTTCCACTCATCGGAGTGCCCTCCTGGTCGGCTCGGTCGGCTCGAGGGCGACCAACGGCGAACGAAGCGCCGCCTCGATCGAGTCCAGGCGCGCCTCCTGCTCCGGCAGGTCCAGATCATGGGACCACATGATCAGCGCGTCCTCGCGGTTGTCCTGGTAGTAGCCCCGGCGGATTCCACCGGGCGCGAACCCGAACCGCCGGTAGAGCTCCTGGGCCGGCCGGTTGGTGATCCTCACCTCGAGCGTCACCGCCGTGAGCCCGCGCTCCACCGCGGCACGGAGCTGGACGAGCAGCAGGCGCGAGGCGATGCCCGCGCGTCGGACCTCCGAGTCCACCGCCAGCGTCGTGATGTGGCCGCCGTCGGGTGTCGCCATCAGGCCGCAGTACCCGACGACCACGTGATCGCAGAGCGCGACCAGGTAGTGCCGACTCGCGGGCATCCGCAGCTCGTCACGGAACAGGCGCTCCGACCACGGCCGGGCGTTGGTGGCGGCCTCGAGCGCCACGACCCCCTGCAGGTGGCGCGGTCGCATCGGCGCGACGACGATCCCGTCCCCGGCCGCCCCGGGGGCCTCCCCCTGGTCCGGCTCAGGGGTCTCCGCGTGATCCGGCGGACTCACCGGCCGTCCCTGGTCGACCAGTTGATCTCAGCGTCGGGCCGTCGCAGGTAGAGCGGTTCGATCTCATCGGGTCGACCGAAGTCCTCACGCAGGGCCCGGGCGTGCGCCAGCTCGACGAGCGCGGCCGCCGACGGGTGGCTGTTGCCCGTGTCGACCAGCTCGACCTTGGCCATGCCCTCGAAGGCCTCCTGGTAGCGCTGTGCCCCGTCGCCGACCAACAGGACCTCCTCACCCGACGCGAGCAGCTCGCTCGCCAGGTCGTCCGGTGATCCGAGCTGATGATCGGTCAGGCGCTGCACCCCGCCGGGGACCTGCCGGTAGCACGCGTAGTAGAGCTCACCCCGACGGGCGTCCACCGCCGTCACGATCAGGCGGTTCGAGAAGCGGACCGGGAACGCGAGCAGGTCCAGGCTCGGCACGCCGATCATCGGGACCCGCAACGCGAACGCGAGCGCCTTCGCCGTCGCCACACCGACCCGGAGACCGGTGAACAGGCCGGGGCCGACGTCGACGGCGACGAGTCCGATCTCGGAGAGCTCGACCCGCGCCTGTTCGCAGGCGAACTCGATGCTCGGCACCAACTGCTCGGCGTGGCGCTTGCCCTTCGCCGAGTGGACCGACGCCAGCACACCCTCGTGCCCACCGATCGCACAACCGACCTGCATGGTCGCCGTCTCGATGCCCAGGATCAGCACGCGCCACCCCCCGGGCCGGGACCGCCGGCCGGTCCGTCGACCAGCCACGCCGACAGCGCGGTGCGCACCGCCCGGACACGGGCCGACCAACGGGGTCCCACGGTGAGCAGGTCGATCTCACGAACGTCGGGCTCGTCGGTCGAGGCCGTCAGGTGGACCTCCAGGAAGTCGGGTGGCAGCACGCCGGCGATCGTGTCGCCCCACTCGATCAGCGTCACACCACCGTCGTCGAGCAACTCGTTCAGGCCCAGGTCCAGGGCCTCGTTCACCTGTCCGAGCCGGTAGACGTCCAGGTGGTTCAGGTCGAGGCGACCGGTGTAGGTCTGCACCAGCGCGAACGTCGGGCTGGTGATCTGCTCGTCCACGCCGAGCCCCCGACCGAAGCCCTGGCAGAACGCCGTCTTGCCGGTGCCCAGGTCGCCGACCAGCAGCACCAGGTCGCCGGGCCGCGCCAGTTCGGCCAGGGCGGCAGCCAGGTCCCGGGTCGCCTCGACCGAGGTCGACCGGGCCCGCACGCCGCCGCTCACGCCGCCGCCCCCTGGAGCAGGGAGCCGGCCAGCGCGACGTCGTGGCGGAACTGCGCCATGGCGGCCGCGCCGCCCCGGAGCACCGCTGCCGGGTGCAACGTGGGCACCAGTCGAGACGCTCCGAACTCGTAGCTGCGCCCCCGCAGTCGGGTGATCCCGTCGCGGGTGTCGAGCAGGAGCCGCGTCGCGAAGTTCCCCACCGTCAGCACGACCGACGGCGTGACGAGGGCGAGCTGTTCGTCGAGCCACGGTCGACAGGCCGCCACCTCCGCAGGGCGGGGATCCCGGTTGGACGGCGGACGGCACTTGACGACGTTGACCACGAAGCAGTCGTCGTCCCCGAGACCGGTCTCCTCGGCCACGACTCGTCGCAGGAGCTGGCCCGAGCGACCGACGAACGGTCGACCGCTCAGGTCCTCCTGGGCTCCCGGAGCCTCTCCCACCACCACGAGCCGGGCGTCGACCCGACCCGACCCGAACACGACACGGGTGCGCGTCTCGGCCAGCTCGCAGCGGGTGCAGGCGAGCGCGCGTTCACGGAGCGCGTCCAGGGCGTCGGGCACGGCTGCATCGTACCCACCGGTCGGTGCGGGCCCTCAGCTGGGGTACGCCCTCGCCATCCGGGATCCGAAGCCGACCAGGATCTCGTAGGGGATCGTCCCCAGACGTTCGGCCCACTCGCTCGGGGTGATGCGTTCGCCGCCCTGTTCGCCCAGCAACACGACCTCGTCGCCCACACCGGCCGCCGGGCCGTCGGTGACGTCGACCATGAGTTGGTCCATCGTCACCACGCCCAGGATCGGTCGGCGGTGTCCGCCGATCAGGACCTCGCCGCCCGTCAGGCCCAGGTTGCGCGGCACGCCGTCCGCGTAGCCCACCGGCACGACCGCCACGCTCGTCGGCCGGTCGACGATACGGTGCCAGCCGTAGCTGACCCCTTCGCCCGCCGGCACGGGGTTGATGAACGAGACGCGCGAGCGGAGTCGCAACGCCGGACGGAGCTCCACCGGCGGCGCCGAGGCGGGTGCCACCCCGTAGGCGGCCAGGCCGACTCGCACCAGGTCGTGTCGGGACCGTGCGATGTGGAGCGCTCCGGCGGAGTTCGCCGCGTGGCGCAGTCCCGGATCGATGCCCGCCGCGCCGAGCTCGGCGAGCACGGTGTCGAAACGATCGAGTTGGAGCTCGTTCTCGCTCCGCTCCGGTGCATCGGCCAACGCCAGGTGGGTGAACACTCCGCCGAGCTCGAGCCCCGAGTCGGCCACCCGGCGGACCAGGTCGAGCGCGTGCTCAGGCCGGACACCCACTCGGTGCATGCCGGTGTCGACCTTGACCTGCACCCTCCAACCCGGTCGGATGGCCGCGGCCGTGTCGACACCACGGGGCGAGTAGAGCGTCGGGGTCAGGTCGACCTCCGCGGCCAGGCGGAGCTCGGCCTCGGTCGGCTCCGAGAGCACCAGGACGGGCGCGGTGACCCCGGCGTCCCGCAGCTCCGCACCCTCGGCGGCGAGCGCGACCGCCAGCCAGGCCGCACCACCGTCGGTCGCGGCCGTCGCCGCCGCCGCCGCGCCGTGGCCGTACCCGTCCGCCTTCACCACCACGCACACCTGCGCCGGCGCGACGAGGCCACCGATCACGCGGACGTTGTGGCGGATGGCGTCCAGGTCGACGTCGATCAGCGATGGACGGGGCACGGACGCAGGTTAGGGGGCCGCCGCGTCGACCCCGCCCAACCGCGACCACGCCGTCGGCAGCGCCCGGGCGACGTCGTCGGCGACCGTCCCCCGCTCCGGGCAGCATCGGGCCGCCAGGCCGTGCAGGTGGGCCGCCGCCGCCGCGGCCCGTGCCGGTTCCGCGCCGGCCGCCAGGAACGCCGCGACAACTCCCGTGAGGACGTCGCCGGTCCCGGCGGTGGCCAGACGGGCGTCACCGGCGCGCACGAGCAGCACGGATCCCGTCGGGTCGGCGACGACGGTCGTCGGCCCCTTCAGCACGACGACGGCCCGCGTCGCCGTGGCGAGGGAGCGCGCCGACTCGATGCGGTCGGGTCCGGGTGGCGATCCGGTGAGGCATTCGAACTCCCCGTCGTGGGGGGTCAGCACCGTCGGCGCCGTGCGTCCCGACAGGATCGCCGGTGCGTCCTGGCCGAGCAGCCACAGCGCGTCGCCGTCAACGACGACGGGCAGGTCGGCACCGGCGAGCAGCGTTCGTACCGAGGCCGCGGCGTCGTCACTGCGACCGAGCCCGGGGCCGACCGCGAGCACCCGGAACCTGCGAACGTCGGCGAGCACCGCATCGGCCCACTCCCGTCCGGGGAGCGGCACGACGACCGACTCGAGCGGAGCGTCCACGTCGGTCACTCCGGGGACCGACAACCTGACGTAGCCGGCGCCGGCCCGGAACGCAGCAGTGGTGGCCATGGTCGGCGCGCCGATCATGCCGGGTGAGCCACCGACGACCCACACGGCGTGACGCCACTTGTGGTCGTGGCGGGCGCGTCCGGGCACCCAGGCCAGGACGTCATCATCGGTCACGAGTGCGATCCGGGCGCGGCGCACGTCGAGTCCGATGTCGGCGACGCGCACGTCGCCGACGTATTCGGGTCCGTCGCCGATCAGCAGTCCGGGCTTCAGGGCGGCGAACGTCAGGGTCGCGATCGCCGGTGCGGGCCGGCCCGACGCCAGACCGGTCAGGCCGTGGACCCCCGAGGGGATGTCGACTGCGAGCACCGGAGCACCGTCGGTGTCGGGGAAGGCGTACTCGCCTCGGAACCCGGTGCCGAAGGCCGCGTCGAGCACCAGGTCGGCCGTCGGCAGCACCGCGGGCGCGTCGATGGCGTCGAGGACCATGGTGTGCACCCCCCGGGCGGCGAGCAGGTCGCCGGCGACACGGCCGTCGGCACCGTTGTTGCCCGGTCCGGCCACCACGACGACGCGACGCCCGTAGGTCCCGCCGAGCAGCGCCACCGCCGTCCGGGCCAGTGCTGCTGCGGCCCGGTGCACGAGCACGTCGACCGGCTCAGGGGCGTCACGGTCGACCTGGGCCATCTCCTCGGGGGTGAGCACCGGGATCACACCGTCAGGCTAGGGGCGTGTCGGCGAGCTCGGTCCGTTCTGTGGCTCCAGCTCGCGACCCGTGTGGCGCGCGCGACCCCTATGTCGGTGGTGGGGTCAGGATTCGGCGAGGGCGGTGGCCTGGGCCATCGTCGCCGTGTGGGTCAACGACAGGTGCCAGCGGACCACGCCCAGCTCATCGGCACGCTCGGCCGCCCGCCCGTGGAGCCGCACCGACGGCGCCCGTTCACCACCGCCGACGACCTCGACCTCCGTGAGCGACGCCGCGGCCAGGCCCACCCCCAACGCCTTCAGCACCGCCTCCTTGGCGGCGAACCGGACCGCCAGCCCCTCGGTCGCGTCCCGCCGGGGCGCCAGGACCTCCCGCTCGGCGGCCAGGAAGATCCGGTCCAGCACCCCGGGCGTGCGCTCGGCGACCCGCCGGAACCGTTCGACCTCCACCAGGTCCGTGCCCACCCCGACGACCGCCACGGCCCGGTCCCGGCTCAGCTGCGCCAGCGGTCGGCGAGCGACAGGATCGGCTCGCAGAGCAGGTCGGCGACGGTCTGCTGGGCCAGCAGGTCGTCCCGGAACACGTCCTCGGTCTCGGTCACTGCGTCCTTCAACGCCTGGTACCGACGCCGGTACCCCTGCAGCACCGCCCGTGCGGTCGACGCCGGCAGGTGCTCGACCAGCTGCACGTGCAGCAGCACCAGCCCGGTGGTCACGGCGTCCTTGGTCTCGGGGACGATCACCACCATCCGTCCGTCGCTGCGACCCCGCGCGACCATCAGCTCCTGTTCGCGGGCGACGAGCGCCTTCGTGCCCCGGAGGCGCGGGTCACGGTCGACCCGCGACGACAACCCGAGCGACACACCCTGACGGTCCAGCACCACGAGCGTCGCGTGCTCCAGGTCGTCGCCGTCCTCCACGCCGTAGCGGGTCGACCCGGTGACCTCGACGACCGCCGGGTCCAGCTCGCCCAGCGACCGCAGGGTCGAGTACGTGAGTCGGTCACGTGCGGAACCGGCCGCCAGCGTCGCCGCCACCAGGGGCACCTCCAGCAGCGACTCGTCGCTCCGGCTGATCCCGACCGTCACCGTCTTGGCCTGGTGCTTGATCGCGTCGACCGGACGGGTCAACTCCTCGATCGCGGCCGTCAACCCCGACGACAGGTCGTCGAGCACCACGCCCGGCGTGCCGACCTTGCCGAACTCGACCTGGTAGGCGTCCAGCGGACTGACGCCGGTCGCGTAGCGCAGCACCCCGGCGAGGCGCACTGCGGTCCCGGCCTCCAGGTGGCCGTTCAGCGCTCCGGTCCGCAGCGCATCGTGGAAGGCGGCGGCCGGCACCGTCAGCCGCTCACGCACCGACGCCAGGAGTGCCGACGGGTCCACCTCGCCGGCCGAACGGGCGACCGCCTCGTCGATGGCCGCACGCGCCTGGCGGAGTGGTTGCGCCTGGGCGTCGATGGCGAGCGCGGCCTCGTATCCGAAGAGGTGCCCGACCATGGTGGCCGGCACGAATCCGAGCCGCGGGTGGGTGTCGGGCACGGTCAGCACCGCCAGCGCCGCGGTGAACGCCCGGTCCGACTCCGAGGCGACGACGATGGGCGCGGCCTTGTGCGCCCGGAAGATCGCCACCTCCTTGGCGACGTCGTCGGCGGTCGAACCGACCAGCCCGGCGGCACACACCAGGATCAGCGGCTCCGAACTCAGGTCGATGTGCTTCTTGTCCTCGGTCGCATCGCAGGCGATCGACTTGTAGCAGAGCTCCGACAGCTTGATCCGCAGCTCACGGGCGGCGATCTGGTTCACTCCGTTGCCCACGATCGCCCAGTAGCGCCGTGACGGTGTGAACGTCCGGGCGGCCGCAGCGATCTCGGGCCGCGTCGCCAGCGTCGCCTCGAGCACCGACGGGATCCGGGCCAGCGACGCCAGGAGCGCCTGCTCCTCGGGGTGGTCGCTGCCGCGGGACCCCGGAATGTGCTCGGCGATCGCGTAACCGAGCAGCAGCCCGGCGGCCACCTGCGAGTAGAACGCCTTCGTCGACGCGACGCTCATCTCCACGTCACGCCCGTCCGAGGTGTAGAGCACACCGTCGGCCTTGTCCGTGAGGTCGCTGTTGCGCCGGTTGACGATCGCGATCACCGGAGCACCACGGCCGCGCACCAGGTCGACGGTCCGGTTGGTGTCCGTGGTCGTGCCCGACTGGCTGATGGCGACCACGAGCGTGTCGGACATGTCGCTGCGCATCCGGAAACCCGACAACTCGGTGGCGGGCAGCGCCTCGACGGCGACCGCGGTGTCGGCGAGCAGTTCGGCGAGGTGGTGCGCCAGGCTCTGCCCGGCGACCGCTGCGGTGCCCTGGCCGATCACGAGCACACGCTCGATGGTCCCGGCGGAGAGCCGTTCGGCGACCTCTGCGGGCAGGGTCTCCGGACCGAGCACGACCCGGTGGGCACCGTCGACCTCGAGCAGCTTGCCGCGCAGCGTCTTGCGGAACGACGACGGCGAGTCGCTGATCTCCTTCAACAGGAAGTGCGGCGAGTCGCCACGGTCGATGTCGCGGGTCGTGATCTGCGCGACGGCCAGGTCGTCGGCCGACACGGGCAGCTCGGTGCCGTCGTAGGACCACCGGCCGATGCCACCGACGGTGCCGGCGCCCTCGACGCGCAGCTCCACGATCTGGCCGCGACTGCCGGTTGGATTGTCGGGATCGGCGGGTGTCTCGCCGTCCATCCGCAGGAACTCGGCGGTCTCCTCGACCACGCCGTAGGGCTCGGAGGCGACGATGAAGGCGTCCTCGGCGACACCCACGTACAACGCCTGTCCGCTGCCCCGCAGGGCCAGGAGGATGCGGTCGGGGGCCGATGCCGCCGTGGCGGCGATCGCCACGGATCCCTCGAGGCGGGCGACGGTCTCCCGGAACGCCTCGTGGACCGGGCGCCCCTCGGCCAGGCCCCGACGGGTGAGCGTCGGGATGACCTTGGCGTCGGTCGTGATCTCGGGGAGCAGACGGAGCCCGTCCGAGGCAACCAGGTCGGCGTGGTTGTCGACGTCCCCGTTCAGGACGGCGGTCACGAGCGGTCCGGGGGACGACTCGACCTCGTCGGAGCACTGCGGGTGGGCGTTGGGCTCCGAGATGATCCCGATCGAGGCCCACCTGGTGTGGCCGAGCACGACGCCCTCCACGCCGTCGTGGGCGAGCGCGCGCTGCAACAGGGCGTCGCTACGGATCCCGGCCCGCAACGCCGCCGTGTTGTCGCCCAGTTCGCCGATCTCCGCTGCCGCCTTGTGCACGACGACGAGCACGTCACCGTCGAAGCGCACCGACCCCGACGTGAACGCCGGGGACGCCCGGTCGGCGAGCGCGGCGACGACCGACGGGTCGGCCGGATCCAGACCGTGGTTCCAGAGCTGCACCTCCAGTCCGGCCGAGTCGCGGCCCCGGACCTCGAGGCGGTCCAACGCGGAGAGCGCCTGGTGCAGGCTCATGAGCACCGCCACGCCGTCCGGACCCGGCAGGTGCTCGGCGAGCGCCTCGACGCCCGCGACGGCCCGGAGCCGGTCCCGGCCGATGGCCCAGAGCGCGTCCTTGCAGTCGATCAGCGCGGCGTTGGTGGACTCGAGCTCGTCGGTGCCCAGGTCGACGAGCGGGTCGTCCAGCTCGGCCTCGATCACGTCGGCCGAGGCGGCCAGCGCGCCGACCAGGCCGGCGATACGGGCGCGGGTGTCCGGATCGTCCAGGAGCCCGAGCACGCCAGGCACGCCCCGCAGCTCGGCGTCCGCCACCGCCAGCGTGCTGGCGGCCGACCGCAGGCGCTCCAGGCGTGACCCCTGACCGGGGGCGAGCAGGTCGGCCACCGACTCCAGCCGTGACGCGACCGCTGCCGGATCCGCCGGGCCACGGGTGGCCCGGCGCCGGACCACGGCGATGATTCCGCACATGCGAGCGATCTCCTCCAGGGTCGGACCGACGGGACGGATCGACCCCGCTGAGTCTACGGGTGACCGGGCCCGAGCGGACAGGGCCCGGGCAGTCCGGCGGGGGGCAGATCCTCCCGCCCGGGAGCGGCCCGCTCAGGACGCCGAGAGGTCCTCGACCGCCCGCACGAGTCCCCGGGCGACGTCCTCGGCCTCCTCGGACGTGGGCGCCTCGACCATCACGCGTACCACGGGCTCGGTGCCCGAGGCCCGGAGCAGCACCCGGCCGCGGTCTCCGAGCTGCGCCGAGGCCGCAGCCACCTGGTCGGCCAACCGCTCGGCGACGTCGGGGACGGCCTGCTCGACGCGGACGTTGTGCAGCACCTGTGGAAGGCGGGTCATGGCGGCATCCGCCAGGTCCGACAGCGGTCGACCGGCGCGTCGCACCAGGTCGCACAGGAGGACCGCACTCAATAGTCCGTCTCCGGTCGTGGCGTGGTCGGCGAACACCAGGTGGCCCGACTGCTCGCCCCCGAGCGAGAACCCGCCGGCCGCCATCGCCTCCAGCACGTGACGGTCGCCGACAGGGGTGGAGACCACCCGGATGCCAGCGTCACGCATCGCGTGGTGCAGACCCAGGTTCGACATGACGGTCACCACCAGCGTGTCGGCCGCCAGTCGCCCGCGTTCCCGGAGGTCGACGGCACACATCGCCATGATCCGGTCACCGTCGACCAGTCGACCCCGTTCGTCGACGGCCTGCAGTCGGTCCGCGTCACCGTCGAAGGCCACCCCCAGATCGGCGCCGAGGTCGGCGACCGCGGCCTGGAGTGCCTCGGGGTGGGTGGAGCCGACGCCGTCGTTGATGTTCGTCCCGTCGGGCGCGTCGGCCAGAACCTCGACCGTCGCACCCAGGTCGGCCAGGACCCTCGGGGCCACGACGGCGTCGGCGCCGTGCGCGCAGTCGACGACGAGTCGCATCCCATCGAGGCGGCGTCCGTCGAGTGCGGCGGTGACCACGGCGGCGTACCGATCGAGCGCCGTGTCGTCACGACGGACGACACCGACGTCGGCCCCGGTCGGCCCGGGTACCCCTCCGGCCACGAGCGAGGCTGCGATCGACGCCTCGACCCGGGCCTGTTGGTCATCGGTCAGCTTGCGTCCGCCCGGTGCGAAGAGCTTCAGCCCGTTGTCGGGGAACGGATTGTGCGAGGCCGAGATGACGACGCCGACCGTGTCCTCGGCCGCTGCGGCCACGGCCACGGCCGGGGTCGGAACCACGCCGAGCAGCACGGCATCGGCACCAGCGGCACAGACACCGGCCGACACCGCCGACTCGAGCATCGTCCCGGACCGCCGGGTGTCGCGCCCCACCAGGACGGGTCGGCCGCCGGACAGTTCGACCGCCGCCCGGCCGACGGCCGTGGCCACCTCGGGGGTCAGCGTCCGGTTGGCGACTCCCCGCACCCCATCGGTGCCGAAGCGGACCTCGGGCGTGCTCACGAGTGGGCCGCGACCGGTCGGGGACTCAGCGCTTGGAGTACTGCGGAGCCTTGCGGGCCTTCTTCAGGCCGTACTTCTTCGACTCCTTCTCACGCGCGTCGCGCGTCAGGAACCCGGCCCGCTTGAGCGGCGGACGCAGTTCGGGATCGAGCTCGATGAGCCCTCGGGCGATCCCCAGGCGGACGGCGCCGGCCTGACCGGTCACCCCGCCACCGTGGATCGTGACGTCGATGTCGTACTGCTCGCCGGTCTCGGTCAGGCGCAGCGGCTCACTGAGGATCATCCGGTGGGTCGGGTTCGGGAAGTAGTCCTCCAGTGCCCGGCGGTTGACGGTGATCTGGCCGGACCCGGTGCGGATCCGGACCCGGGCGACGGCCCGCTTCCGGCGACCGGTGGACTGCACGAGCGGCTTGGTCATCTGCTGCGTCTCCGTCACGAACGGGCCCGGGCGGCGGCGAGCTCGAGCGGCTCGGGCTGCTGGGCGGCGTGGGGGTGGTCGGGACCGGCGTACACCTTGAGCTTCCGGAGCATCTGGCGACCCAGTCGGTTCTTGGGGAGCATGCCGCGCACCGTGCGGCGGACGGCCTCTGCGGGCTTGGCGTCCAGCAGCTCGGCGTAGGTGGACGACCTGATGCCGCCGGGGTAGCCGCTGTGCCGGTAGACGCGCTTGGACTCGGCCTTGTTGGAGGTCAGGACCACCTTGTCGGCGTTCACGATGATGACGTGGTCGCCGGTGTCCAGGTGCGGGCTGAACGTCGTCTTGTGCTTGCCGCGGAGCAGGCGAGCCACCTCGGTCGCCATGCGGCCCAGGGTCAGCCCGTCGGCGTCGACGACCCACCAGGTGCGTTCGATCTCGGATGCCTTCGTGGAGTGCGTGCGCACGGTCGTCTCTTTCGTCACGGTGCCCCGGCCGACCGGGGCGCACGGCGGCGCGGGGGCGCCACAGGACCGGAGGGAGAGCGTAGGGGCGGACCGCGGCGGCGGGCAAGCCGGGCGGACCGTCGGGATGCTCACCGGGACGGGCGGCTCAGTACCCGACCTCCCACAGGGTGAGTCCCTGTGGGGGCGCGAGCGTGGGCAGGTGCGACCGGTCACGGGCCCGCAACGCAGTGGCCACGGCCTCGACCTCCCGGCGACCACGGCCCACCTCCACCAGCAGGCCGACGATGCTGCGGACCATCTGGTGGCAGAACGCCGAGGCGGTGATCGTGAACCGGAGCAGCTCACCGTCGATCCGTTCCCAGCCGGCCGTGTCGACCCGCCGCACGAGCGACGCGTCATCCCGGTCCCGGGGTCGCCGGCAGAACGTCGTGAAGTCGTGCTCCCCCACCAGTCGACGGGCCGCACGGTCCATGGCCGCCACGTCGAGCGGCTGGTCGACCCACCAGGTGGTGCGGTGCAGGAACGGCGAGGGCACCTCGGAGTTCCACACCTCGTACCGGTAGGTCCGGGAGGTCGCCGAGAACCTGGCGTCGAAGCCGGGCGGTGCCACCGAGACGCCGGTGACGACGACCTCGGGGCCGAGCAGGGCCACGAGCGACGACCTCAGGGTCACCGGGTCGTCGACCCGGCGAGGGACGGCGTCGTCGACCCGGCGAGGGACGGCGTCGTCGGCCCGGCGAGGGACGGCGTCGTCGACCCGGCGAGGGACGGCGTCGTCGACCTGGCGAGGGACGGCGTCGTGCGCCTCGGGGAGCCGGACGGTGACGACCTGGCCGCGTGCGTGCACACCGCGGTCCGTGCGTCCGGCGCAGGTCAACTCGACGGGCACCCCCACCACCGTCTCGAGGGCTCGGCGCAGCTCACCGGCCACGGTGCGGACCCCGGTGTTCTCGGCGAAGCCGTGGAAGTCGGTCCCGTCGTAGGCGACCTCGAGCCGGAGCACCGGCGATCCGGGTCCGACCAGGGGGCGGTCGCTCAGACCAGCTCCAGCTTGGCCATCGGAGCGTTGTCACCCTGCCGGGTGCCCAGCTTCAGGATCCGGGTGTAGCCGCCGGGACGGTCGGCGTAGCGGGGGCCGATCTGGTCCATGAGGATGGCGGCGATCTCCTCGTCGCCCAGGAAGGCGAGGATCTGCCGGTGGTTGTGCAGCCCGCCCTTGCGGGCCTTGGTGATGATCTTCTCGGCGATGGGCCGCACGGCCTTGGCCTTGGCCTCGGTGGTCACGATGCCCGTCGGGGACGCCACCAGCGACGCGACCAGGTTGGCCATCATCAGCTTCTGATGCTTGCTGTTGCCACCGAACCGGCGGCCCTGCTTCGGGGTTGCGGGCATGGCGTGCCTCCTGTGCTCCCGGTGACCGTCGTCAGCTGCCGCGCAGCGTCAGGCCGCGGTCGTTCAACTTCTCGATGACCTCGTCGAGGGACTTCTGGCCGAAGTTCGTGATGGCCAGCAGGTCGTCCTCGCTCTTCAGGAGCAGTTCGCCGACGGTGTTGACCTGGGCGCGCTTCAGGCAGTTGCGGGGCCGCTCCGACAGGTCCAGGTCCTCGATGGCGAGCTCCAGGTCGGGGGTCGACGCGACGGCCTGGGGTTCGGGGCCGATCTCGAGTCCCTTGGGCTCGTCGCTCATGTGTTCGACCAGTTCGACCAGCGCCCGCAGGGTGGCACCGGCCGAGGCGAGCGCCTCGCGCGGGGTCAGCGAGCCGTCGGTCTCGATGTCCAGCACGAGGCGGTCGTACTCGGTCGACTGCTCGACGCGGGTCGGCTCGATCGAGAACGATGCCCGCCGGACCGGCGAGAAGATCGCGTCGATCGGGATCACCCCGATCGTGGTGGTCGAGCGGTTGACCGCCGACAGGTAGCCCTTGCCCTGGTCGATCGTCAGGTCGACCGCCAGACGACCCTTGCCGTTCAGGGTGGCGATGTGCTGCTCCGGGTTCAGGATCTCCACGTCGGAGCTGACCTGGATGTCAGCGGCGGTGATGTCGGCCGGTCCCGACACGTCGAGGCGCACCGTCACCGGGTCCTCGGCCTGCGAGGTCACGACCACATCCTTCAGGTTGAGGATGATGTCGGTCACGTCCTCGGTCACGCCGGCGATCGTGTCGAACTCGTGGAGGGCGTCATCGAAGCGCACCTCGGTGATCGCCGCACCGGGGATCGACGACAGGAGCGTGCGCCGCAGCGAGTTGCCGAGCGTGTGGCCGAAGC
>CAIYGQ010000084.1 GCA_903925745.1 uncultured Actinomycetes bacterium | reverse complement strand
CGTGATGACCGCCCTCCAGCAGGCGTTGACGGACAGGCCGGGAAGCTCCGCTCCGGCCCCGACACCCGGACTCACCGCCGATCCGGTGGGCGTCCACCCTGGAGCCATCAGCCCTCCGTTCCCGGAGCCCCCTTCGGCAAACAACCCCGTCCCCGCCAACCTCCCACCACCCACCGGCAGCCCCGTCCCCGCCAACCTCCCACCACCCACCGGCAGCCCCATCCCCGCCAACCTCCCACCACCCACCGGCAGCCCCATCTCGTCGTCCACAGACGCCTCCACCCCCGCGGACGCCGCTCCTCCGTCCGGTAGGCCCTCACCGCAGCCGGGTCAGATGTCGACCTTCGCCCCTCCCCCAGGTCCGACCTCGTCACCCACACGGTCACCGATCCAACGGACCGACCAGTCTTCGGCCGGACGGTCCAGCGACGAGGTCTCGATCGCTCCGATCCCCGAGGGAGAAGCGGACGAGGAGTCATCGACTGCAGGAGGTGAAGGGCTCGACGAATCGCTCGAGCGGACGACCCTGTCACCGACCGACCGCGCTGCCGGACTCGACGTGGCGAGCACCACATCGGTCGTGCTGAGGTTCGACACCGGCGAGGTGGTCTCCGCCGAGGGGCGTCTGCTGGTCGGCCGAGACCCAGAGGCCGCAGAGGACGAACCACCAGCCCGGCTGATCCCGATCGCCGACTCCGACCGGTCGGTCTCCAAGACCCACCTCGTGGTTGAGGTCGACGGCAAGGACGTGCACGTCACCGACCGAGGTTCTACGAACGGATCCAGCGTGCGACTTCCGGACGGCACCTCCCAGGAGCTGTCGGCCGACGAGCCGGTGCTCGTACCCGTCGGCACCTCGGTCACCTTCGGGCAGCGGAGCTTCTCCATCGACCAGGCCGACGGGGCGGACGAACGATGAACACGACGAGTTCGTTGCTCCGACGGATCGGCGCGCAGGCGAACAGCAGACGCCGAGGGCTCCTCTTGGGTGCTGGCGTGTTCGGCATCGCCGTCGCCATCGTCGTCCTGCTCCAGTCGCTACCCGTCACCTACTTCGAGGACGAGACCGTGGGTGTGTGGGTGGTCGACAGCCAGGATGGCAGCTGGAGGGTCGGGCGGTTCAATACCCGGACACACGAGATCGACTCCGTCAGCGAGGTCGGCGAGGAGGTCGAGGTTCGACAGGACGGCGGGGTCACCTGGCTCATTGCTGGCGAGCCGGGGTCGGAGCGGACTGCGAGTCCGATCCGACCAGGTTTCGGACCTGACCTCCAGGCCGCAGGCGCTATCCAACTCGGTCCCGACGAGCAGTTCGCTGTCGGCGGCGACACCACTGCACAGCTCTCCTCACGGTCGCTCGTGCTCACGTCCGGACACTCCTCTGGCTCCCCGACGACCTCGACGGTCGAACTGGAGTCGGAGAGCGGCACGCTCGTCGAACTGGGCGTCGACGGCACGGCCGCCGTGTGGGACCCGACGTCGGGCACCCTCTCGATCATCGAGACGGGCCAGAGCGAGGCGAAGGTGACGGAGGTCG
>CAIYGQ010000083.1 GCA_903925745.1 uncultured Actinomycetes bacterium | reverse complement strand
GGTAGGTGGTCTTCCCCGACTTCTTGTAGTCGACGACGATCGACCGGCCGTCGACCTCGAGGACGGTGCCGTCCTCGGTGGCCAGGATCATGTCGGCGGCGTCCCGGGCGGCCCGGCCCTCGATGCCGGTGCCGATGAACGGGGCCTCGGCCCGCAGCAGCGGCACGGCCTGACGCTGCATGTTGGCGCCCATGAGCGCACGGTTGGCGTCGTCGTGCTCCAGGAACGGGATGAGCGCGGTGGCCACCGAGACGATCTGCTTCGGCGAGACGTCCATGAGCTGGACCTCGCTCGGTGCCACCGCCGTGATCTCAGTGGTGGCACCCAGGAACTCATCGCGCTCGAGCTGCAGCTTCAGGTCCGACAGTGAGGCCGCCTGCGGTGAGCGGCGCACCAGCACCCGCTCCTCGGAGAACGAGCCGTCGGGGTTCAGCGCCGTGTTGGCCTGGGCGACGATGTACTCCTCCTCCTCGTCGGCCGACAGCCACACGATCTCGTCGGTGACCCGGCCGTTCTGCACCACCCGGTACGGCGTCTCGATGAACCCGAAGCTGTTGACGCGGGCATAGGTGGACAGCGCCCCGATCAGGCCGATGTTCGGACCCTCCGGCGTCTCGATCGGACACATCCGGCCGTAGTGCGAGAAGTGCACGTCGCGGACCTCGAAGCCCGCACGCTCGCGGGACAGGCCCCCCGGGCCGAGCGCCGACAGGCGACGACGGTGCGTCAGGCCCGACAGCGGGTTGACCTGGTCCATGAACTGCGAGAGCTGCGAGGTCCCGAAGAACTCCTTGATCGCCGCCACGACCGGACGGATGTTGATCAGGGTGTTCGGGGTGATCGCCTCGACGTCCTGGGTGGTCATCCGCTCACGGACGACCCGCTCCATGCGGGACAGGCCGATGCGCACCTGGTTCTGGATGAGCTCGCCCACCGACCGGATCCGCCGGTTGGCGAAGTGGTCCTGGTCGTCGAGCCGGTAGCCGTGGGTTCCGGCCGCCAGGTTCAACAGGTAGGTCGTGGCCGCCAGCACCTCGCTGCGGCTCAGCACCGACTGGTCCTGCTCGGGCCGGTCGAGCAGGTGCGCCACCTGCGGGAAGGTCTCGGCGACCCGCTCGATCTCGGGTCCGAGCTTCCGGTTCAGCTTGTACCGACCGACGCGGGACAGGTCGTAGCGGCGGGACTCGAAGAAGGCGTTGTTGAAGTAGTTCCGCGCCCCGTCGACGGTGGCCGGCTCACCCGGCCGGGCCCGCTTGTAGATCTCGATGATGGCCTCGTCCTGGGTGGGAGCCAGCTCTCGGTCCTTCTCCCACTGCCCCTCCAGGAAGTCGAAGTGGCGGACGAAGGCGTCCAGGAACCCGGGGGCGTTCTCCTCGTCGTAGCCGAGCGCCCGAAGCAGCACGAACAGCGACAGCCGACGCTTGCGGGCCACACGGGTCCCAGCGGTGGGCTCCTTGCCGGGCTTCTGCTCGACGTCGAACTCGATCCACTCACCGCGGTAGGGATGGATGGTGCCCGTGACCAGCTGGTGCTTCGAGAGGTTCCGGAGCCGGAACCGCTCGCCGGGCTGGAAGATCACACCGGGTGAACGGACGAGCTGGGACACGACGACCCGCTGTGTGCCGTTGATGATGAACGTGCCCTTGTCCGTCATCATCGGGAAGTCCCCCATGAAGACGGTCTGTTCCTTGATCTCGCCGGTGTTGGCGTTGATGAACCTGGCCCGGGCGAAGATCGGCGCCGAGTAGGTCATGTCCTTCTCCTTGCACTCCTCCACCGTGAACTTCGGCGGGGGACGCAGGAAG
>CAIYGQ010000082.1 GCA_903925745.1 uncultured Actinomycetes bacterium | reverse complement strand
TACCCGGTCTTCCTGCTCGATCCGGCGCTCGACCGGGTTCCGGGGTGGCAGTGGTGGCACCGGGCGACCGGTCCGCTGCGACGAGCGGTGACCGATCGCATCGGGGACCCCGAGGAGGCACTCCGACGCCTCGCCGCCGGGCTCATGGTGGTCGAGTTCCACGGGTACCACTCGAGTGGGTACCGGCAGCTGCCGGTCACCCTGCCGTCGCAGACGTACGGGTTCGCTCTCGTCGAACGGGCGATCGAACGCGGCACCCCGATCCTGATCGGCCGCGGGGAGGCGATCTGGAAGGTCGCCGTGCCGGCGCTCGACCGTCCGAAGACAGCGGTCACGCTGACGAACCGGCAGCGGACGAGCATCTCACCGGCCAACCTCGACGGCGACGGCAAGGGAGATCGCCGATTCGCCGGGATCGTCGACCGCATCTGCAACGGAGGCCGCTGATGGGCTACGTCATCTCGTACGAGGCCAAGGCACAGCGAGCCCTCGAGGTGCTCGGGCCGTGGCCGGCCATGGACCCCGAGGACTCGGTGTCCTGACGACTGCGAGCGACGCTCAGGGGGCGAGGAACCGCGCCAGCTCCCTTGCCGGAGCCTGAGGGCCGAAGTCCTGCACGGAGTGGGCAACCTCGACGAGGCTGTCGAAGAAGGCCTCGTGGGCGCCGCGGGCCGGATCCTCCGGGGTGTCCCGGGCGTAGACGACCACGAAGCGAGCGTCCCGTCCGTCGGCCTTACGGCGGAGCACACGCCCCATCCGCTGGATCATCTCACGGCGCTGGCGGCTCGCCGCCAGGACGACGGCCAGATCGGCTTCGGGAACGTCGATCCCCTCGTTCAGGGTCATCGCGGTGACGATCACGCGCAGGTCACCGCGCCGGAAGCGGTCGAGAACCTGATCGCGGGTGGTCTTGTCGAGGTGCGAATGATGTGCCGCAGCGTCGATACCGTGACCGCGAAGGATCGCGACGATCGACTCGGTGCTGTCGATGGTGCTCGTGAAGACGAGCGTCCGATCCGCGTCCTCGATTGCCGGCACCATCCGATCCAGCACCGAGAGCTTGGCCGGCGTCTCGGCGAGAACCTGGCGCTTCGCCTGCCAGAACTTCATGTATCGCCGGGCCAGCCGCTGCAGATCGCCACGGGGCCCGCCGCACGCATGACTGACCCAGGCCACGTACTCCCCGAACGGGTCGGCGGGGGCACCGTACTTGTTGACCATCGCGGAACGAGCGCGGGAGGCGTACTCCGCCGCCTCGTCGTACGCCGCTCGCTCCCGAGAAGAGAGGTCGACCCCGATCGTGGCAACCCGCACCGGAGCGATGACACCAGCCGCCATGGCGTCCCGGTAGTCGAGCGAGTAGACGACCTTCCCGAAGTAGGGGATCAGAACGCTTTCGTGAGCACCGTCAGGGCGCTCGTAGGTCGCACTCAGACCGAGACGGTCGACGAAATCATCGTTCAGTGCGTTCTTGTTCTGCACCGAGGCGAGACGGTGGCACTCGTCCGCCACCAGGAGTCCTCGGCAGTCGTCAGGAAGGCCGATCTTCTTTCCCCGCGCAGTGTTCACGACGGCGATCAACACATCGGCGCGTTCGAGGCTGTCCCGGTGTCCGGCACCCATGCGACCGATGGAGAACCGGGCCGGAAGACGCTCGATGAGTTCGGTGTACCACTGCTCCAGGAGATCGATCGTCGGCACGATGACCACGGCCCGGCCCGCCCCGTCGAGCACCTCGAGGTGTTCGACGATCGCGGCGACCCCGATCATCGTCTTGCCGGCGCCCGTGACCGCCTCGACGATTCCTTGCCAGCCCGCCTCGCTCCAGGCGGTGAGCGCCTCGTCCTGCCACTCGTAGAGGTCGAAGGTCGTCTCGGGTGCCTCGCCGTCCGACGGCTGGGGCCGTTCAGCCCCTTCACCGCTGTCGAACGCGGAGGGGGTGACCGGAGCGACGGCAACGCCCCGACCACCGTTGCGGAGGTACCAGAGGCGGGGACTGCCGTCGTTGTGCTCGAAGGATCCAGAGTCGGCGTACAGGACCCGGTTGCAGAGAGTCTTGGGGATCCCGATCTCCCGGGCGAGGTGGACGGCTTTCGATCCCGGACGGTCGGCCAGGAGCGCGACCAGGTCACGCCGAATCCGAGCGCGCGCCTCGGGCGCCAGAGTTCCGGGCGATATGGCCTCCACTTCCGCCAATCTAGGCAAAAACGGCCATCCCGGAACTGGCTCCGTGCCGATCCCGCGCCGCAGCGCGGCGCCCCCTGCGCTACCCGAAGTGGGCCGAGAC
>CAIYGQ010000081.1 GCA_903925745.1 uncultured Actinomycetes bacterium | reverse complement strand
CGGCGAAGTCCACGTAGCCGAAGCCCAGGCCGACGTTGTTGCCGAGCTGGCTGAGCCAGCCGCCGCCCCAGGTCCAGGCGCCGAACAGCGGGTAGTAGATCGCGCCGCAGAACAGGCCCCACCACATGAAGCTCGTGAACTTCCAGCGTTCGGCCATGGAACCGGTCGGGATCGTCGCCGTGGTGTCCATGAAGGCGACCATGTACAGGAAGAACGCCGCCACGGCGGGCAGGAGCACGTCGGGGATGTTGTTGAGCGCGACGGCGTCGGCGGAGAACCAGAGGAAGTTCCAGTCGCCGAATCCGATCAGCGTGCCCCCCAGGGCCTCGTCGAAGCCGAAGTAGCCGGCGTAGCTGTAGCCGCCGAACATCAGCGAGAAGCCGATGACGAAGAACCCGACGAAGCCGAGGCCGAAGATGGCCAGGTTCGTCGTGACGACGTGGGCGGCGTGCTTGGCCCGACAGAAGCCCGTCTCGACCATGGCGAATCCGGCCTGCATGAAGATCACCAGGGCGGCGCCCACGATGATCCACAGGAGGTTGAGGCCGAATCCGTCGCCGCCGACGGGCACGGCCGCCGCCGGGTCGAAGGTCGGGACGTCGTCCTGGGCCAAGGCCACGGCCGGTGTCATCAGCACCGTTCCGGCCACGAGCAGGCCGGCGAGCAGCCGGGCCTTGCGGGATCTGAGCACGAAGTTGACCTCCTGGTGAGTGCGGCCCGCCACCGGGGTGTCGGGCCGGCCCGTCGACCGGACGCGGTGCGCCGCGGTCACCCGGAGCCACACGGGTGCGACTCCGGGATGCGGGCAAGCTAGGGAGGCCGTGTTTCGACGCTGTTTCCGTCGGTGCAACCCGCCGTGAACCGTCGACCGGCGCTGCCGACGGTGCGTAGAATCCAGCAGATGCAAGGAACAAGTTTGGAAAACCCCGCGATTACGGCATCTCAGGTCCCTCCGTTGCGTCCGGGGCGGGCGGCTGAGCTGGCGGGCGTCAGCGTCGACACGATCCGGAGGTGGTGTGACGACGGTCGGTTGGGCACCACTCGTTCCAACGGTGGGCAACGCCTGGTCGACGGGGAGTCGCTGGCTGCCGTCCTGGCCGAGCGTCACGGTGCCGCCGCCCCGCCGCCGGCCAGGTCGTCCCGCAACCGCCTGCTCGGCATCGTGACCGGCGTCGAGGTCGACCGGATCGCCGCCCGCGTCGAACTGCAGTGCGGGCCGCACCGGATCGTCTCGTTGGTGACCCGGGAGGCCGTCGAGGAACTCGGACTCCGCCCGGGCGTCGTCGCGGCGGCCTCGGTGAAGGCCACGAGCGTGGTCGTCGAGCGGGTCGAGTGAGCGGCGTCCGGCGCACCGTGACGGCCCGGCGGTCGTGGTGCGCGGCGTTCCTGGTCGCGTCGCTGGTCATCGGAGCCTGTGGGGTCGACGGCACCGGTGGAGCCACCGGCGACCGGCGCCGGACACTCGTGGTCGCCGTCGCTGCGTCCCTCGCCGCCCCGGTTGAGCGGGTCGCCACCCGACTGGAGGCCGAGCGTCCCGGACTCGAGGTGCAGCTCAACCCTGCCGCCAGCTCGACGCTGGCGCGCCAGATCGCCGAGGGTTCGCCGGCCGGAGTGTTCATCTCCGCCGGACCCGGTCCCATGGCCGCGATCGGTGACCGCGCCGTCGACCCCCGGGTCGTGGCCGCCGACGACCTGGTGCTGGCCGTCCCCGCCGGCAATCCGGGATCGGTCCGGACGACCGCGGACCTGTCCCGGCCCGGGTTGCGTGTCGGATGGTGCGCCCCGGGGGTGCCGTGCGGGGAGTACGCCCGGACGATGGTGGGACAGGCGGGCGTGGCCCCGTCGGTCGACACCGAGGAGCCCGACGCCGGCTCGCTGCTCGCCAAGGTGCGCGCCCGCGAGCTGGACGTGGCCGTGCTCTACCGGGCCCAGGTGCTCGCAGCGGCCCCCGACGTGGAGGTGGTCGAGCCCGACCCACCCTCCGACGTGCGCGTCGAGTACCTCATCGCCGCACTCCGCGGCCCCGACGGATCCGCCCCGACCGACGATGCCGTCGCCTTCGTCGACCGGGCCGGCGACGACCTGAGCGGATGACGCGTCCGGTCACCCGCCCGGTCACCCGCCCGGTGGTACCGGTCGTGCTAGCGGTCGTCGGCGCCGCCGTGCTCGTCGTCCCGGTCGCGTCCCTGCTCGTCCGGGTCCCGTGGTCGGACGCAGTCCCGGTCCTGTCCTCGCCGGTCGCCCGGGACGCCCTGGCACTGTCCCTGCTCACCTCGGTCACCGCGGCCGCCCTGAGCGTGGTGCTCGGCGTGCCACTCGGCTGGTTGTTGTCGACCGGCCGTGGTCGGGTCGCCGCGGTCGGCCGGGCGGTCGTCCTGCTGCCGATCGTCCTGCCGCCGGTCGTGGGCGGAGTCGCCCTGCTCGCGGCGTTCGGCCGCAACGCCCCGGTGGGTCGGGCGCTCGACGGCGTCGGTGTCGTCCTGCCGTTCTCCGCCGCCGGTGTCGTCCTCGCCCAGCTCTTCGTCGCCATGCCGTTCCTGGTCGTGACGGTCGAGGCCGCCTTCAGGGAGGTCGACCCGCGCCGCACCGAGGCGGCCACGACGCTCGGCGCCGGCGGGTGGCGGGTCCTCGCCCGGGTCACCCTGCCGGCGGTGGCGCCCGCGGTCCTCGCTGGTGCTGCCCTGGCCTGGGCGCGGGCGCTCGGCGAGTTCGGCGCCACCATCACCTTCGCCGGCAACCTGCAGGGACGCACCCAGACGTTGCCGCTCGCGGTCTACCTGGGCGCCCAGACCGATCCGGGCACCGCGCTCGTCATGAGCGCACTGCTAGTGGTCGTCTCGCTCGCCGTGCTCGTCGTGCTCCGCGGCCGGTGGCTGCCGGGGGTCGAGCCGCTCAGAGCACCCGCTCGAGCACGTGGTCGACGCACCGGGTGAGCGCCGCGACGTCCTCGGGGTCGATCGCCGGGAACAGGGCCACGCGCAGCTGGTTGCGTCCCAGCTTGCGGTAGGGCTCGACGTCCAGGATCCCGTTGTCGCGCAGGATCGCCGCCAGGATCGCGGCGTCGACGGCGTCGTCGAAGTCGATCGTCGCGACCACGTGCGAGCGCAGGTCCGGATCGGCGACGAACGGGCGGGCGTGTGCGTGTCCGTCGGCCCAGTCGTAGACGGCCGCGGCCGAGGCGTCGCAGCGGCCGGCGGCGAACTCGAGCCCACCGTGCTCCAGCACCCAGTTGAGCTGCTCGACGGCCAGGAACAGCGTGGCGAGCGACGGGGTGTTGTACGTCTGGTCCTTGCGCGAGTTGTCGAGCGCGATCTGCAGGTCCAGGAACGCCGGCACCCAGCGGTCGCCACCGGTGAGCCGTCCGATCCGTTCGATGGCCGCCGGCGAGCACGCCGCGATCCACAGTCCTCCGTCGGAGGCGAAGCACTTCTGCGGGGCGAAGTAGTAGGCGTCGCACTCACCGACGTCGACGCGCAACCCTCCGGCCGCGGACGTCGCATCGACCAGCACGAGCGCACCGTCACTGCCCGCGGGTCGTTCCGGGGTGACGGCGACGCCGGTCGAGGTCTCGTTGTGGGTCAGGCAGTAGGCGTCCACGCCGTCGACCGCCTCGGCCCGTGGCGCGCCACCGGGCTCCGCGCTGCGCACGTCGGGGTCCGACAGGAACGGGGCGGCGGCCGCGGCCGAGGCGAACTTCGAGGAGAACTCACCGAAGGTGAGGTGCTGGCTCCGTTCCTCGATCAGGCACAGGGTCGCCGCATCCCAGAACGCGGTCGTGCCGCCGTTGCCGAGCAGCACCTCGTAGCCGTCGGGCAGGGACAACAACTCGGCGAGTCCGTTGCGGAGCTCGCCGACCTTGAACTGGACCGCCGCCTGACGGTGGCTGGTCCCGAGGAAGTGGCCGGCCGAGCCGCTGAGCATCTCGACGGCGTCGGGGCGGACCTTCGACGGTCCGCAACCGAAGCGGCCGTCGTGGGGGAGCAGGTCGTCGGGGATGGCGATGTCGGGGATCTCGATCACCCGGACAGTGTGTCGCACCCGGACGGGCCGTCACGACGCCGGAACACGTTCGGGGCCCCGGTCGACCCACCGCTAGGTTGGCGCCCGTGAGCAGCCCCGCCGACTCGAACCGGATCGCCCGCCGCATCGCGGCCATCACGCCATCGGCCACGTTGGCCGTGGATGCCAAGGCCAAGGCGCTCGCGGCCGCCGGGCGGCCGGTCATCGGGTTCGGAGCCGGCGAACCCGACTTCCCGACCCCGCCCGAGATCGTCGCCGCGGCCGTCGCGGCCTGTGCGGATCCGGCGAACCACCGCTACTCGCCGACCCCCGGGCTGCCGGCGCTGCGGGAGGCGATCGCGGCGAAGACGCTCCGCGACTCGGGAGTGGAGGTCGACCCGGCTCGGGTGGTGGTGACCAACGGTGGCAAGCAGGCCGTGTACGAGGCGACGCTCGCCGTCGTCGACGATGGCGACGAGGTGCTGCTCCCGGCCCCCTACTGGACCACCTACCCGGAGCCCATCGCGCTCGCCGGTGGCACCCCGGTGGTGCTGCCGACCGACGAGTCCACCGGATTCCGCGTCACCGTCGAACAGCTCGATGCGGCGTGGACCCCCCGGACGAAGGCACTCGTCTTCGTCTCGCCGTCCAACCCGACGGGTGCGGTGTACACGCGTGCCGAGATCGAGGCGATCGGCACCTGGGCGCTCGAGCGCGGGGTCATGGTACTGACCGACGAGATCTACGAGCACCTGGTGTACGGACGGGCGGAGTTCCACTCGATCCTCTCGGTCGTCCCGGAGCTCGCCGGATCCTGCGTGGTGCTGAACGGGGTGGCCAAGACCTTCGCCATGACCGGCTGGCGGGTCGGCTGGCTGTTCGGCCCGGCCGACGTGACCGCCGCGGTGACGAACCTGCAGAGCCACCTCACCTCCAACGTGGCGAACGTGGCCCAGCGCGCCGCGTTGGCCGCGGTGTCTGGGCCGCTCGACGCAGTCGTGGAGATGCGCGCCGCCTTCGACCGGCGTCGTCGGACGATGCACGCCATGTTGTCGGCGATCGACGGTGTGACCTGCGAGGAGCCCGAGGGCGCGTTCTACGCGTTCCCGAACCTGATGGGGCTCCTCGGTCGGGACCTGGGCGGCGCCACGGCGTCGACGACGCTCGAGCTCGCCGACCTGGTCCTGGAGCGGGCCGACGTGGCCTTCGTCCCCGGTGAGGCGTTCGGTGCGCCCGGGTACGGCCGGTTCTCGTACGCACTCGGTGACGCCGACCTGGAGGAGGGGCTGGCCCGGATCCAGCGGCTGGTCGAGGGGTGAGCCGGGACGACCGACGGGTCGCCCGCCACGGCGAGTGGCCCTCACGGCTGGATGCGGCCACGGCGGCAGGGGGTGCCGTCCGCTTCGACGGCGTCGGGGTGAGCGAGCTCGACGACGGCACCGTCCGGGTGCGCTGGCAGGAGTCCCGTCCCGCTGAACGGGGTCGGGGAGTGCTGTGCGAGTGGCTCGGCCGACCCGACGAACCCGGCTCGGCCCGACGTCGTGAGCTGCTGGGACCGGACCGGTCCGTCCGCAGCTCCGTCAACGAGTACGGCGGCGGCAGCTGGTGGTCCGACGGTTCGGCGACGTGCTTCGCGGTCGACGCGGCGACCCAACGGGTCCTCCGCGTCGACGGGTCCGCCGTCGAGGTGCTCGGACCCGAGGATCCCTGGACGGGTTCGCCGGAACGGTTCGCCGCCGGTGCGGTCATCCCGTGCGAGGGGCGGGACGCCGAGTTCATGGTGCTGGAACGGGAGCGACCCCGTTCCGCCGCCGGCGAGGCGCACCACGACCTGGTGGTGGTCCGGACCTCCGGACCGTGGGAACCGGTGTCGATCGTGGCGGGCGCCGACTTCGTCGTGGCGCCGACGGTCGCTCCCGACGGCCGGACGCTGGCCTGGCTTCGCTGGGACCACCCCGACATGCCCTGGGACGCAGCCGAGCTGTGGGCGGCCCGGCTGGTTCCGGGGCCGGCCGGACCGGTTGCGGCGGAGCCCCGTCGCGTGGCCGGAGGCAGGGCCGCTGCCGACCTGGCGGTCGGTGGACCCCGGGCGGTCTCGGTCTGCCTGCCGAGATGGGACGACGACGGCGTCCTGTGGTGGTGCGACGACCGTGACGACTGGTGGCACCTGCGCCGGGCACCGGCACCCGGGCTCCCCGACGAGGGCGCCGGCGACCTCGTGCCCCTGGTCTGGGACCGCCCCGAGGAGGTCGGCGAGCCCCGCTGGATCTCGGGCGGCGCCCGCTACGGGTGGTGCTCCGACGGCCGGGTGGTCGCCGCCGCGGCGTCCGGTGGTCGCCACACGGTGTGGATCGCCGCTCCGGGTGAGGAACCCGAGCGACTG
>CAIYGQ010000080.1 GCA_903925745.1 uncultured Actinomycetes bacterium | reverse complement strand
TGGTGGAGCAAGTTGCAATTTCATGTTCTTGTGGTAAGCGCACTTTGAACAATAAACAATGTTGAACTTGATGTGCTCAGTCTGAGAACCTTGACGGCATGCATTGAAAAAAAAAAATGCCTCTTGCTTTTTCACAGCTACCTTTTTTACTTCTTGGCGGGCTTTTCGTTTACAAGTTTCTCTGTCTCAAAACCTTGGTGAATCAATCGCTCTTTGGTGGAGCAAGTTGCAATTTCATGTTCTTGTGGTCGTCATGCATATGCATGACGCTCGCACCACAAAGCCGGACATTGGGCGGCTCGCGTCAGGTGGCGGGGAGGAGTCGGTCGGCGAGGAACGCGAGCACCTGCTCGAGCGCATCGTGGGTCGGCGTGCCGGGTCGATCGTCGAGGTCCTCGGTGAGCACCGAGTGCGCCGCCTTCCGGTGACCGTGCGCATTGCCGACCGCCGAGTCGAGCTCCACCCCGATGAAGTTGTCGCCGAGCTCACGGCGCAGCGAGGCGAACCGCTCGGGCGGCGACAGCGGGTCGCCGGTGAAGCGGAGGCCCAGCACGCACAGGTCCTCGTCGGCGACCCGCTCACGGACAGCCAGCAGGTCGGCGTCCGACAGCCCGAGGTCCGCCTTCGCCGCGTCCGACCGTCCGACGGGCAGTGACGGCTGGCTCAGCACCGGCGCCAGCAGCGCCGGCTCGGTCGACATGGCCAGGGCGAACCCGCCGGTGAAGCACATCCCCACCGCGCCGACCCCCGGCCCGCCACACCGCTCGTGCGTCTCCCGGCACAGCGCCCGCAGCCAGTCGACCGCCGGGGGCGTGGTCCGCCTGGCGAACATGGCGAACTCGCGTGACACGCACATGGGGGCGATGGACCGGACGTAGGTGCCGGTGCTCGGTGGTGCGCCCGGGGTCCCGAAGAGGTGCGGGACGACCGCCGTCATCCCCCGTTCGGCGACGTGCCGGGCGAAGTCGGCGACGCGGGGGGTGATCCCGGGCATCTCGGCCATGACGACGACGCCCGGGCCGTCACCGATCCGGAACACGGTCCGGTCCTTGCCCCCGAAGGTGAACGACCCCCGGTCGAAGTCGGTGAGACGGTCGTGCTGCTGCGCTGCCATGGCGGTGCAGCGTAGGCCCGGCCGGTCGATCCGGGCCGCTCCGAACCGGTCGCTCCCTGCGTCCGGACCGCTCGAGCGCCGGCCGCTGATCCCGCCGTGACGCAATCGGGCCGGTCGCAGCGTTGCGACCGGCCCGATCCGGGGGGAGGGCGAGGTGGCCGTTGAGCGACCACCGCAGCGGCTCAGCTCACTTGGTGGCGACGCGCCCGAACGAGGACGGCGCCATGCCGCCGCGGACCACGGGCACGACCTCGACCGACTTGCCGGTCCGCGGGGAGTGCACGATCTGGTCGTTACCGATGTACATCCCGACGTGCCCGGTGCCGTAGTAGAAGACCAGGTCACCGATCTGCAGCTCGCCCCGGGAGATGGACCGGGTGGCGGAGCGCTGCTCGGAGGCCGTGCGGGGCAGCTGGACGCCGGCCAGGTTCCAGGCCCACAGCGTCAGCCCGGAGCAGTCGAAACCGGCGGGCGTGGTGCCGCCGTATCGGTAGGGCGTGCCCATGGTGAGCATGGCCCAGCGCACGGCGACGTTGCCGGCGGGCTCGGGCGGAGGCGGCGGGAGCGTCGTGGTGGTCGTCGTGCTGGGCGGCGCCGGGGTGCGGGCGGCCACGGGCTGCAGCACCGGTGCGGCGGCGGCAGGGGGTGCTGCGGTGACCTGCGCGGCGCCGTCCCGGGCAGCGAGGCGCTGCTGGACCGGAATGCTCACGGCGACGACCGGCAGCGCTGCCAGACAGAGCGTCCGGAGCGCGAAGCGTCGGGGGGTGTGTGTTTCAGCCATGCGTCGAGTATTGCACTCTCGCGTCAATTGTTACGTTCATGTGACGAAAACCACGCGGAATCGTGTCGGTCCGGGGGCGAGCCGGCGTGATCTAGCCTCTGGACGTGCCCAACCACCCCTTCCGCTTCAGCGTCCAGGCCTCACACCTGACCGGACCCGAGGACCTCCGCCCCCTCGCCAGGAAGGCCGAGGACTCCGGCGTGAGCGTCCTCACCGTCGCCGACCACCTCTGCGACGAGGAGGTGGCACCGCTCGCCGCCCTCATGGCCGCCGCCGATGCGACGACCACCCTGCGCGTCGGGTCACTCGTCTTCTCCAACGACTACCGGCACCCGGCGGTGCTGGCCCGTGAGGCCGCGACCATCGACCGCCTGAGCGGAGGGCGCCTCGAGTTCGGACTGGGCGCCGGCTGGATGACCGCCGACTACGAGGCGACCGGGATCCCCTTGGATCGACCCTCGCTGCGCATCGCCCGGCTCGAGGAGGCGCTCACGGTGATCAAGGGTCTCTGGTCCGACGGGCCCCTCGACTTCGCAGGCGAGCACTACACGGTCTCCAAGATGGACGGGCGACCGAAGCCTGCGCAGTTGCCGCATCCGCCGATCGTCATCGGCGGCGGGGGCCGCAGGATCCTGGAGCTGGCGGGTCGCCACGCCGACATCGTCCACCTGAACCCCAGCCTGCCCGCCGGCGTCATCGACGAGCGGGCCGGGGCCACCGCCACCGAGGAGTCGACCCGAGAGAAGCTCGGCTGGGTCCGCCAGGCGGCGGGCGAGCGCTACGACGAGCTGGAGATCGGCGCCCGGATCCACCTGGCGATCGTCACCGACGAACGCGACGAGCTCTACGACCT
>CAIYGQ010000079.1 GCA_903925745.1 uncultured Actinomycetes bacterium | reverse complement strand
TCAGCTGTCTCGTGCTTGCGGTGGATCACCGGAGCAGCCGAGGCCAGAAGGATGCGGGCCGCGCCCCCGTTCTTGTCCACACCAGTGCGGCGACTGATGAGCTTCCGATCGAGCGTGTCGACTGCGATGTCGGGACTCTCGTCGAGAGTCACCCCAGGGTGCCGACCGCGATAGCGCTGGTACCAAGCGTTCGGGAGGATCTCGAGGACGAGCACGCTCAACTCGAAGAGCTGTTGCCACGGCGGCCAGCCGGCCAGCGCACCCAACTCGAGGCGGTCGACCATGTCGGCGAGCTGCTCCAGCGGATCGCCGACCGGATCGTGCCGTTCCACCTTGGCGACCAGCTTGCCGAGTTCAGCTGTCCACTCCTCGTCGAAGGCATTCGGGAACGCCTCGACGACGTCGAGCGCGTGGGCCGGCTGGTAGGCCTCGAGTCGCCGCTGGACCGCCTGCCGGGCGGTCGGGCCGTCGAAGAGCCGAGGCATGTCCAGTGCGGCGACCGTGGTGGATGGAGGCTCGCTCGTCCGGTCCTCGTGGAGCTCCACGTACTCGACGTCGCGCACCCCGCTCAAGCCGTCGGCCAGGAGCAGGGTGAGGGTGAGCTGGTGGGCCGGTGTCGAGGGCCCGAGCACGACGGACACGGCGTCGGGCTGCAGGTCCCGAACACGCGTGGAGAGCTCCCCGAGCAGGGTGCCGAGCGCATAGGTGCGGACGGCGGGCTCCGTGCTGACCACCGGGTCGGCGACCTTCACGCCGTTCGCTCGGGCCCACGCTCGGAGCACCTCGTCGAAGACCAAGGTGTCCCGTTCCTTGTGGAAATCGGACACCCCGTCCACGTCGCTCTGGTCGGTCACCACGAACAACAGCGTGATGGGTGTCGCTGATACGTGCTGCTCGCGAAGGTACCGGAGCGTCGCCGCCAGCATCGGGAGCGGCTCCATGTTGGCCCGGCGACCCCCAGCGCCCACGGTCAGGTCGAGCGGCGACGGATCGGCGTCCAGACACTCGGTGACCACGCGGGCGAGATCACGAGGCGTCGGCTTCGGGGGAAGGGCGACGTCGGGAAGCTCCCCCAGCACGTCGGCGCTCACGTCGCGCTCACCGACCGCGTACACCACCACACGACCCTGCACCACGCGATCTCCCTCCACACCGTCGCCTGCGTCCGGCGACCCGTTCCCGAGCGACAGATTAGACGTTGGACCCAACGACACGTTCGGGCCGCAGGTGCGGGTCCCGGCCCGGAGGAGCAGAGCCCGGCGGCACTGGCACGCCCCCGACCCGGTCGCTCATCACCCGATACGGGCGAGCCGCTCGGCCGCGGCATGGTCACCGAGCGCCGCAGCGCAACGAACGGTTGCGCCGTCGTCGCGGACCAGCACGTGGAACGCGCCGACCGTCCGGCGGGTCGCCACCTGCCAGCAGCGCCAGCCTCCGTCGATCGGTCGCGCCTCGATGCTCACGGACTCGACGCCCGACCACTCCTCCGTCGCCGCCGCCGCCCGGTCGATCGCTGTGGTCCGGTCCATCACGCATCCTCCTGTCGTCCACGCCACCGTCGGTCCTCCGCCGGGAACAGGATGGCCTCGGTCTCGGTGAACGTCGACCGGTACGGCGGCGGCCACTCCCCGACCTCGCCGAGCTGGCCGTCGATCCAGGTGACACGGCCCGAGTCGTCGAGCACGGCGTTGAACGCGTGCCCACCCTCCTCCGAGTACCCGAACACGATCGCCGAACCACCGGAACGACGCAGCTCGTCGGCCACCTGCTCGTAGGTCATCGGCCGAGCGCGGTCGGCCGACCACTGCTCGGTGTAGTCGGGCGCCTCTCCCGCGCCGTCACCGACGTCGGACTGCAGCGGCAACCTGCCCGCGTCGAGGGCGGCCGCTGCGGTCGGACGACCCTCCAGCGTGAGCTGCACCGCCCGTGAACAGTCGGCGCAGTTCACCATCCGCGCAGGATCGGAGTCGCCGCCGGGGTTGACGTGACGAACCCAGTGTTCGGGCGACGAGTCGGCTTCCCAGGCTCGGCGGATCGCCGTCCGCTCGTCGGCGGTTGGCCCGGTGAAGTGGTCGGGATGGAGCTCGGGTACCGACACGCCGACCCGGGACGGGTCGAGCGGCTCGCCCCGGTCCAGGAGGGGGCGGCTGTCGGCAGGGCGGGCCGACGAGGAGTCGGCGGCGCCGCCGGTCGGTCGGTCGGTCCGGTCGATCGCCGACCGGCCGACGGGCGAGTCGGGTGCAGGACGCCGGCTACGACCCCGTGCGTCCTCCACCCGTCGGCGCCGACCGTCGAGCCCGTGGTCAGCCACCGTCGGACCCTCCGACCAAGCTGCGCACCGTGTGCAGGTCCACGACCTCGTCGAACACACATGCCGTCAGACACCGGATCGTGTGGTCGACGAGTTCATCGGGCGCACCGTCCCCGAGCAGATGCTCGGCCTCCCGTCGGGTGCGTCGACGTCGCTCCTCCGGGTCGACCAGCATCCGGTCGACGACCACGGGATCGGCCAGGAGTCCGTCGACCGAACCCGCCACCAGCTCCCCTGTCGAGCAGCCGCCGTCGGGGCAGACGGCGACGCACGACAGCCTGGGCAGCCGGCCGTCGAGGAGGAGTTCCGCAGGGTGGTCGGACCGGGGCGAGCCGACGACCGCCGCCACTGCCGCCGATGCACGACGATCGCGGGGCCAGCGGCGCGCCGAGTCCACCGGGGCGAGGACCCGATCGACTGCGCTGCGGACCAGCGACGCCGCGTCCTCGTCGGTCGAATCCGGGGCGGCGGTCCGGACCGCTGCGAGCAGCGCCGCGCGTGGATCGGCGTCGCTCGCATCGAGCAGCTCGACCGGCGCTCGCACCACCACCTCTGCGGCCCGCCGCACCGGATCGGGGAGATGGGTGAAGGTCGCAGGCGGCGCCGGCTGCTCCTGCCGCCCGCGAGAACGGTCGACCGCGTCGAGGGGTACCCAGGAGCTCGTCACCACGAGCGGTCGGTCGGACGCAGCGGTGGCGACGACCGCCTCGTGGTCGCGCAGCGACGCGAACGTCGCGAGCTCCTCGTCAGCGACCCCCATCGCCGCACCGAGTGCCATCTGGTCGGTCCGGTCGACCGTCCGCAGGGCCAGCTTGGTCGAGGTGTTGACGAGTGCCGAGCGGACGATCGCCGAGGCCGACTGGTCGACGACGACCACGCCCTCGCCCGAGCTGCGCACCTCGGCGATGAGATCGGCGACCGTCGACGCACCGTGGGCCACCGCCCCGGAGGTCCCGGGTTCGGCGCTGCCCGGAGGCTGCGCGGGGAGCAGCCGGTGGGCCTCCTCGAGCACCGTGACGTGCCGCAGTTCGCGACTCGGCGACGTGCGACGCTCCTCGGCGAGCCGGAGGACGAACAGCGCCATCACCAGGCTCCGGGCGTGATCGTCGCCGATCGCGTCCAGGTTGAGCACGAGCGATCCGCGGAGGGCGTCGGCCACGGGGAACGGCTCGTCCTGATCGAGGACCCGGCCGCGGGCCCCTCGGACCAGCCCGCCCAGTCGGGCCTGGATCGCTGCGCGGAGGTTCGCCCGGATCTGGGGCTCGTAGCCGAGCTCGGCGGGCAGGTCCGCGGCGATCGAGAGCACGGACGAGAGGGTCGGCCACCGATCGTGATCGCTGCGACGGTCCGACGTCAGGTCACAGCCGGCGCCCTCGTAGGCGCGCACGAGCGCCAACTCGAGCAGGTGGGGCAGTGGATCGGGCAGGGCGTACACGCCCCTGAACAGCGCGACGAGTTGGTCGAGGTGGGTCCCGACCTCGACACCGGTGGGCACCTCCAGCGGGTTCAGCACCCAGCCGGTTCGGTCGTGTGCCGAACCGGGGCACCAGACCCCCAGACCCTCCAGGCCCCACGTGGCCCACTCGCGCTTGACCGGCTCGACCACGGTGAAGGGCACTCCCGCCTGCTGGAGCTGGACCAGCAGGGCAGCGACGGCGGTGGATTTTCCGGAGCCGCTCGCTCCGGTCACCAGCAGGTGGGAGCACAACTCGGTCAGACCGATCCGGACGGGTGCACCACGTCGGGTCGTCCCGAGGGCGACGGTCGCACCGGACGGAGCACCAGCGGGCGGATCAGGGTGCTCGTCGAGTCTGACCGATCGCCGGCTGGGGAGCCCGTGGACGTCGTGGCGGGGCGGGGACACGGCGTCTGCGGCGTCGTCGGCGCAGAGCAGGGTGGCCGGGAGCGACGGCGACGACCGGGGGGTGCACTCCCCACACGGTCCGGGAACCGGCGTGACCGACCAGCGATCCCGCGACCACGGCCAGGTCGTCGGCGGACCAGGTGACGAGACGCCCCGACAGGAGCACTCCCCCCGCAGCGAGCATGTGCTGGACACGAGCCGCCACGGTGTCGACCTCGTCGGCGAGCACCGACGACGTCCGATCCTCGACCACGGCACTGACGTGCGCCTCGAGTTGCACCTGGTGCTGCGCCACGTTCCGGAGCGCCCCCGACATCAGGGCCAGCTCCGCAGCCCGGTCACGGAGCACGTCGGTGGGGACGGGCCGGAGGAGCAGCTCGAGCTGGAACGGCCGGTCCGGGGGCACCTCGGCGAGTCGTTCGATCGGCGTCGAGGGTGGAACCACGGATTGGTCCCGACCTCCACCGTCGATGCCTCCGGTTCGGCCGGGTGCCGGTGCGGTGTGGCGCATCCAGACGGAGCACGCACCCCCGCCCTGGGTGACCGGACGGGCGACGGGCCGGAGGACGACCCCGGGCCAGTGGGCTTCGAGCGCCGCCCGGAGCACGGGGAGGTGCGGTGCGCCCACCACCATCGAGAGCCCCTCGGTGCCCCCCCGGATCACCACGGCCCAGGGACACCCCACGTGGACCAGGCCGGCGACACACGCAGCGGTCGCCTGGACCAGGCGAACGGGATCCCCGTGCCAGAACGCAGACGTCTCGGCGACGTGCACCCACGCTGCGGCGGCCAACATCGACTCGAAGTCTGCAGTGGCGATTCCCCCGTCGCGGAACGGCTGACCGCGCACGGCCCAGTCGAACAACTCGTCGCGATCGCCCGGAGACGGCAGGTCAGCGAGCATGCGACCCCCCTGGAGCTGGTCCACGCACGGAACCACTCGAGGCCACCGGGTCGATCAGCCGCTCCGGGACGGCAGGCGCCAGCTCGGCGATCATCACGTCCAACTCAGGAACCGGTCGAGGACGACGAGGGCGGCGATCGACACCACGACCAGGAGCAGCGGGATCTCGACCAGCCCGGGACGTCGGAACACCACTCCGGTGGTGAGGTTGCGCACCGACCGGGCGTGCAGTCGCCCCCGGACCCGCCATCCGGTCACCCGGACGGAGTCGCCCAGCGCCACGCCCACGTCGTGACCGACCAGGTCGACGTGGTCGACGCGCCCGGCGGCGTCCTCGATCCGGAACGCCAGTGCGGGACGTGCACCTCGGGGCCGTCCGCCGCCACTGCGGGCGGCGAACGCGCCGACGCCCACCACGCTGCGACCGACGCCCCGCCCGAATCCGTTGAACCCGAGCCACCGGAACAGCAGGGCACAGGCCACGGCGATCACGGCCACCACGAGGAGCAGCGACACGACCGACGGTGTCGTCAGGACGACCAGGATGCCGAGCACCACCGCCAGTGCCCGCAGCAGGCGAGATACCCCACTGTCGGGAACCGTCCGAACCTGTGGTTCACCGACCACGCGGACCTGACCGTCGCGCACGAACCCGACGGACAGGCGGGGGTGGAGTTGACCGCCCAGCCGCACCGGGCCTGGAGCGGCGAGACGCCGGGCAGGAGCGGACGCAGGCGACGTTGCGCCGGCGGTCGACCCCCCAGCCAAACCGTGAGGTTGGGCCAGATCGTTGCGCTGGGGGCCGGGGCCGACCACTCCCCAACCGGCTGGCGGGGACGGACGTCGACCTGCGCACCGGTCGCAACGGCGGGCAGTGGTGACCTCGCCACACCGGACACAGAACCCGGTGCTCACTGACGCCACCAGGAGCGGGAGTCACGTGCGTGGTCGGCCTCCTCGTCGGCCTGCTCGATCCACCGCTGAGCTCGGGGGTCCGGGGGCTGCTCGCTGCCACGCCCGTCCTCGAGCATGCTCCGGAGCCGCTCGTCGAAGTCGACCTGCATGG
>CAIYGQ010000078.1 GCA_903925745.1 uncultured Actinomycetes bacterium | reverse complement strand
GACAGGTGCAGGTCGGTGGCCTGGGTGTCCCACAGGTACCGCAGGTACGGGTCCAGGACGGTCGTGTCGTTGGCTGTGGCCACGTGGTGCTCCAGTCCTCGCCCGTGTGTCGGGCACCGGTGTGAACGGGCCGCCGGCCCCTCCGGCGGGCGACCGTGACCACGTTAGGTGATGCGGTCCGAAAACGGCAGAGACGGGGCCGGTGGAACCGGCCCCGTCTCTGATCGACTCAGCAGCGAGACGTCAGAATGCGGTGCAACCAGCAGACGTGCCCGCAGCGGTCAACGTCGGGGGACTGACCGTAACGTTGTAGTACTTCACCGCACCGGCACCACCGTCGATGTAGGTGGCGACCGAGTCAGTTGTGTCGGGCGTCGCCTCGGCGGCAGCGATGGCGGTCTGGATCGTCGAACGCTCGGTGTCACAGGCCGCAGTGTCGGCCGAGTCGGTGAGATTGCCGACTGCGAACACGGCCACACCGGCGAGGATCGCCAGAATGGCGACCGCCACGAGCAGCTCGACGAGCGTGAAGCCGCTCTGTCCCCGCATTGCCATCCGCTTCTTGATCATGTCCATGGTGTGCTCCCTCCAGAGTCACGGGTGACGGCCAGGAATCTCCTGCTCCGCCCGCTTCTTGACTGTCACTGCTTAGCTCTCCCACCCCGACCGATCTCGTCAGCCCGAATGGCCCCCAAGGGCGCACTCAGCATCGTGGACAGACTCGTTCCTGTCAAGACCCTCAGGAACTTGACCCCCGCTCCGAATATTAGGGGTACTCCGCGGGTCGGGTGCAGCTACCGACCTGGAGGTAGCTGCCGTCCTGGTTGATGACCCCACTCGCCGTGACGACCGTGGGCTTCCCTGCGATCGACAACCCGCTCTGGACGTCCTGCGTGTAGGCGTTCACCCAGGATCGGGGGTAGGCGAAGTCGTCCGCCGTGGTCGGCGTCCCCCTGTCGTCACCCACCACGCAGGCCGTCAGCCGGTAGTTGCGCTGCGCCGGTCGCCCGTCGGAGTTTCCGGCCAGCAGGTCGGGCTGCAGCGGCGTTCCTCCCGAGCCCTCGGGCCAGTTGGGGAAGTAGTCGTCCCGGATGAACTCCTCGGACCCGCAGGTGGCGCACTTGGCCTCCGCTGCGTCGCCCTGGGTGGTCCAACTGGCCAGAGCCCCGGCGACGACGGCCGGTCGGCACCCACCCGGGTTGGCGTAGCTGCAGTTCTGCAGGGGCACCTCACCGCCGTTGAAGATGGACGTCCCGAGTGCCCGGCCGTTGGGACCCCAGCGGACCTCGACGGCGTTGTAGGGGAGGACCACGCTGCCGAAGACGTTGAACGTGGCGTCGCCAGGGCGGTTGGTGCCGTCGCCGTTGAGCGGGCGCGGCGCCCACCGGACCGACAGCGGCCCGAGCGGGGTGGTGAACCCGGTCGTCGTGGACCCGCTCAACGCCAGGTTGCTGATCTCAGCCGTCAGGTTCCCCGTCTGGGTGGAGTTCCTGGTGAGCTGGACCTCCACGTCCAACAGCGGCGAGCAGGTCTGCTCGATCTCGTCGGCATCGATCCGGTCGTTGGGGTCGGGCGTGGACGTGTTGAGCGGGAACGGCGGGCCGGCGTTGCACCTGCCCACGTACTTCACCGCCTCGCCGATCGCCACCTCGGTCGGCGCACCCTGCGTGCTCCCGTCCGCGTTGCGGTAGAGACAACTACCGCCCGACTCCGACAACGACACGATCTTGTTGCCGATCGTGAGCGGCTGGTAGGCGCTCCAGCACTCCAGGAAGTCAGCCGTACGACCGGACACCGGGTTGAGGAACCGGTACCTGGGTCGGGGGAAGCGGAACTTCACCCGGAAGTTGGACCCGTTCTGGGCCGGCGAGGTGGTGAACAGGTTGGTGGTGACCGAGTTGACCGTCAGCCTGGCCTGCAGGGTGGAGAGATTGAGGGGCAGGTGACCGTCCTGCAGTCCGGAGTCGGCGGTGGAGAACCGCAGTCGGGCGAACGCGGAGTTGCCTGCGGTGTTCGCCTGGTAGGTGCTCCCGCTCTGGGTGAACGCCACACAGGTCCCGCACGACGCCGAGTTCAGCACCTGGTCCTGCAGCGCCGGCGACCAGTTCACCAGATCGTCGGCGCGCTTCTGGTAGATGGCGGTCTTGTGGAAGGTGTTGCCGGTCTGCTTGGGCCCACAGATGGCCACCCGGCCGTTGTTGTGCCGGAGCCCCGTCCGGGAGGAGAGGGTGATGCTGGCACCGCGGGTCTGGACCTCGCCGTTGACCGCCGGCGGGCTGGTGCGGTCGCAGGCGTTGGGGAACGCCCCCATGGGGAGCGGCTGACCCTCGGCGAAGCTGCCGAACCCTCCGACCACGTAGTTCGACTCGAACAGATCGAGCACCAGCGAGTGCTTGCGAGCGTCGGTCTGGGTGGGGTCGTACACGTCGAAGTAGGTGTCGCCCACGAACTGCCAGGTGGCCCGGCACGTGCGGAACCAGTCGTTCAGGATCTTGGTCTCGGCAGGACCGAACGCGCCCTCCAGTTCGATCACCGGGAGGGCTCCCGAGTTGGCGGCGGGGTCCTTGCGTCCCGAGTAGCTCCCGCAGTCGGTGGTGGGGTTGCCGTTCTTGTCGAGGATCGGCTTCTTGCGCTGCGCGATGACAGCGTTCGTCCAGACCGGTCCGTCGGCAGTCACACCCGGTGCCGTCTCGCTCCGACCGGCGATCGTCGCCGACCCGCACTCCATCGGAGCGGTGGCGCCGCTGGAGCCGGCGACCACGTCGACGGCCGCCTTGCCGTTCAAGTCGTTGGGTTCCAGCACCCCACACCGGTTGGGGCTTCCCGACGGGTAGCGGCTGGCCGGATCGATGAAGCTCCCCCCACCCTGCACGATCGGGCCAGCGGCCTGCATGGCCGGGCTCCCGCCCGGTGCGCCGAGCGCCTGGGTGTTCGCCGCCGAGATCTTGCGCTTCACCTGGACACCGCCGCCCACCACGAGCGGCGCCTTGCCGAAGTGGACCAGTTGACCGTTCGGCCCGAGATCCCCGGCGTACCCGTTGTAGAACGCGCTCCCGAGCGCACTGGACCACGGATTGCCGTAGGAGCCACCCAGGTCACCCTGCCAGTCCTTCTTGGAGATGCCCTTGTAGGAGTTGTAGTGGTTGCCCACCAGCACCACCGCCGGCTGGCCCTCGTCGGGGTACACGGTGGGGAGGCCGCCAGCTGTGTAGCCGGTGAACTCGCAGCCCAGGATGAACTTGAACCCTCCGTAGCTGAACACCCGCCGGCTGCCGTCGGGGTTGGACCCGAGCGGATTGCCGGTCGGCGAGTTCTCACCGCACAGGCTGGCTGGGTCCCGCAACAATTCGAGTCCGCTCGCCAAGGCCAGATCGGCGTTGTCGGTCTGCTGGGCCGGTGTCTGGTTGGCACCTGCCGCCTCGGGAAGCTCCACCCGCGAGACCCGAAGGTTGGAGCTGACGGAGAGCAGCACCACCGGGACGACCACCGCCGAGATCGTCAAGAGGAACAGGACGGGGACGAGGATGGACCCCCGCTGGGCTCGAGCGGTCCGGACCGGGAGGGCATCGGCGGCGGAGGTCACAGACCGAACCCCTGGTACAGGCGGAGCTTCTGAGAGCGGTCGTCGCCGAAGGTGATGGTCAGCTCCACGTTGCAGCGCTGGTCGTACTGGTGCGCGACGTTGTACGAGAGGTTGTAGTTGCACCGAGTGGTCCCGTCGTTGGCAGTGGTGGGCGAGGCGGTGGTCGGCGAGATCCGGAGCGCAGCGATGGACTTCACGTCCTCGAGCACCACGGTGGGCGTCAGCGGGCCGGTGGTCCAGCCGAGCGGCCAGTTGTTGGGGGAGGAGAGGAACCCGCTGTTGATCGTCCCCGGCTTGAGTCGCCAGCCGGCGCAGTCGGTGACGACCTTGCCCACCGGGACCTGGACGGCATCTGGGCAACCGTCCGACGGCAACGCAGCCCGGACAGCGGGCTGCCCACTCGACTCCACGGCGCACTGTCGACGGACGAGATCGCGGACGTAACTCCCGTCGGGTCGGGTCACGGGCTGCCCGCCCGAACGACGGGTCACCAGGTTGTACACCACCCGGACCATGCCCTTGGACTGGGCAACACCCGGGATCTTGCCGGCGAACGGCCCGCCGGGCGCCTGGGCCGTCGTGTCCTGACCGTTCAGAGCAGGCCGCTGCAGAGTGATCACCGGACCGACGTTGAAGTAGGGGAACATCGTCAACGCTGCGGAGGAGGTGCCGTTGTTGCACTCGATCCCCTGCCCGAAGTCCAACGGCGGGTTGACCTTGATGATCGAGGCCTGACGCCAGTCCTCCCGCAGCTGGCTCTCGGTCTCGATCACCTCGATGTTCCGCTGCAGCAGGAGGTTGATGTCCTCGGCCTGCTCCGAGATGACCGACTCCGGGCCGCCACCGGTTCGCAACACCACGATCACCATGCCGAACACGGGCACGGACAACAGGGCCGTGAGGGTGATGGCCAGGTAGATCTCGACCAGCGTCAGCCCCGCCTGCGACCGAGCGGAGCGCCGCCGGCTGAGGAACGGCATCCGGTTCACCGGTCGACCTTCAGGAACTCGAACTCCTCGGTGAAGTCGCCAGAGTTGATCCGGACCTTCCACGACTGCACGCCCGTGTCGTCAGACGCCTGGGCGCACGGCCCGTTGGCCACGTCGATGGTGGCCACGACATTCCCAGCACCGTCCAGTCGGGTCACGGAGGCCGCCGAGGTGTTGCTCACCCAGACGCGACCGGACCCGGCCGCAACGCTGACCGGGTCGACACCGACACCAACCTGTCCGGTGACGGCATTCGTTGCCTGATCGATCCGGGCGACGACGTCGGTCTTGTAGGTGGCCACCCAGACCGACGTCCCCTCCGCAGCGACACCCTGCGGCGCTCGCAGGGCCCCGGGCAACCCGACCGTGGTGACGACCTGAGCGTTCGCCGGGTTGACCCGTGTCACGTTGTTTCCGTCCACTGGATCGGAGTTGGACACCCAGACGGACCCGCCGCCCACCGCCACACCGACCGGATCGCGCAGGCCGGTCACGGTGGCGGCCACCGCACCGGCCTGCGTGAGCTTGGTCAGCGAGTCAGACCCGGTGTTGGCGACGAACACCCCACCACCGACAGCAGCGATGCCCGACGGGTTGTCGCCGACCGGGTAGCTGGTGACGACGTTCCCGGTCGGGTTGATCCGACTGACGGTGTCGGCGGCCGAGTTGGTGACCCACACGTAGGTGCCGTCCCAGGCCAACTGGTTGGGACCGTCCCCGACCGCCACGGTTGCGGTCACCGCGTTGTTGGCCGGGTTGATGCGACTCACCGTGTCCGAGCCAGAGTTGGCGACCCAGATCGAACTGACCGCGGAGAGCACGCCCGCTGGCGCCAACCCCACAGCGACCGTGGCCACGACCTGGTTGGAGGCCGGGTCGATGCGCCACACCTTGGAGCCGGTCGAGTTGGCGACCCACACGCTCGTGCCGGCGTCGGCGACGCCGCCGGGACTGGCCAACGAGTCCCGGCTCCTGATGGACACGATGTCCAGCGTGACATCACCCGAAACGGGGAAGTTGGCGTCCACGATCGACTCCGACTCGGCGACGAGGGTCGCACTGCATGCACGGTAGAAGGACGACGGCACGGTGGTGGTGGTGGCACCGGGCTGGAACGCCGCCGTGTTGGCGTAGTCGAGTTGGAACCGCACGAAACTCCGGGCGTCGGCCCGGCGCGGGGCGGCTGCGCCGTTGTCCTCCAGAATCTGGACCGAATCGCGATTGGCCACCAGGACGGTGGAGAAGAACAGCGCGAGGGCCGGGAACACGATCGCCAGGATGAACATGGCGACGGCCACCTCGAGGAGGGAGGAGCCCCGTTGGTCGCGCCGTCCCGGCCTCCGCTCGTCCACCGTCACCTCAGCCCAGGTTGACCTGACCGTAGATGCCGTACATGGCGCTCACCATGGCCAGCGCCACGAAGCCCACGACACCGCCGATGAAGATGATGGTGATCGGCTCGAACCAGGCCGTGAGCTTGTCCACCGCGTAGTCGAGCTCCTCCTCGTAGAAGCCGGCCGCGTTGTTGAGCTGGGTCGACAGCTCGCCCGTCCGCTCCCCCACCCGCACCATCTGGATGGTGGTCGTGGGGAACAGCTCGGTGCGCGCCAACGGCTCGGCGAAGCCCTGCCCGGCCAGCACGCCGTCCATGGCCGCGCTCAGGCGCTTCTTGTAGACCTGATTGTTGGAGCAGTCGATGGCGGTGGGCAGCGCCTCCGGCAGCGGGGTGCCCGAGTCCAGCAGGGCCGCCAGCACCCGGGTGAACCGCTCGGTGGACGAGTAGGTCACCACGGTCGACACCATGGGGATCTTGAGCTGCAGGGCGTGGAAGTTGAGCCTGCCCACCGGGGTCCGGATGTAGAAGAAGGCCGCCACGGCCGCCGCCAGCAGGACCAGCCCCGTGACGATGCCCGCCGGCGACTGCACGAAGTCGGCCACCCCCATGAGGATCCGGGTGGGCAGCGGCAGCTCGGCGTTGAACTCCTCGAAGAACTTGGCGAAACGCGGGATGGCGAACACCACGATCACCAGGATCACCACGAACGACAGACCCAGCAGGATGACCGGGTAGATGAGCGCCTTGCGCACCTGGCGGGACAGCTCCACGTCACGTCGGATGTAGGTGTGCAGCTGGTCGAACGCCTCGTCCATGCGGCCGGTGAGCTCGGCCGAGCGCAGCATGGCCATGTAGTAGGGCGGGAACACGTCCTCGTG
>CAIYGQ010000077.1 GCA_903925745.1 uncultured Actinomycetes bacterium | reverse complement strand
GGCCGGTCAGGAGCTCAGCCGTTCGCAGGCCCTCGGCCTGGGCTACGCGTTCATCGGCCTGGGCACGAGCCAGGCGTCCATCGCCGAGGGACAGGCGGCCTTCAGCTCCGGCAAGCGGATCGAGTGGCGCCTGCGCTGAGGTGGCCCCTCGACCGACGCGGACTTGTCGCCGTCACCGGGGACCGGACACAGTACGCACGTGCTCTGGGCCCTGATCGCCGCCATCGTCGCCGTGTTCGTCGGCGTGTTCGTCCTGCGTCCGCGAGTTGCTGGGCTCTACAAGGGCGACTTCCAGGGAGTCAAGACCGAGGCGGTCGTCGGGCCGATCGTGACGCTGGCCGTGTTCCTCACGGCCTTCGTGGTGGCGCAGGCCACGCTGACGTTCCAGCGCACCAACCAGGCGGTGAGCCAGGAGGCAGCGTCGGTCGAGCTGCTCTACGAGAACGCGGGGCTCCTCCCCGACGGTGCCGGAGACGAGTTGCAGGCCAGCGCCATCTGCTACGCCCGTTCGATCTCGAACCTGGAGTTCCCGGCGCTCGCCGAGGGCCGGACGTCGCCGGAGACCGAGTGGTGGGCCGGGCAGTTCAACGCCCAGGTCCCGGAGGTGCTCGACGGGCCAGGATCGGTGGTCGGGCAGATCGTCTCCCTGAACCGCCAGCAGACCGAGGCCCGGGCGTCGAGGCTGTTCGACGCACAACCGAACCTGCCGGTGCTGACACTGACCATGCTGGTGATCGCCATCGTGGGTGTGCTGACGGTGATCACCACCCTGGCCGTGCCCGACATGCGGCGTCGGGTGCTGATCTCGCTCGCCCTGCTCCTCGCCGTCCTGCTCGGCGGGACCCTGTTCCTCATCGAGCAGCTCGAAGAGCCGTTCAACGGCGTGATCCGGGTCCAGCCGACCGCCGTCGTGAACGCCCAGGCGCGAATGGAATCCCGCCTCCCCGACGGCGAGGTCCTGCCGTGCGACGACCAGGGGAGCCCCGTCAACCCCGAGGCACAGGCGCTGGCCGCACGGGGTGAGACCCCCCTCGTCATCTGCTCCGACGTGCCCTTCCCGCCGTTCGCGTCGGAGGACGCGACGAGCTCGTCACCGTCCGGCTACACCGGCTTCGACATCGACCTCGCCCAGTCGATCGCCAACTCCTCGGACCGGACGCTCGTGGTTGTCGACGAACCGTTCGACCAGATCCTCGACGCGGTCCGGGTCGGAGTCTGTGATGCCGCGGTCTCAGCGGTCACCATCACCCCCGAACGGGCCGAACAGGTGGACTTCAGCCAGCCCTACCTGGAGGTCGGCCAGTCGCTCGTCGTCCGCAGCGAGCAGGGAACCGTCGCGTCGCTCGCCGACCTGTCACCCCGGACCGTCGGGGTGCAGGCGGGAACGACCGGCGAGCGCTTCGTCGAGGCCAACCGCCCGGCGGGTTTGCGGATTCTCGACTACCCGTCCACCGAGGACCAGTTCGCTGCGCTGCGGTCCGGACAGGTCACCGGGATCGTCCTCGACTCGCCCGTTGCCGACGTCGCCGTCGCCGATGATCCGGGGCTACGGGTCGCAGTCGGTTTCGACACGGACGAGCAGTACGGGATCGCGGTGGCCCGCGACAACGCCGAGACGCTGGCTGTGATCGAGCGAGGCCTGGAACAGGCCCGCGCCGACGGGACCCTGGACGGGCTCCGTCAGCGTTACCTCGGACCGGCGGCGAACGGGAGCTGAGGCCGGCGACGTGGTCGGCCACCCTCGTGAGCACTGGGTGGTCGCCTACGGCACACTGCGCGCCCCCGAGGTGGTCGAGGCCCTCCTCGGTCGGGTCGTGCCGACACGGTCGCTCCGACTCGACGGGTGGTACCCCGCCGCCCTGGCCGGACTCGACTTCCCCGTGCTCGTTGCCGACGCCGGCTCGAGCTGCACCGTGGAGCTGCTCGGACCGTTGCAGGACGCCGAGCACGACCTGATCGTCGAGTGGGAGGGCCCCTGGTACTCCTCGGCGGTCTGGGAGCTCGACGGTGTCCGGGCCACGGTGTTCCTGCCCGACCTGGACCACCCCGACCTCCCGGAGCGGACCGGACGGTGGTCCTACGACCTGTTCCGGGAACGGGACCTCCCACACCG
>CAIYGQ010000076.1 GCA_903925745.1 uncultured Actinomycetes bacterium | reverse complement strand
CTGCCGCCCGCCGGGCCGCTCCGACTGGTCGGCATGGGGCAGGGTCTGGCCACCTACGAGATCGACGGGCTCGGCACCGGCTTCGGACACAACGGCCAGGTCCCCGGATTCGTCTCGAACGTCGCCCACCTGCCCGACGCCTCGCTGACCGTGGCGGTGGCAGCGAACTTCGAGCAGGCCGACAACCTGGAACTCCTCGGTCAGGTTGCGGTGGCCGCCACGTCGGCCGACTCCTGACTGACCGAACCGCAGCACTGCATGAATCGGGAGCTGCAGAGGCGCTGGTCGAACTCGAGACGGACGTTGCACCCGGGTCGTGGTGCTCACCGTTCCCGGACGGTCCAGCAGCCGACGCGGTCGGGGAGGGTCGATGCTGCCGGTTTTGGCCGCCGGAACCTCGGCCCTACCCTCGGGTCCATGCCAACGACATCCGAGCCTGAATCGGGTCGGAGGCCACAGGGGGTTCGCCGCGGCTCCAGGACGGCGATCGTGCTCGTGGTGGTGTTCGCGCTCGCCATGGTCGCCGTCGTGCTGACGCGGCCGGGACCACCGGTCGACCGCTTCACGAACCTGCCTGCAGCCGGGCCCGAGGACGCCGCCCAACTGACGATCGCGCTGGACTCGGTGGACGCGTCCGCCGGCCAGTTGCAGGGCCGGGCGGTGCTCGAGCCGGGGCTGGCGCTTCCGCCGGAGGGGGCCCGACTCTTCACCGACATCGGCGCACTGCCGTCGCTGGAGGTGCGCTCCGACCAGCTCGCTCCCGAGACGTCGTTGACGCTCGACGTCGACGCCGGCGACGTCGGCTCGTACCCCTTCGACTCGTACCGCGCCGAGGTGCAGGTCGTCCTGGTGCAGGGAGCGGACGCCACCCCGGCGGATGTCGGCATGCGACCCACGCTCCCCCTCGCCATCCGGGGCGTGGCCGCGACCCCGGGTTTCGCGATCCAGGAGCGGGCGTTCGAGCGGGACGGTCTGGGCGTCGTTGCGATCGACGTGGAACGCAGGCGCAGCGTGGTCGCGTGGGTGGTGGCGATGATGGCGCTGTTCTGGCTCCTGGCCCTGTGTGCCGTGGGGGTGTCGTCGTTGGTGGTGGCCGGTCGGCGGGACTGGGAGTCGAGACACCTCGCCTGGCTGGGCGCCATGATCTTCGCCCTCGTGGCGTTCCGGAACACGGCCCCGGGCACACCACCGATCGGAACGTTCCTCGACTTCCGGGCCTTCTTCCCCGCTGTGGCACTCGTGGCGCTCAGCCTCGTTGCCCTCGTCGCCACCTTCCTGCTGCGGCCGCGGGACGAGCTCGGCCTCTGAGCAGCGCTCCGGCGGAACCCTGCTCCGCCGAGCTCACGGGCCTGCGGCGAAGTCGATCGTGACCTCGGACCCCTCGACGTCCCGGATCCGATCGCGGAGTCGGGTGGCGAGCTCACGGCGAACTCCTGCGTGCGCCGGGTCCCGCGCCAGGTTGCGCTGTTGTCGGGGGTCGGTGACGTTGTCGTAGAGGTGCGTCACCCGGTAGGACGCCGCCGCCGGATGACGGTGTCCGTCGAGCGGACGACGGGTCGCTGCCGCCACTCCGATCGTGTGGGTACGCGTCCGCAGCGCCCGGCCGATCATCGACTCGCTGATCTGGACCAGCACGTCGTCCCGGTCTCCCGGCGCCTGCAGCGGTCGACCGTCGAGGGCCGGATCGGACCCGCCGGCGGCGGCGACCAGCGTGGGCAGCAGGTCCAGGTGGCTCACCAGGTCATCACGCCGGAGGCCACCCCGGAACCCGGGTCCCGCAACCACCAACGGCACCCGGATCGAGGCGTCGTGCGGACTGCGCTTGTACTCGGCGTTCCGGGTGCGGAAGTGCGTCCCGTGGTCGCTCGTGAAGACCACGATCGTGTCTGCGAGTCGACCCGAGCTCCGGAGCTCCTCCAGGAGCCGGCCCAGGTTCCGGTCGATCGAGGCACATGCGGCCAGGTACTCGGGGTAGTTCCAGCGCCAGTCGCCGCGCCACGCCGGCAGGTCGCCGGGCCGGTCGAAGTCCCTGAACCGTGCGGCCTCGCCGGGTGGGCCGACGACCCGCAACCGGTTGTTCTGGTGGTGTGGCTCCAGGTACGACACCCAGAGCAGGAAGGGCCGGTCGTCCACCCTGCGGAGCCGGTCGATCGCCAGGTCGGTGACGGCGTCGACCCGGTAGCCGGTGAGCGGAACACGGCGACCCTGCTCGTCGAACACATGGCCGCCCATCGGGCCGGACGTGTGCTCGAGCGCGTCCGCTGCCGCCCACGCGTCGCGGTAGCCACCGCGACGGTCGGGCGGGACGGGCCGGCGTTCGAACCGGGCGCTGACGCGACCACGCGGTCGTCCGGGGCCGCGGTCCGACGCCAAATGCCACTTGCCGACGTAACCCGTCCAGTAACCCAGCTCGGCGAGCCGGTCGGCGAGCGTCGGAACCCCGCGCGGCAGCGACAGCCCGTTTCGCCAGCAACCGACCTCGGTCGGGTAGCGACCGGTCTGCAACGCGGCCCGGGCCGGTCCGCACACCGGCTGGACGGTGAGGGCGTGGTCGAACGCGACGCCGGTGCCGGCGAGCTCGTCGAGGACCGGGGTCACGTCGAGCCGCTGGCCGAACACACCGCACGAATCGGGGCGCTGCTGGTCGGTGAGCACGACCAGCACGTTCGGCTGCACGTCCACACCGTACGTCGGCAGGGGACCACCACCCGGGTCGACATCCGGCGTCCTCCCGACGATGCCGATCCGCTCAGTCGGTGCGGCGAGCCACCACCCGGGCCCGCAGGCCGCTCGGCTGGGTGAACGGCCGAGCCGTCGCTCGCAGGCCGCGCCGACCCAGGTCGAGCTCCAGGTCGAAGCGGTTGACCCAGTTCGACACCATCTCGACGGCGATGAGTTCGCCGAGGGCTGCGCCCGTGCAGCGGTGGATTCCGCTGCCGAACGGCAGGACCCGACGCTTCAGGTCGGCGGCACCGGGGCGCAGGAACCGCTCGGGGTCGAACCGCTGGGGATCGTCGAAGACCTGTGGATCCAGGTGGTCGCTGGCGATCACGACGAGCACCTCGTCACCGGTGCGGAGGCGGTAGCCGGCGAACTCCAGGTCCCGTTCGACGAACCGCAGCACCACCGATCCGGGTGGGTTCAGCCGTACCGTCTCCGTGAACGCGGCGCGCAGGAACTTCTGCGCGGCCGGGTCCACCGGTCCGGCTGCGTCGTCGGAGAGCTCGTCGTGCTCGGCGCGCACCCGCGCGAGCGCGTCCGGGTTGGACAGCAACCGGTACAGCAGGAACGAGGCGGCAGAGGCCACCGTGTCGAACCCGGCCAGGTACGCGCCGTAGGGCACCGACACCAGGTCGGCGTCGGTCCACTCGCCCAACTCGGGCGGCGGCGGGAAGCTGAGGTAGTGCCCGACCAGCGTCGACGCCACCCGCTCGGGGTCGGATCGGATCTTCGCCACCAGGTCGAGCAGGTGCGCCCGCATGCGACGCTGCACCGACCGGTAGGCCGGGTTGCGCAACACCGCCCGGGGCGCGTGCCCGAAGGTCGCCCAGATCATCGTGTGCACCACGAGTCCCAGCTCGCGCTTGGAGAACGGGAAGGGCTCGCCGTTCAACAGCCGTGAGAGCACGTCGACGGTCTGCGTCTGCGCCTCGCTGAGCACGTCGAGTCGAACGCCGGGCTGCCACCGTGCCGTGTGCTCGTCGAGCCAGTCCTGGATGTCGGCCCGGCGGGTCGACTCGAGACTGTGGTTCATGAACTGGTGGTGCGACCTGCGGATCGCCTGCCGGTTGGGTCCGTCGATCATGCTCGGGAGGTGGCTCTGCATCTCCTCGTCGAGCACGTGCATGGAGGTACTGGTGCGCAGGCCCGTGTCGGCCTGCAGCAGGGCGATCGCGTCCTGTCCCATCAGGCAGGTCAGCTCCAGGTTCACCATGCGGAGCCGGAATGCGTCGCCGTACGCCGCTCGCGTCTCGTTGAGGAACGGGAGCACGTCACCGAGGAACGGGCGGACGGGACCCACGACCGGGACGGACCTGACCAGCGGCGGCCGCGGGAGCACGGCGCCTGTCGTCTCCACGGGTCAGACCTCTCCGGGTCCAGCCGACCGGACGGAGCTGCTTGGCACGGGCCGGAACGTAGCAGGGGACCACTGCGGAGCCCCGGCCGGATCAGGCGTGGTCCCAGAGCATCCCGGCGGAGTCGTCGACATCCAGGAGTCGCTGCTCCGGGGACTCCTTCTCGATGTGTCCGATCAGGCCCTGGTAGACGCCGTAGCCGACGAGCTCACGCAGTCGGGGCTCGAACGACGCCACCAGCGTCGGGTCCAGCCCCAACTGCTGGTTCTCCTGCTGGCGCACCCAGCCGGCGCAGTAGTTCATGGCGATCCCGACCCGGTCCGCCTCGGTCGTGTTGGCGCCGCCCCCGTGCCACAGGCTGCCGTGCCACACCAGCACGTCACCGCGGTCCATCTCGGCCGGCACCGAGTCGTAGTCGCCCCCGAACACCGGCTTGCCGCGGAGGTGCGAGCCGGGGACGAGTCGGGTCGCACCGTTGGCATCGGTGAACGGGGTGAGGGCCCACATGGTGTTGCAGACCACCGGCGGGTGCGGCGGCGTGAGGGGGAACAGCTGGTCGTCGGCGTGGATCGGCTGTGCCGTCTCACCGGGATGGATCCGGATGGAACTGAGGCTCGACACCAGGCACCCCGAGTCGAGCACCCCTTCGACGATCGGGAGCACCCGGGGGTGGACAGGGATCCGCTCCCACAGCGGGCCGTGGCGCAGCAGGTTGTAGGCCCGCAGCGTCGACCGACCCTCGAATCCGTTGTCGGCCGGCCGGACGTCGAGCTCCGCCTCGATACGGGCCAGATCGGCGAGCAGTTCGTCGCACCCGGCGTCGTCCAGGACACCGCGGACGACTGTCGAGCCGGTGTCGGCGATCCGGTCGAGGTGCGCCTGCAGCTCGTCCCCTTCGATCGTCATCGTGCTCCCCTCGTCGGACCCGGACCCACGCTAGGAGGTCCGCCGGTGAACGGGCGGCCCGGCGGCGGTCCGGAACGACCCGGGCCGGACCGGCGATACCGACGTCAGCGGAAACCCGTTTACAGTGTCGGATGTGATGCTCGCCATGACCGGTTGGGTCGAGGACGCGGTCGAGAGCGGCGGGCCGCTGGTCCTGACGTTCGTGATGTTCCTCGAGAACGTCTTCCCGCCGATCCCCTCGGAGCTGGTGCTCCCCCTGGCCGGCTTCCTGGTCGAACAGGGCGTGCTCAACCCGTTCGTGGCGCTGGCCGCAGCGACGCTCGGCTCGGTGCTCGGCGCCATCGTGCTCTACGAGGCCGGCCGGTACGGGGGGCGACCGCTCGTCCTCCGCTACGGCCGGGTGCTGCGGGTCGACACCGACAAGCTCGACCGGGCCGACGACTGGATGGACCGACACGGAACCAAGGTGGTGCTGGTCGCCCGGATGATCCCGCTCGCCCGGAGCGTCGTCTCGGTCCCAGCGGGAACGACCCGCATGGGACGTGGCCAGTTCCTGCTGTACACGACGGTCGGGTCGCTGATCTGGAACGCTGCGCTGATCGGTGCCGGGTGGGCGCTCGGCGCGGCCTACGAGCAGGCCGCCGACGTGGTCGGCACGCTGAGCGTCATCGCCGCGATCGGACTGGTGGTGGGTCTGCTGCTGCTCTGGTGGAGGGTGCAGCGTCGCCCGGGACGCGAGGTGCTCGGCGAGGTCGAGGCGGTGGACCTCGAGGATCCGGATCAACTCGACGACCGGGGCGGGACGACGACCGGCTGAGCCCGCGCCGACGGGTACCGCCCGCCCGGATCGCACGGCGACCCGGATGCGGCCACAATCTGGCGATGGACGGTCGGGTCGTGATCATCACGGGGGCCAGCCGGGGCATCGGAGCCGCAGTCGCGCACCGACTGCGTGACGACGGGTTCCGGGTGGCGCTGGCGGCCCGCTCGGCGTCGGAGCTCGACCAACTGGCCACCGAGCTGGGCGGAGCGACCCACGCGATCGCCGTGCCCACCGACCTGCGGCGCATCGACGACCTGGACCGGCTGGTCACGACCACCGTCGACCACTTCGGCCGGCTCGACGCCCTGGTGAACAACGCCGGGATCCTCCCGACCGCCACCCGCTCCGAACGGATGAGCGTGGAGGACTGGACCGCAGCCCTCGACGTCAACCTGACCGGCCCGTGGTGGCTGGCCAACCGGGCGCACGACGCCATCCTCGCCACGGGCGACGGTGGGGTGGTCGTCAACGTGACCAGTACGGCCGCCGCGTACCCGTCGGTGGGATTCAGCGCGTACAACGCCACCAAGGCCGCGCTGACGATGCTGACGCGGACACTGGCGCTCGAGTGGGCCCGCGACCGGATCCGGGTCGTCGGCGTCGCCCCGGGGAAGGTCGACACGGTGATGGTCGAGCCGATCCTGGAGTGGGCCGAGCGTCACGGGGTCCGCGTGAACCCGCTCGGCCGGGTCGGGCGTCCCGACGAGGTCGCAGCGCTCGTGTCGTTCCTGGTGTCGGAGGACGCGGCGTTCATCACCGGCACGGTGACGACCATCGACGGCGGGGAACTGCTCGAGCACTGACCCGGCCTGCGGACGACGGGGTGTCTCGGACGTGGCCGTTGCTAGATTCGGCCGTCACTGGCCGCCGACGGGGATCGGCGCCGACCGCGAGGGGGGAACGAGTGTCCACAGCGTTCGACTACGGACTCGTGTCGGCCGACTCGCACGTCACCGAGCCACCCGACTGCTACGACCGCTACATCGACCCCGCCTACCGGGATCGGGCACCCCACATCGTCCACGACGACCAGCGCGGGGACGTCTACGTGATCCCGGGTCTGGACTCGATGTCGGTGCCGATGGGCCTGGTGGCCGCGGCGGGCGAGGAGTCGCACCAGATGACCTTCAACGGTCGCGACTTCGACGACTGGCACCGCAGCGGTTGGGACCCTGTGCACCGCATCGCCGACCAGGAACGTGACGGCGTCGTCGCGGAGATGCTCTTCGCCACCGTCGGAATGCCCCTGTGCGGCCACCAGGACCTGGACTACCGCCGGGCCTGCATGGAGGCGTACAACCGCTGGCTGGCCGACTACTGTTCGTTCGCCCCTGACCGGCTCTACGGGGCCGGTCTGGCCGCAGTGCGCACCGCCGCCGAGGGCGCCGACGAACTCGTTGCGATCAGGGAGCAGGGCTTCCACGCCGTGATGATGTCGGGTGCGCCCGGTGAGGCCGACTACGACGACCCCTCCTACGACCGTCTGTGGGCGACGGCTGTGGAACTCGGGCTGCCCCTGTGCTTCCACATCCTGACGAACCCGGCGTACGGGGGACACCGAGGTCCGAAGATCAACGCGCTCCTGAACGTGATCCGCAGCTGCCAGGACATCGTCGGGATGCTGGTCTACTCGGGTGTGTTCGACCGGTTCCCCGAGCTGAAGGTCGTCTGCGTCGAGTCGGACGCCGGCTGGGTTCCCCACTACGCCTACCGCATGGACCACATCTACAACCGGCACCGGTTCTGGAACCGGACCGCGGAGCTCGGGCGTCGACCGTCGGAGTACCTGTTCGACAACGTGTGGTTCACGTTCCAGGACGACTGGACCGCCTTCGGGGTCCGGGACCAGCTGAACACCGACCGCATCATGTGGGCCAACGACTTCCCCCACTCGGACTCGACCTGGCCGCTGTCCCAGGAGCTGCTCGTGGAACACACCTCGCAGGTCGACCCGGTGGTCCGCCGGCGCATCCTGCGTGACAACGCCGTTGAGCTCTTCGGCATGGACGCGCCGGCCACGCTGGCCGCTGCGGTCTGAGGGCGGTCCCTCGGGTGGACCTCGACCTGCTCATCGCCGGCGGCACCGTCGTGGATGGCACGGGCGCACCCGGGGTCCGGGCCGACGTCGGCGTGCGCGACGGCGTCGTGGTGGCCGTCGGCCGGATCGACGGGGCAGCCACGACCACGATCGACGCCACAGACCGGGTCGTGTGCCCCGGCTTCGTCGACATCCACACCCACTACGACGCACAGGTCGTGTGGGACTCCACCCTGAGCTGCTCGCCGTGGCACGGCGTCACGACCCTGTTGATCGGCAGCTGCGGATTCGGGGTGGCTCCGACCCGGCCCGAGCACCGGGACATCGTCATGCGGACCCTGGAGAAGGTCGAGGGCATGTCCTACGAGGCGCTCCGCAGCGGACTCGGCCCGTCCTGGCCATTCGAGTCCTTCCCCGAGTACCTGGATCTGCTGGAGGACCGGGGGACGCTCGTCAACGTCGCCGCCTACGTCGGCCACACGCCGCTGCGTCTCTACGTCATGGGTTCGGACGCGACGGAGCGGGCCGCCACCAGCGACGAGGTCGCCCGAATGCAGAAACTCGTGGCCGAGGCCGTCGACGCCGGGGCGATCGGCTTCAGCACCTCCCACGCGGTCACGCACCACGGCGCCGGGGGACGCCCGGTGCCCAGTCGGCTCTCGACCTTCGACGAGGTCGACGCGCTCGTGGGCACCGCCGCCGCCCACGGGGCACCGTTCGTCCAGGCCGCCATGGGTCGGTCGCTGTTCAACGACGAGTTCACCCGGCTCGCGGACCGACACGACGTGACGATCACGTGGACCGCGCTGCTCGCGAGCATGGCGGGGCCGGGCTCGCATCGACGCCACCTGGAGACGGCCCGGGAGCAGCAGGAGTCGGGTCGGCGGATCATCCCCCAGGTGGCGTGCCGACCGATCATGTTCGACTTCAACCTCGCCGAGCCGTACCCGTTCGAGATGCTGCCGTCCTTCGCCCCGGTGATGGTCGCCGACCGCGACGAGACGGAGTCCCTCTACCGGGATCCGGGGTTCCGACAGTCGTTCCGGGCCGACACCGCCGCCGGCAGCCGGAACGTGAACGAGGAGTGGTGGGAGCGGACCGTCGTGTCGCGCCACGACCCGGACCCGGACCTGGAGGAACGGCTGGTCGCCGACCTGGCCTCGGAGCGCGGCGTGGATCCGATCGACCTGACACTCGACCTGGCGCTCCAGGACGGGCTCCGGACCCGCTTCCGCTACGCGTTCTTGAACCACCGGGCCGACGAGGTGCGGGAGTTGATCAGCGACCCGGCGACCGTGGTCACCCTGTCCGATGCCGGCGCCCACGCCGACCAGTTGTGCGATGCCTGCTGGTCGACCCACCTGCTTGGCCACTGGGTCCGCGACCAGGGCGCCCTGACGCTCGAGTCGGCGGTGCACGCCCTCACGCAGCGCCCGGCGTCGATCGCTGGACTGACCGACCGCGGCGTCCTGGCGGTCGGCCGGCCGGCGGACATGGTCGTGTTCGACCCCGCCACGGTCGGCGCCACGGCGCCACGACGGGTCGCCGACCTGCCCGGTGGGGCCGAGCGGCTCGTCACCGACCCGATCGGGGTCGACGCCGTCGTCGTGAACGGCATCGTGGTCCGCGACGGGAACGGCGACCGGCCCGAGGCGATCGAACATCCGCCGGGACACCTGCTCCGTCACGGTCACGCCGCCGCGCAGGGCTGAGCGAGCGGTGTCGGTGCCCGACCGTCGGGAACTCGAGCGAGCGGCTGCCACCGGCACGTCCACGTCGGTGTGGGCCCGCCACCTGCCCGACGAGGTGGCGATCAGCTCGATCTGGGGCGAGCGCACCTTCGCCGAGCTCGACGCCGAGGCGAACCGACTGGCGCGGGCCATGCGGCGCCACGGCATCGGACCGGGTTCACACCTGGCGATCGTCTGCGGCAACCGGCCCGAGTTCGCGGCTGCAGTGTTCGCGTCCCTGCGCAATGGCACCACCTACACCCCGGTCAACTGGCACCTCACGCCCGACGAGGTGGCCCACATCGTCGACGACTGCGGAGCAACCGTCGTCATCGGCGACGCGCGGTGGGGCGACACCGTCTCGGCGGCGACCGCCCGATCCGAGCGGGTGGTCCTGCGGCTGGCGATCGGCGGCGACATCGACGGCTACCGCGCCTGGAGCGACGTCGTCGACGCCGAGGACGGCACCGAGCTCGACGACCCCGTGCTCGGCAATCGGATGCTCTACACCTCGGGGACCACCGGCCGCCCCAAGGGTGTGCTCCGTCCGCCCGGGTACTCGACCGGACTGACCGCGCTGACGAGCGCGCCCGACTACCGCGCGGGGACGCAGCAGCGGCACCTGTGCACTGGTCCGCTGCACCACGGCGGGCCGCTCGGATTCTCTCTGGTCACACCCCTCAGCTCGGGCGTGGGGACGGTGCTGATGGACCGCTGGGACGCCGCCCAGGCGCTTCGGCTGATCGAGTCGGAACGCATCACCCACACCCACATGGTGCCGACGATGTTCCACCGGCTGCTGCAGCTGCCCGACGAGGTCCGGGACGCTGCCGACGTCTCCTCGCTCACCTACGTGCTGCACGGGGCCGCGCCGTGCCCGGTGGCCACGAAGCGGCGGATCATCGACTGGTTCGGACCCGTGGTCTGGGAGTACTTCGCCGCGACCGAGGGGGCGGGTGCGTCGATCTCGAGCGAGGAGTGGTTGCGGCGACCGGGGAGCGTCGGTCGTCCCCCCGGTCCGGACCACGTGCTCGTCGTGGATGACGACGGCCACCCGTGCCCGGCGGGCACCGCCGGTGAACTACGGGTCCGGCGGGACCCCGCATCGGACTTCGAGTACTTCGGGGACCCGGCCAAGACCGCGGCCGCCCGTCGGGGCGACCACTTCACGATCGGCGACATCGGCTACCTGGACGACGACGGGTACCTGTACGTGACCGACCGGACCGCTGATGTCATCGTCCGCGGCGGGGTGAACGTCTACCCGGCAGAGGTCGAGGCAGTCCTGCTGGCCCACCCGTCGGTCGAGGACGCCGGAGTCGTCGGGATTCCCGACGAGGACCTGGGCGAGCAGGTGGCGGCCGCCGTCATGCTCGACCCCGCCGCGACGGTCACCGTCGAGGAGCTGACCGACTGGTGCCAGGAGCGACTGGCGAGCTTCAAGGTGCCCCGCCGCGTCGACCTGGTCGACGACCTGCCCCGGCTCGACAACGGCAAGCTCTACCGTCACCGGCTGCGCGACCGCTACCGGCCCGCCACGACGGTGGCCACGACGACCACCGGCACCGACGCCACCGAGGAGGCGACGTGATCGAGCATCCCAGCTGCTACATCGACGGCCAGTGGTCGGGACCGGAAAATCCGGTCACCGTCGACGTCGTCGACCCGTCCACCGAGGAGCCCTTCGGTACGGTGCAGCTCGGAGGCCCGGCCGACGTCGACCGGGCCGTCGCTGCGGCTCGCGCCGCGTTCGCCGGGTTCGCTGCGACATCGGTCGCCGAACGGCTCGACCTGCTGGATCGGATCACGGCGGCGTACACGGAACGACTGGACCGAATCGCCGAGCTCATCTCACGTGAGATGGGGGCGCCCCGAGCGCTGGCCGAATCGGCGCAGGCGCCGGCGGGACTGGCCCACCTGGCCCGAACCGCCGAGGCGCTCGACGGGTTCGAGTTCACGGAGCGTCGGGGCACGAGCGAGCTGCGGCACGTCCCCATCGGGGTCTGCGGGCTGATCACGCCCTGGAACTGGCCGGCCAACCAGATCATGTGCAAAGTCGCTCCGGCGCTCGCCGCCGGCTGCACCATGGTCCTCAAGCCGAGCGAGTTCACCCCGTTCAGCGCCTTGGTCATCGCCGAGGCGATCGACGCCGCCGGTGTGCCGCCGGGCGTGTTCAACCTGGTCGTCGGGGACGGTCCCGGCGTCGGCGCTGCGATCGCCGCGCACCCCGGCATCGACATGGTGTCGTTCACGGGTTCGACCGCGGCCGGCATCGCCGTCGCCAGGGCCGCCGCCGAAACGGTGAAGCGCGTCAGCCAGGAGCTGGGCGGCAAGTCGGCGAACATCGTGCTCGCCGATGCCGACCTGGAGCAGGCGGTCCGACAGGGCGTGACCAGGTGCATGGTCAACTCGGGACAGTCGTGCAACGCTCCGACGAGGATGCTCGTCCCTCGGGACCGACTGTCAGAGGCTGAGTCGATCGCGGCGGCGACCGCTGGCGCCCTGCGGGTCGGTGCACCCGGGGTCGGGGACACCAACCTGGGTCCCGTCGCCAACCACCGCCAGTTCGACCGGGTCCAGGAGCTGATCACCGTCGGCATCGACGAGGGCGCCACGTTGGTCTGCGGTGGGACCGGTCGACCCGATGGCATCGACCGGGGCTGGTTCGTGCGACCGACCGTGTTCAGCGACGTCCGCAACGACATGCGCATCGCCAGGGAGGAGGTCTTCGGCCCGGTCCTGACGATCCTCCCCTACGACTCCGAGGACGAGGCCGTCGCCATCGCCAACGACACCGAGTACGGACTGTCCGGCTACGTGCAGGGAGGAACGACGGAACGGGCCGCCCGGGTGGCCGCCAGGCTGCGCACCGGCCAGGTCCACCTGAACGGCGCCGGAGCCGACTTCGCCGTCCCCTTCGGCGGCTTCAAGCGTTCCGGCAACGGGCGCGAGTGGGGTCGTGAGGGCCTGGAGGAGTTCCTCGAGGTCCAGGCGATCCTGGGCGTCGGCTGACGGAGTCGAGCCGTGGACAGCACCGAGCCGACGATCATCGAGGTCGCCCTCAACGGCGGCAGCACGAAGCGACGCAACCCGAACGTGCCCCGTGACCCCGATGAGATCACCCGCGACGCGCTCGCCTGCCTGGACGTCGGCGCCGCGATCGTGCACGCCCACAACCGCGACTTCTCGGTCACCGGACAGGCCGCCGCCGACGCCTACCTGGCGGCGTGGGAGCCGGTCCTGAGCGAACGGCCCGACACGCTCTGGTACCCCACCACGGCCGGGGGGACCACCGACGAGCAGCGGCTCGGGCACTTCCCGCTGATCGCAGCCCGGGTGCCGCTGCGGATCGGCGTCGTCGACCCGGGGTCGACGAACCTGGGATGGCCGGGGGCGGACGGCCTGCCGCAGGGGGTCGTCTACAGCAACGACTACGACCACATCCGCGCCGGGTTCGAGCTCTGCGAACGGCTCCGGCTCGGTCCGAGCCTGGCCATCTACGAACCCGGGTTCCTCCGCACCACCCAGTCGTGGATCACCGCCGGCCGGATGCCGCAGGGGGCCATGGTCAAGCTGTACTTCGGCGGGCCCTACGGCATGTTCGGCAAGAGCCCGGGGTGTTCCTTCGGCCTGCCGCCGACACTGGCCGCGCTGGACGCCTACCTGGAACTCGTCGCCGGGACGGGACTGCCCTGGTCGGTGTCGGTGTGGGGCGGTGACCTGATGGACACGCCCGTCGCACGGGCGGCGGTCGAACGAGGCGGTCACCTGCACGTCGGCCTGGAGGAGCACTCGGGCGACACCACGCCGACGAACGTCGACCTGGTGCGTGCGGCGGTCGACCTGGTCGAGTCGTGCGGGCGGCGCCCGGCGACGGTCGCCGAGACCGTCGAGCTCCTCGACCTCCCCTGAGATCCCCTCGACCGGGCGCCATCGAGGGCGACCGCACAGCTCGAGGTCGCTAGTGTCACCCCTGCGAGGCCTGGTGGCCCGGCGTCAGGGGGGACGACGTGAACGATCCGACGAACGAGCCGCTCAGCCGGCGTCGACTGCTGACCTGGTCGGGCACCGCCGGGATGCTGGCGGTGAGCGCAGCTGTGACCAACGCCTGTGCGCCGATGACACCCGCCGACACCACCACGTCGTCGACCACCACCTCCACGACGGTCGTCCCCGTACTGGACGAGAACGGACTGCTGCTGCTCCCGGGTTTCTCGAGCCGGATCATCGCGCGTTCGAGCGAGATCGTCCCCGGCACGACGGAACCGTACCGGTGGAGCCCTGATGGGGCCGCCACGTTCCCGGATGCAGCGGTGGCCGGTGGATGGTTCCTGACCGTCAACCACGAGACCGTCGCAGGTGGCGTCACCAGCATCCGCTTCGCTCCCGATGGCACGATCGTCGAGGCGAACTCGATCTGCGATGGCACGAAGTACAACTGCGCCGGCGGAGCCACACCGTGGGGCACGTGGTTGACCTGTGAGGAGTACGGGGCCGGACGCGTGTGGGAGTGCGACCCGACCGGAGCCACACCCGCCGTGGCGCGGGACGCCATGGGGAGGTTCACGCACGAGGCCGCAGCCGTCGCGGCCGACGGCCGGGTCTACCTGACCGAGGACGAGTGGGCGGGCGGGTTCTACCGGTTCACTCCCAGCACACCCGGTGACCTGTCGTCGGGCACGCTGGAGGTCGCCACCGGACCCTCGGCCGGAGGGCCGGTCACCTGGGTCGTTGTCCCGGATCCGACGGCGAGCACGACCCCGACGAGGGCGCAGGTGCCCTCGACAATTGGATTCAATGGTGGCGAGGGGATCGACACCTCCGGCAACGACGTGTGGTTCACGACCAAGCACGACAACCGCGTCTGGCACTACCGCATCGACACCCAGACGGTCGACCTCCGCTACCAGGCCGGTTCGGGAGCGCTCAGCGGCCTCGACAACCTGCTGGTCGACCAGGCCTCGCAGACGCTGTTCATCGCCGAGGACGGCGGAAACCAGGAACTGGTGGTGATCCGGCCCGGAAACCAGATCGAAGTCGTCGTCACGGGCCCCGACAACCCGGACAGCGAGATCACCGGGCCCTGCTTCAGCCCTGACGGCCAACGCCTCTACTTCAGCTCGCAGCGTGCGCTGGTCGGAACCTCTGCGCTCCCGGCCGGCATCACCTACGAGGTCACCGGCCCCTGGGACGAGTACCTCGGACGGAGCTGAGCCGACCCTCGAGCCTCGTGACGAACCGGGCGTCCGGGCGAGCCACTCCGAGGTACCGCCGCCTGATCCAGCGACAGGTACTGCTACAGGTCCGGGGCCCCACCTGCCGACAGAGAATCGATGAACCGGCCCAGCTCCACGCATCGGACACGGTCACGGCGTGCGGTCCTGGCGGTCGTCATCGGCTCGATGGCCGTGGCTGCGGCGTGCCTGCCGTCCACGCCGCCGCCGCCCCTGCGACCCGGCACCAGCACGACCACCGTGCCGCCGACGACGATGCCACCGGTCGTCCCGACGACGATGCCGGCGCCTCCGCCGACCGGCGGGACCTCGCCGAGGTTCCAGGAGACGTCGGCACCCATGGACGAGTTGTGGGTGGACCCTGTCGGCGGTTCCGACGGTGCGACCGGTGCGGGTCGCTCGAGTGCGCTGCGGAGCCTGTCCGAGGCGTGGCGCCGGATCCCCCAGTCGCAGGTCCTCGGGCGTGGCATCCGGGTGCAGGTGATGGCGGGGGACCTGCTGGAGTCCGCGATCCCCAACTACCTGGAACACCGGTGGGGCACGGCCACTGCACCCATCGTGTTCAACTCCGTCGATGGGGCCGGTCGGGCCCGACTGCTCGATGACCTGAACGTCTTCGACACCCACCACCTGTACCTGATCGGACTCGCCATCGACGCGCCGGGCGATGCGTTCCACTGTGAGCGCTGCGACCACCTGCTGATCCGCCGGGTCCGGATGGACTCGGCGGCCGGATGGGAGACCATCAAGGTCAACCAGTCCACGAACGTGTTCATCGAGGACTCGACCCTGTCGGGGGCCGGCGACAACGTCGTCGACTTCGTGGCGGTGCACGGCGGCCACCTGGTCGGCAACGACATCTCGGATGCCGGCGACTGGTGCGCCTACGTCAAGGGAGGCAGCTCGCGGATCATCGTCGACGGCAACGCGATCCACGACTGTGGCACCGGCGGCTTCACCGCCGGCCAGGGCGTGGGTTTCGAGTTCATGACCGCTCCGTGGCTCCACCACGAGGCCTACGACGTGGTCGTCACGAACAACGTCGTGCACCACACCCAGGGTGCGGCCCTGGGTGTCAACGGTGCCGCCGGCGTCCTGATCGCGCACAACACCGCCTACCGGGTCGGGTCGCGGAGTCATGCCCTGGAGGTCTTCCTGGGTGGCAGGTCCTGCGACGGCGACACCGCCGGTTGCGCGGCCCACCGGGCGCTCGGAGGTTGGGGCGGCCCGGGTCTGGACGGCCAGTGGATCCCGAACGACACCGTGTCATTCCTGAACAACGTGGTCGTCAATCCGGTGGGCGCCGCCAGCGCATGGGGTCAGGTGTCGGTCCACGGTGCCGCCGACCCACCGGACGGCAGCGGCGTGCCGGCCGGACGCCGCGCCGACGACGGACTCCGGGTCGCCGGCAACGTGCTGGCGAACGGCGACAACTCCATGAGCGTGGTCGACGGACACGGATGCGACCGGTCGACGTGCAACGCCGACCTGCTGCGGGCCACCAACCTTCTGGTGGCACCGACAGGAGTGCTGCTCGCGCCCGAGTCCGGCGACTGGCGGCCAGCATCGGGCGTCACCGGAGGAGTGCCCGTCGCGTTCAGCTGGCCCGAGCGTGAGCCCGGGACCGGGACGTGGACCCCACCGCCCACGTGGACCCGGACCCGCTCGGGAGTGCTCCGGACCGGCGACCGGCCCGGAGCACTCTGAGGCGACCCCGGGTGTTCAGGCCACCCGGCGGTCGCGGACGATCCGGGTGCATCGTCGGACGAAGGCGTCCCGGTGGACCTCGGCCACGGCCGAGCCGAGCAGCCGGTCCACGGGCTCGGCGAGCGTGATGGTCCCCTGGCGGACGAGCGCCGCCTCACCGGGATCGACCTCGACGGTGCGGCCCGCCAGTGGAGACAGGTCGCCGCAGCCGTGGAGCCCGACCACGGTCGCCGACCGCAGCACATCGGCCGGCAGATCCACTGCAGCCAGCGTCGGGTAGCCCAGGACGGTCAGGGCCCCGGGGTGGCGGGAGCACCAGAGCGCCCCTCGGTCCAGGGCACCGACGTCGTCCCACAGGACGTCACATCCAAGTTCCGCCAGATCGGTCGCGGCGTGCCTGACTGCGACGGCATCGCCGGGAAGCACCACCGCTCGCCGCCCGAGGCGCGCCGGGTCCAGGGCAGGGTTCGACGCCGGCGGGTCCTGGGGCAGGGCGGCCGAGATGGTCAGCCGCACCGAGGCCTTGGTGGTGCTGTGGACCCCGGGTTCGATGATCCCGGCCAACCGGTCGGCGACGTCGTGTCGACCAGCGTGCCGGCACACGCGCTGGAGGTCCTCGAGCCGATCCTCATCGATGGCCGGGACCACGGAACCGGCGCACAGGTCGGGGACGTTCTCGAGCATCAGTCCGTGGAGCAGTGCGGGCAGGTAGGTGTGCGGCATGGCCTCCCACCACCCGTCCCGGCCGACAGGGGTGATGGCGGCCCACCGCTCGGCCACCCTGCGGGCCTCGCCCTCCGGGTCCGGGGTCCGACGCAGGTGCGGCAACGACGCCCGCGCTGCGAACGGGGAGCGTGCCGACGGCGAGTTGAGCAGCACCGGGGCCGAGCCCCGGGTCGTTGCGAGCGCCGCCAGGTGGGGGCCCGATGGGACCTCGGCGACGACGCGCACCGTCGGGCGCTGGTCCGCCCCCAACTCCACCGCGTCCAGGAAGCGGCGCCGCAGCTCCACGTCACCGACCACGACGACCAGTCCGCCTGCGGGGAGTTCGCCGTGTTCGTTCGCCCCGATCAGGGGACCGCGGGCGGCGAGTTCCGCCATCCCGGCACCGACGGCGAACCAGAGGTCGACACCGGTGACGTCCCGGCCCGGCACCTGGCCCGTGAACGACCTCGTCGCGAGCGCGCTCGCCGCTGACGCGACCAGCTCCACGGGGTCGCCCACCCTGGTGCGCACGGTCGGAGGGACGTCACGGGCCGCGGCATCGAGGAGTCGCGCGGCCGTCTCGCACCACGGGGCCGCCGAACCCGACGAGCCGTCGAACAACACCAGGCCCCCCTCGACCGCGGCGCAGACCGACTCGCGATCCGGACGGTCGAGGCCGTCCCAGAGTTCGACCAACGAACGCTGTGGGGGCTCGGCCACCTGCAGCTGCCCGGCGATCCAGTCCCGTTCGCCGCCCGGTGCCGGCGCGTTCCGGGCCCGTAGCGTCGGCAGCTGCTGCGCCAGTCGACGTCCGTGGGAGCGGACGGTGCAGGCATCGACGTCGGGGAGCAGGTCGGCGAGCTGGTCCGCTCCGGTGGCGACCCGCGCGACAGCGGAGTCCAGACGGTCGAACCCGGGTCCCCAACGCAGCGGCGGGTCGACCAGGTCGCGGAGTTCTTCGGGTCGACCGGGGTCCGGCGGCTCAGCGCTCCCGAGCGGCGGGACGTCGCCGCGCTCGTCCTCGTCACCGAACCACTCGCCGTAGTCGACCTCGTCGGCGTCGATGGGGTCGGGCTCAACCGGCGCCGGCTCAGCGGTTCCACGACGCCGGCGACGGGCGGCCGCCGGTGGCACCCGGACCGATGGCAGGTCCGCCCGACCGCTGCGTCGGCCACCGGCTCCGCCTCCGACCCGCCGGTCGGCGACCTCGACCAGCTCGAGGATCCGCTGCACGATCGCCTCGGATCGTGCCGGCACGAGGTCCGCGATCGGCTCAGGGTGGTTGCCACAGATCGCCACCGAACAGCGCAACCACACCTCGACCTCACCGGGCTCTGTCGCCTCGACCACCGCCAGGTGGTGACTGCCGTGCACTGCGATCGTCACCGAGAGGACCCGGCCGAGCTGCAGGAACTCGGCGAGACCGCTGCGGTCCAGGTGGCCGGTGTCAACGGGAGCACCGGTCCCGTCAGCACCGCCCTCGAGGACGACGTTCAGGATCCTGGACTCCGGAAGGAGTCGGGTCGCGATGCCTCCCACGACCTGCTTCGGGATGACGGCCACGCTGCTGCCCCCTCGTCGATGGCTCCGTTGCGATCGACTCCGAGTGTGCGCGCGGATTCGCGGGCGATGCTCGTCGAAACGCCGAATTTCCCGAGGAATCCGCGCGCGATCGGCGTCGCGGGCACTCCGAGCGCCACGCTGCGACGGGGCCGGTCACCCGCCGTGGCGGCCCGTCCGGTGGTCGGCGCGAGGGTCGGTGGTCGAGGGACTCGGCCCGCACCGGCATGAGGCCCCGACCGACCTGCCGAGTAGCGTGTCGGCGTGCGATCGGTTGATCCCCTGGTCCCGTGATCCAGCCGACCACAGCGTGACCACGCAGGGCGATGGACGCCGCCGGAACCCGGGGGGAACCGGCAGACCCCCGGTTCACGGGGTCGACTCCCTGGTCAGCGGATTCCTGCCGACGTACTTCACGGCGACGATGACCTTCGGTGCGATCTCGATCGGCTCCGAGCAACTGGGGCTCCACGGCCTCGCCGCTGCAATCCTGGTCCTCGGCCTGGTCACCCTGTTGCTCTCGTCCGTGCTGTTGACCGCCCGGTTGGCCCGCCACCCGGGCGAGGTCGTCGCAGACCTCACCCACCACGCCACGGCGTTCACGATCCTCAGCGTCGTTGCGGCCTTCAGCATCATCGGCGGTGCCGTCGTGGTGGTGTTCGGCTGGACGTCCCTCGGCTGGATCTGTTGGGCCATCGCCGTGGCGCTGTGGCCACCGCTCCTCTACGCCTCGGTGCTGAGCACGATCATCGAGGCGCCGAAGCCGCCGCTGGCCCTGGGCATCAACGGGACCTGGTTCCTGATGACCGTCTCGACCCAGACGGTGGTGTCGACCACGGCGATCCTGCTCACGCAGACCGGTTCCAACCAGCTGCTCGAGCTGCTCGCCGTGGGCGGGTTCGGCCTGGGGATCGTTCTCTACCTGATCGTCATGACGCTGTTGTTCCTGCGGTGGGTGTTCGCCGACTCCACCCCCGACGAGGACGACCCGCCGTCGTGGACGGCCGCCGGGGCCATGGCCACCACGGCGATCGCCGGCAGCCGGATCCTGTCGCTCGGCGCCGAGTACCCCCTCATCGAACGACTCACTCCGTTCGTCGAGGGTCTGGTCATCGTCGGGTGGGTCACCGCCACGTTCTGGCTGCCGCTCATGGTGGCGGTCCAGGTATGGCGGCACGGGGTCCACCGCCTGCCGTTCGTCTTCACCCCGGCCCAGTGGTCGATGGTCTTCCCGCTCGCCACCTACGGTGCCGCCACGTTCGCCGTGGCCAGTGAGACGGGACTGGACGTGTTGGATCCGATCCCTCCGCTGTTCCTGACCCTCGCATTGGCCGGTTCGGTGGTCGTGGGCGTGGCCATGGTCCGATCAATCAGCAGCACGCTCCGCATCGGAACGTGAACGCCACCGGTCACGCCGCGGACGTCGACCCTCAGCGGAACTCCAGGCCGGCGTACTCGCCGGACCTGCGCCAGGTGTCGATGTAGGAAAAGAACGCAACGGGCCCGCCCGGGTAGCCGGCGACGTTCAGCAACATCTCGCGTCCGAGCGGACGCCCCTCGTTGTTGTAGTAGCCGGGGGTGCACTCGGCGTTGCCGGTGAAGGCGGTCGGGTTCTGTTCGATTCCCCGGACCCACTCTCGCTCGGCGTCAGGCGTGACCTCGACCTCCTCGGCGCCGACCTCCAGCGCGTGACGGACGACGAGGGCGATGGTGGTGGCGGATTCGACCAGGTTGTGGGTGACGTTGGAGATCAGGTTGGCGCCCTGGGCCATGCCGACGACGAACAGGTTCGGGAACCCGTGGACGTGGATCCCGTGCAGGCTCTGCATGCCACCCGACCATCGTTCGGTGAGCGTGACGCCGTTGCGGCCGACGGTCTCGTACCCCGCCCGCCGCGAGTACTCGGTCCCGACCTCGAATCCGGAGGCGAAGATCAGGCAGTCCAGCTCGTAGTGGTCGCCGGCGACCCACACGCCCGTGGTGTCGATCCGTTCCACCCCCTGCCCGTCGGTGTCGACCAGGTGGACGTTCGGCCGGTTGTAGGCGTCCAGGTACTCGTCGTGGAAGCACGGGCGCTTGCAGAGCTGCCGGTACCAGGGCTTGAGCGCCTCGGCCGTCTGCGGGTCCGACACGATCGAGTCGACCCTGGATCGGATCTGCTCCATCTTCTCGTCGTCACTGTCGGCGAAGGCACTGGCGATGAGTTCGGGGGTGAAGTCGTTTCCGGCGGCCACCTCGGCGACGACCCGGTCCCGGATCCGCTGTGCGATGTCGGTCCAGCCGTCCTGGACCAGATCCACCTCTGCGAACTGGCCGGTCTGCAGCGTCGCGAAGTTGACGAGCCAGTCACGCTGCCACCCCGGGCCCAGGTCGAACTCGTCGGCGTCGAGCGGGCGGTTGGCGCGCACGTCGATCGAGCTGGGGGTGCGCTGGAACACGAACAGCTCGCCTGCATCCCTGGCCAGGACCGGGATGCACTGCACCGCCGTGGCGCCGGTGCCGATGATCCCGACCCGACGCTCCGACAGGGCGTCCATGGGTGCGCCATCGGGACCACCACCCGTGTAGTCGTAGTCCCACCTGCTGGTGTGGAAGGTGTGTCCGGCGAACTCGTCGATGCCGGGGATCCCGGGCAACTTCGGTCGGTTGAGCGGACCCGTGCCCATGGCCACGAAGCGGGCGCGTAGCTCATCGCCGTGGTCGGTGGTGACGATCCAGCGGTGGGCCGACTCGTCCCATCGGAGATCGGTGACCCGGGTCGAGAACAGGGCCCGGTCCGACAGCCCGAACGTCTCGGCGATCCGCTCGGCGTGAGCGTGGATCTCGGGTGCCGAGGTGTACTTCATGGACGGCAGGTAGCCGGTCTCCTCGAGCAGGGGCAGGTAGACCATGGCGGCCGTGTCGCACATGGCACCCGGGTATCGGTTCCAGTACCAGGTTCCGCCGACTCCGCCGGCCGAGTCGACGAGTCGCAGGTCGGTCACCCCGGCCTGCACCAGCCGGGCGCCGGTGGCGAGTCCCCCGAATCCGGCGCCGATGATGACGACGTCGAGTTCCTCCTCGACCGCCGGTCGTTGCGCCGGTTCACACCATGGGTCGTCGAGCAGACCGGCGAAGCGACCCGTCGGCTGGAGGTACTGGTCGTTTCCGTCGGGCCGCAGGCGCTTGTCCCGCTCGGCCCGGTACCGGGCGTGGATCGCGTCGCGCTCCTCCTGGGTGAGCGGCGTCCCGTCGGCGGTCACGGCGAAACGCTACCCCCGGGACGGCGGGGCGTGGGTGGGCGGCCACCGGTTCGGACCGGACGGGACCAGTGGACGCCACGCGTCCATCGGGGTGACGGTGGCCACACGCGATCCGCACCCGGTGGATCCGGGACTCCCCGACCGGCTCCCGTAGGCTCGGGGCGATGCGGATCACGTTCCTCGGCCACGTCGGCATGTACGTCGAGACGCAGCACGGCTCGATCCTCTGCGATCCGTGGTTCACCCCCGCCTACTTCGGTTCGTGGTTCCCGTTCCCTCGGAACGACCGCCTCGACGTGACCCCGTTCGGCAGTCCCGACTTCCTCTACATCTCACATCTGCACCAGGACCACTTCGATCCGGACTGGTTGGCCGCTCACGTCGAGCCATCGGCGCGGGTGCTGCTGCCGGAGTTCAAGGTCCCCTACCTGGAACAGGAACTGCGGGCGCTCGGCTTCGAGGAGTTCGTCCGCTGCCCGAACGGCGAGGTCGTCGACCTCGACGGACTGCAGGTCGCGATCCTGGCGCAGAACGAGCCGGCGGACGGGCCGCTCGGCGACAGCGCCATCGTCGTCGGCGACGGAGAGACGAGGATCCTCAACCAGAACGACGCTCGACCTGGAAGCGCCGAGGAGCTGCGACGTCTCGGACCCTACGACGGGCAGTTCGTCCAGTTCTCGGGGGCGATCTGGTACCCGGTGGCGTACTCGTTCCCCGCACAGGAGATGGACCGGCTGGCACGGGAGAAGCGCTCGAACCAGATGGATCGAGCGCGTCAGTACGTCGAGTGGGTCGATGCCGATGCGGTGTTCCCGTGTGCTGGTCCGCCGGCGTTCCTGGACCCGGACCTGTTCGCGCTGAACGACATCGACGGCAGCCCTGCGAACATCTTCCCCGACCAGTTGGTGTTCCTGGATGAGCTGGAGCGCCACGGGATCGAGACGGGCCACCTGATCGTCCCGGGTTCAGTCGTCGAACTGACGCCCGGCTCGTGCACCGTGACCCACCCGACCGACGGGTCCGACCGCGACCCGTTCGAGCACAAGCTGGCGTATCTGCAGCAGTACGCGTCGGACTGGGGCGACTGGCTGCGGGCCGAACGTGACGGGTGGTCCGACGGGCCAGTGGACCTGGTCGAGGCGCTGGCCGAGTGGTTCGAACCGTTGCTGGCCGACGCACCAGCGACCCGGAAGGGTGTCGACGGGGTCGTCGTGCTGGATGTCGGCGGCAGCGAGCCCGGCGATGGCTCGGTTGCGATCGACTTCGTCGACGGCAAGGTCCGGGAGTGGACCGGGGAGCCCGCCGTCTACCGGATCGAGGTCGACCGTCGACTCGTCGAGGCGTGCGTGCAACGACACCTGGAGGACTGGGTGAACGCCCTCTTCCTCTCCGCCCGCTTCACCGCTCACCGTGAAGGCGGATTCAACGAGTACGTGATGACGTTCTTCAAGAGCCTGTCGCCGGAGCGGATGGCCTTCATCGAGCAGACCTACGCCGAGGCCGGCGGGGCTCCCGACGAGTGGTTCGAGCGGGACGGTTGGCGGATCCAGCGATACTGCCCACACCGCAAGGCTGACCTAGTGGTGTGCGGCGAGCTCGACGGATCCACGTTGACCTGCTCGTTGCACCACTGGCAGTTCGACCTGGAGACCGGCCGGTGCCTGACCAGCGACCGCCGCAACAGCGGCGATGAGCTACGTATCGACGCGACCCGCATCCACGCGGACGGTCCTCCGGGTTGAGCTGGGGCACGACCCGGGTCAGGCCCAGGTCGTCCGTCGCTTGTCCTCGTTGAACAGCAGCGTCCCGAGCGTGACGAAGACCGCTGCGAACACTGCGAGCACGACCAGCTCAACGGCCACGTCGGCGAGGCCTCCCCCGTCAAGGATGACCGTCTCGAATCCTCGCACCGACCAGTAGGTCGGGGTGAGCGGCGCAATGGTCTGCGCCCAGCCGGGCAGGGTCGCAAAGGGCGTGAGTGCTCCCCCCAAACCTGCCATGACCAGTGCGCCCAGGTAGGCGAATGCGTTGAACTCGGCCTGGTTGCGGCACACCGCGCAAGCGAGCAGGCAGTAGCTCACAGCCACGAGTGCGAGCAGCAACTCGACCGCGATGAGCGCTGCGATCGGGCCCCTGACCCTCAGGTCGAAGAGCACCGTCGCAGCGACCATCACGAAGGCGAACAGCGCGAGCTGGTTCAGGTAGGCGACGCTCAACTTGCCGGCCATGATCTGCCACGGCCGGATCCCGAGCGAACGCACGCGGTTCCAGGTTCCCCAGGCGTGGTCGCCCAGGAAGAGGAACCCGATCGTCGCCAGGCACATGAATCCGAACATCGTCGCCTGTCCCGGAGCCGCGAGGTCGGCGCCGCTGAACCCGGCGGACGGATCCTCGACCTGCAGATAGACACTGAAGCCACCCTCGACGAAAGCCAGGATCGCCAACGGCATCACGAAGTACAGCGCCACCTGTGGTACTCGACTTCTAAGCAGCTCGGCCTCGTGGCGAGCCACGATCAGAACCGATTTCATCGCTGCGTCCCGAGTGCCAGGATCGGCGACGGCGAAGTAGGGGCAGACACCAGCCTCCCAAGGATTTCGTGTAGCTCGATTGCTCCAAGTTCAATCGACTTGATGCGCCGACGAATCACTTCGGGGATCTCAGGCAAGAGATCATCGATCGTCTCGTTCGCACCAATTTCGTAGGCGATCGTTCCTTGATCGCTCTCGGATCCTCCTTCGAGTCTCGGCGCTCCGCTGGAGAACCATCCAGAGCCACAGGTATCGGTCGGTTGATCAAGATGCACGATGGCGACCCTCTGGCCGTGCGCCTGCGCGATCGCCTCCCTGCTTCCCTCAGCCACGACCCTCCCTGACTTGAAGGCTACGAACCGGTCAGCGGTGCGCGCTACGAAGGAGAGGTCGGAGCTGAATAGCCCGATCGCGATACCGCGCCCCGCTGCGGCCGCAATTGACACCAACACCTCCTCTCGCAGCGTGACGTCGGTGTCCAGATCACCTACATCGATCAGTAGAACGTCTGGTTCGACGGCGAGAGCCATTGCGAAATGCAGACGACGAAGGTTCAGTTCGGAGAGCTTGGAAGCTCGTATGTCAAGGTGATCGGTCAAGTAGGCCCGCTCGGCGACACCGGAAACCCGAGACTGAAGGTCAGCCCGGCGAATGCCGGCCAGCGACGCCATATACGCAAGATTTCGTCGAACCGATAGAGCCGGGAAGAACTGCGGGGATGGGGAGAGGTGAACGACACGGATGTCCTGTTCCACTGAATCGCCAGTCCGCTGTTCACATCTGACAGAGCCCGAACTTGGGACCTGTTCCCCAGCAGCCACCTTGAGGGCCAGGCGCGCTCCTGATTCGTTGGCCCCGACCAGCGCCGTGATCGACCCAGCCGGGATTCGAAACGTGACGCCATCAAGAAGGCGCTGCTCAAACCCGTACCGATCATCGAACACCGAGACATTTCGCAGGGAGAGGACCGACCCAGCTTCGACGCGACTGGTTCGGCTCACGTCCGACGACCCTTGATGGGCCGACACGAAGTCGCGAATCTCGGCTGCTGTTGGGCGCTCGTCGGGCTCGAGGTCGAGGCATCGATCCATGAAGTCGACGAGCCGTGGCGGGAAGTCGGGGGCGTGATCCGAGAAGCGAATCCGCTCGCTCTGGATCCTGGCTGCAAGCGCAGCAACCGGCGCGTCCTCACCAAACGGGTGCCGACCGGATGCGGCAACGAGCAGCGTGAGCGCCAGGCCGAAGACGTCGTTGGTGGCCGATGGCCGGTCGCCCTCGAGGAGCTCAGGTGCCGCATATGCCACCGAGGCCTCGAGTTCCTCGAGTGTTCGTGTGCCGGTGCCTGAGATGCCGAAGTCAGCCAGTCGACTGGTGCCGTCCGCAGCGAACAACACGTTCGACGGTTTCACATCGCGATGGATGATCCCTGCGTCGTGGGCGGCTGCGAGCGCCGATGCGAGCTCGATGGCGAGCTGCTTCCACGACGTGATGTCCAGCGGGCCGGCGTTGACGAGACGACCGGCCAGCGAACCACCGGGGACGTACTCCATGACCAATCCGGTCGTCGCACCCACGAGCTCTGTGATCCCGTAGAGCGTGACCACGTTCGCGTGCCACGACATCTGGGCCTGGACCCGCGCCTCCCGTCCGGTTCGGCCATCCCGGAGATCGACTCCGTGCAGCACCTTGACCGCAACGATCCGTCCGAGTGAGCGCTGCACCGCCCGGTAGACCGTTCCCGAGCCGCCGCTTGCGACGAACTCGACGTCATCAAGATCCTCTCCCGCGATGTCCACCGCGGCATCCAACGCAGCCACGCCGCTCCTCCTCAGCCGGGAGGAACGTAACGATCGTGGGCCGAATGGCCTACGGGTAGGTGTACCCAGACCGCTCCGGAGGTGAGCGGAACCTCAGCCCGCGCCCCGCTTCAGTCGACGGTCGGGTAGGAGTCCGCGAGCTCGCGCAGATCCTTCTTCGAGACCTTGCCCAACTCGGCGGTCGGGAACTCCTCGACGAAGTACACCGCACGCGGCACCTTGAAGTCGGCCAGGTTCTCCTTGCACACCGAGATGATCTGCTCCGACAACTCATCGCGGTCGGCCGACTGATCCGCCAGGATCACGAAGGCGACGGCCACCATGTCGAGCATCTCGTGGCTCTTGGCGACCACGGCGATGTCCTCCAGCCCGGGGACCTGTCGGATGCAGTCCTCGACCTCGCGTGCCGAGACGTTCTCACCGCCGACCTTCAACGCGTCCTTGTCCCGATCCCGGTAGACCAGGTTCCCGTCCGCCAGAACCTGGACGATGTCGCCGGTCCGGCACCAGCCGTCCTCGGTGAAGAACTTGGAATTCGCCTCATCGTTGCCCAGGTACTCCAGGCAGACCGTCACGCCCCGGATGCCCCGGACCCAGATCTCGCCCATCTCACCTTCTTGGGCGAGGCTCCCGTCCTCCTTGACGATCAGCACCTCGTAACCGGGCGCCGGCCTGCCCATGGCCAGCTCCGGGTAGCTCTCGTAGGGGTTGTCCCGGATGCAGTGGGTGACCAGCTCGGTCATCCCATAGGCCGCCACGACCCGCATGTTCATGAACTGCTCGAGCACCGGCATGATCAACCCGAACACACCGACCCGCACCGTGTGGTTCTCGGGGATGCCCTGCTCGAACGCCGCCTTGATAACGAACGGGATGAGCGAGATGTGCGTCACCCCGTACTGCTCGATCACCGGCCAGAACCGGGATGCAGAGAACTTCGGCTGAAGCACCACGGTCCCGCCAGTGCCGAGGACCGTCCAGATCGCCCAGCTCTGTGTGTTCACATGGAAGAAGGGGAGCGACGCCAGGTAGACGTCGTCAGGCCGGAAGTCGACGTTCACCGGGTTGACCTTGGCGGCCCACAGCGCATTGGCGTGGGTGTGCACCACGGCCTTCGGCTTCGACGTCGTGCCCGAGGTGAACAGGATCCCGGCGGGGAGCATCGGGTCGGCGGGCCGTTCCGGAGCGGTCGACGGATCCCCGTCCAGAGAGGAGAAGGGCTCGCGCCCATGCGCCAACTCGTCCGCCGTCGCGGGCACGCCGGAGTTGTCGTCGGTGACCACGATCCACGACAGTTCGGGCCCGGCCTCGGCCACCAATCCGGCGAAACGCGGCTGGGTGATCGCTCCGACGCAGTTCGTGTGCGTGATGAAGTAGTTGACCTCTGCCGCAACACTCCTGGTGTTGGTCGTGACCGCCACGGCACCCACCCGAGCGCACGCGTACCAGGCGACGACGGCCTCCGGGCAGTTCTCGGCGTGGATCAAGACGGTGTCGCCGACGCCGACCCCGCGGGAGTGCAGCCCGGCCGCCACCTTCTTGGTCTCCTCGGCGAACTCCGCGTAGGTCCAGGTACGGGACGATCCATCCTTGGGTTCCCAGATCAGGAAGGGATGGTCACCCCGGTGCTCAGCCCGGTGGTCCAAGAGCCACGGGATGTCCTGGCCGTTGAACTGGAAGGCGGCCGCCTGCGCCGAATCGATCGTCACCGTCTCCGTCACGTGCCGTCCCCTCACTCATCCGATCACCGCTGAGCGGCGAGTTCATGCCGCCGAAGGCTACGTCGCCGAGCGCACCAGTTGGCAAACAGGATCCAGTGCGCCAGGAACTCATCCGCCGACCGAGGGTCCCCCCGACGTCTGCGGAAACTCCCCGGCCACGGCGAGTGAACTCGAGGCCCGATGATCCACCTGCTCCGCCACCCACGGCACCAGGTCGAGGACGGCCCGCAGGTCGACCTCGCACGCCCATCCCGATCGGGATGCGAGGTACAGGACGTCCTCGGTCGCGACGTTCCCCGAGGCGCCCGGGGCGAACGGGCAGCCGCCCAAACCGGCGATGCTCGCGTCGATGACGCCGATCCCGAGGCCGACCGCTGCGGTCACGTTCGCGATCGCGGTGTTCCTCGTGTCGTGGAAGTGACACCTCGGAGTGATTCCGTTCTCCTCGATCACGGGGAGCACAGCGGAGAACCGCTCCACGACATCGGCCGGCACCGCCGAACCGATCGTGTCGGCCAAGGACAGCTCGTCCGGGCCCGCCGCAGCGATCCGTTCGACGATCGACACCACGTCCGCCACCGGCACCTCGCCCTCGTAGGGACACCCGAAGCTGGTCGACACCGTGACCGAGACCGGAATCCCTGCTGCCCGAGCCCGGTGGCACACGGCGATGCAGGCGTCCACCAGCTCGTCGAGGCTGCGGCCTTGATTCGATCGGGCGAAGGAGTCGGTCGCTGCGACCACCGTGTTGACCTCACTGACACCCGCCTCGATGGCGCGGTCGAGTCCCCGTTCGTTCAGGACGAGACCGATCAGGCTGACCTCCCCGCCGACCGAGGCACGGGCCTGGGCCAGAGTCTCCTCGGCCCCTGCCATCTGGGGAACCCGGTCGGGACGAACGAAGCTCACCGCCTCGATCCGCCGGACGCCGGTCGCTGCGAGGCGCCGGATCAGCTCCGCCCTGACCGGCACCGGCAGCACATGTGCCTCGGCCTGGAGACCGTCACGCGGTCCCACCTCGACGATGTCCAACGTGGTCGACACGACAACCAGTCTCGCGCGGGCGACGAGTGGGGCCTCGGCCACGACGATGCTGTCGCCGAACTGGTCGGCTGAGCCCCTACCATCACGGCGTGGTCGAGCAGGACGAGTACCGGGTGGTCCGCCGTCGGCGGTCGGAGACCCCGGCCCGCCAGCGACACACCGGGCGGATGCTCGCAGCCACCACCGCCGTGCTCGCCGCGTTGGGACTGGGGGCCGGCGCCTGGTGGGGGTTCAGCGAGGGCGGCCCGCTCGCCGCCACGACGACCACGACGACGACCACGACGACGACCACCACGACGACCACCACGACGACCACGACGACGACCATCCCGAGACCACCGGGTCGACGAGTGGCCACCATGGTCGAATCGGGCGACGCGCTCCCCGGTGAACCGGTCGTGTCACTCACCTACGACGACGGCCCCGACCCCACCTGGACGCCGCAGATCCTCGACATCCTGGCCGAGAACGACGTCAAGGCCACGTTCTTCGTCATCGGTCGCAATAGCCAGCAGTACCCTGAGCTCCTGGACCGGATCGTCGCCGAGGGTCACCGCGTGGCCAACCACACCTCGACGCACCCCGAACTGCCCCGGCTCAGTGACCAGGCGATCGCCAACGAGATCGGACCGTTCGACGCGTGGCTCGCCTACCGCGGCATCGAGACCCGGTGCGTCCGCCCGCCGTACGGCGCTGTGAACGACCGGGTCGACACGGCGATCCGGGCCGCGAGCGGGGACGACCACACGATGATGTGGAGCATCGACACGAGGGACTGGCAGCGACCGTCCGCCGACACGATCACCCAGCGCATCATGGGACAACTCCAGCCGGGAGCTGTGATCCTGATGCACGACGGAGGCGGTGAGCGCCCGGCGACGGTCGAGGCCACCCGGCAGGTGGTGCCGCTCATCCGTGCCGCCGGCTACTCGATCCGACCCGTCTGCTGACCTGCCGGTCCAACCCCTACTGCGACGTCCCCGACTGCGGCGTCGCGTCCACCAGGTGGGGGAACACCCGGGCGACCTTGCGGGTGAGGTACTCCCCGTAGGTCCACGTGCCCTCGAACAACGCGTCCTGGAGCGGATCCTCACCGTCCCAGCGGCGCTGGTGATGGGCGCTGGGCGGGAACCGGTCCGCGTCGAGCGGGAGTGGATCGACCCGGACGTCCCAACCCGGATCCAGGAACAGCGGGAACGACCACCGCTCCGTCGCCGATGACGACACCCGGTGGAGCGTGGATCGCAGGTGGCCACCGGTGGCCCGCTCGAGCATGTCGCCGATGTTGACCACCAGGTGGTCCGGATCAGCCGGGACCGGGATCCACCGGTCGTCCGGTCGGACCTCGAGCCCGGGGGTGCCGTCGTGGGCCAGGACGGTCACGAGCCCGTAGTCGGTGTGCTCCCCCACGCCCCGGGCGGATCGATGGCCGACCCCGACGGGGAGGGCGGCGAGCGGCGGGTAGCGGAAGATCCGGAAGAGGACGACCGGGTCGGCACACCAGGTGCGCCGGAACCAGTCGCGGTCGAGGCCGAGGCCCTCGGCGACGGCGGCGAGCACCCGGTGGCCGACGTCGGTGGCGAGATCCATCCAGTCCCGCACGGCGGCAGCGAGTTCCGGGACGCCGGTCGGGACGGGGTTCGGTCCATGCAGCGGCCACCCGTCGCGTACCCTCGGGTCGTCCTCGGGCAGGTCGACGCCCAGGTAGTAGCCCTCCTTGCCGTCGGGCCGGCCCAGGGTGAGTTCGCCACCCACACCGAACCACCCGCGCCACCTGCGGCCGAAGCGCTCCATCGAGTCACGGGCGCGAATCTCGTCGGGCTGTGCAAACCACCTGGCCGACGCGTCACGGAGCCGGGCCAGGCGACCATCACCCACGCCTTCCCGCTCGACGAGGAGGACCCCGGCGGTGGACAGCGCCCCGACGACCCGGTCCGGCTCCAGATCACGGAGCTGCAGCACCGGGAGGTCGCCTCCCACGGGCGTTCGGCCCGTCACGGCGTCAACCCGCCGACGGATCCGACGGGTTCGAGCGAGTGCCACCGGAGCCGACGGGCTCCTCGACGTAGGGCTCGTGCAGGTGCACGACGGGATCGGAGTGCTTCGAGGACGACTTGGCCCTGATGTTGAGTCCCTCGACCAGGACCGAGAAGGCGATCGCCGAGTAGATGTACCCCTTCGGGATCTTCTGTCCCAGCCCCTCGGCGATCAGCGTGACGCCGATCAGCAACAGGAAGGCGAGGGCCAGCATCTTCACCGTCGGATGCTTGTTCACGAACGTGTAGATGGACCGACTGGCGAGCAGCATGATCACGATCGAGATGAGCACCGCAGCGACCATCACCGGCACGTACTCGGTCATGCCGACCGCCGTGATGACCGAGTCGATCGAGAACACCAGGTCGAGGATCAGCACCTGCGCGATGACAGCAGCGAAGGTCGGCGCGACCCTGGCCGACTTGTGGCCCTCTTCGCCCTCGAGCTTGTCGTGGATCTCGTTCGTCGCCTTGTAGATCAGGAAGAGCCCACCCGCGAGCAGGATCAGGTCCTTGCCCGAGAACCCGACCCCGAACACCTCGAAGAGGTCCTCCTTCAACGTCACGATCCAGCCGACGAACATCAACAGGACGATCCGCATGCCGCCGGCGGCGAGCAGTCCGGTTCGTCTGGCCCGGTCCTGCTGCTCGACCGGCAGCTTGTTCGCCAGGATCGAGATGAAGATGACGTTGTCGACGCCCAGCACGACCTCCAGGAACAGGAGGGTGAGCAGGGCGGTCCAGATCTCGGGGTTGCTGATCCACTCCACGGAATCAGGTTACGTGATTCCTAGGACGGGCTCTCCTCCCGGAGCCGGATCGGCCCGAAGCGGTTCGGCTTGATGCCCGTCTTGTCGGCGTAGAACGCCCGCAGGACGTCCATGTCGGCGACCAGGTCCCCCGACGGCCGGATGACCGGGCCGAACCCGCCGGACCTGGTCCGGCGGTCAACGAAGGCGGCCACGATCGGGACGTCGGCAGCCTCGGCGATGCGGTAGAAGCCCGACTTCCAGTACTCGGTGCGCGACCGGGTCCCCTCGGCCGGCACCACGAGCACCAGGTGGTCCCGTTCGGCGAACCGGCCGGCCAGCGACTCGACCAGGCCTCCGGGGGCGCTGCGGTCGACCGGCACGCCGCCCAGCGCCCGCATGATCGGACCGAACGGACCGGCGAACATCTCGCGCTTGCCGAGCCAGTTGATCCGCACGCCGCTCACGACGGCCATGGCCAACGTGATCGGGAAGTCCCAGTTGGACGTGTGCGGCGCCGCGATCATCACGCACTTGTCGGGCACGGGCTCCGGTCCCGGCACGACCGTCCACCGCCACAGCGCCAACCACACCCGAGCCAGGATCTTCGTCACCCAAGGAAGCTACCGGCGGTAACCGCCCGCGTCAGATCGGGCCCGGTCCTCGACGCAGTCGGGGTCCCCCGGACGCCGCCCGGGAGCCCCTCAGCGACCGGCGTAGAACTGCTGGTACCAGCGGCGGAACTCGGTGACCGGACCGTCCCCACGGACCAGTAGGGGCCGGTCCCGGAACACCTTGTCCCGCCAGATCGGCACGTCCGCCTGGAGTCCGTGCGCCCCGGTCACGCCGTCGATGATCTCATCGGCCACGTCCAACGTGGCGTCCGGCAGGTAGAAGTGCCAGAGCAGTCGGACGTGCCGACGATCGATGGGTGTGGTGGCGGTGTGGACCGTCATGAACCCGGGCACCCGGAGCAGGGCGAGCCCGGGTCCCCACGTGTACCGGGTGAAGGTCAGGCCCTCCTCCTCGAACCGCTCGACGACGGTCGAGAAGGGACCGTCGGTCGTGAACTGCGAGGTCGACGCGTCGAGCACGGCGCGTCCGTGGACGAACCGGAAGTGGGTGTAGTCGACGTTGTTCTCGGCCATGTCCTGCAACGAGGCGACCAGCTCGGACCGGAACTCGATCGCATCACTCCACCCGTCCGCATCGCGCTCGTCGACGGTCGGCACCTCGTAGTCCGGTGCGGCCCCGCCGGCGTGGAACCAGAACAGCACCATGCCGTCCTGCTCTCGCACCGGGTAGGCGGGCACACACGCCCGGGCCGGGATCCGGCCCTCCACGTACGGGATCTCGACACACGCCCCCGACACGTCGAAGCACCACCCGTGGTAGGGGCACCGCAACGACTCGCCCTCCATGGTGCCGCCGCCCAGATGCGCGCCCAGGTGCGGGCAGTGGGCGTCCACGACCGACACCTGACCGGACTCGGTGCGGAACACCACGAGCTCGCGTTCGACCGCGATGATCGACAGGACGTCACCGGGGGCCAGGTCCGCCGACGCCGCGATCGCGTACCAGCCGTTCGGCACGGGCGGAGGCTCGGGGCGTCCGACGACCTCGTACGGCAGGTCCTCGACCGGGACGGGCGGACCGGAACCGGGCCCGCTCGTGCGCCGGTCCGTCGGTGGGGTCTCACCGCTCCGCGGCACGACCGAGTCCCAGGCAGTGGTCGCCGGCCCGTCGCCGGTGCGGTCCTCGGTGTCGGTCACGTGGCACCTCCTCTGCCGATCGATCCCTCCGGCATGCCCGGGAGCGGGTCCCGACGGGGCACCACCATCATGGAGAAGTCGGCGACCGCCACCAGGTGGTCGTCGTCGTCCACGACGTCGCAGCCGATCACGATCAGGCGGCGCCCCGCCCGGCGCACCTCGGCACGGGCGACGACGCCGTCGGTGCGGGGCCTGCCGACGTAGCGGACGTGCAGGTCCGCCGTCACGAGCGACTCCCGCTCGATGTCGACGCCACTGTGCTTCGCTGCGGCCAGGGCGCAGGCCAGGTCGACCAGGGTCGCGATCGCGCCGCCGTGGAGGTTCCCGGTGACGCCGAGCGCCTCGGGTCGTACCGGCATGCGGACCTCGGCCGTCGTGGACCCGGCCGGAGGCGAGACGAACTCGAAGTCCAACATGTCGTGCAGCGGGATGCCGTGGTCACGGGACACGAGGCGCCCCTCTGGTCCCGGGCCAGCGCGATCCACCGATCGTGTCGGCGAAGGGCCAGAACGCGTCGGGGTCGAGCGGACCGAGCAACTCGATGCTCCGCCCGGTGTGACGGGTCGCCACGAGTTCGGCGGCGGCGGCACCGGTGGGTGGGAGCAGGTCGGTGTACGGGTCCCACGCGCTGTCACGCAACGTGAGCGTGCCGTCGAGCGGCACGATCCGCTCGGGCACGCCCGAGGTGCGGACGGCGACGACGTGCGGCGGCAGGTCGTAGGCGCGCTCGACCCCTCCGACGGCCCTCGACACCTTGATCCACCACTCCGTCTCGGTGCGCTCGGCACCGTCCACGGCCGCCGGCGCACCGAGACGCCCGGAGTAGGTGAGGAACGTGGTGCCCTGGTGGGTGCAGGACGCATGGACCTCGTCGCCCAGGCGGTGGTAGCGGACCGAGCACGGGAACTTCGGCTGCCCGTTCGTCTCCCGGCTCACGAAGATCGCCGACTCCTGGTCGATCCCGATTCCCAGGCTGTACCAGCCGTCCACGCCGTCGTAGGTCGCCGGGACCTTCGTGCTGACCCCGTACTCGGGCTCACCGTGGACGGGGACGCAGTAGACGTTCACGTTCACGAGCGGATCGCCCCAGCGGGTCAGGCCGGGGGGGAGCAGCGCGTCGATCGCCGCCGGGTCGGTCGGGTAGCGGATCACCAGCTTGGGCAGCCCCATCAGGTCGCCCGGCGCTCGGGGTGCGAAGTCCTCCTCGGCGCTCACCGTGTGCCTCCGCGCGCCGCCTCGGGGACGAAACCATCGACCACCGCCCGGAGCGTCCGTTCGGCCAGTCGGTCCAGATCGGCGGGTCGGGCCACGGCCCTGATCGTGGCACGCGGGACCCTGGGGTCGGAGACCCGGCCCCACACCTGCTCCGGCCGCAGGCCATCGGGCCGCTCCCCGGGGGGTCGCCACGCGGTCACCAGGAATCCGGCGATGCAGCCGAGGAACGCCTGGAGCGCGTCACGGGCGGCGGCTCCACGGACCCCGGCGGCCTCGAGCTCGGCGAGCACCGCGACCTCGAGCGGGAGCTCGAGCAGCGTCGTCGCGCCGATCGACGAGGCCAGGGCGGTCACGTTCCGGTGGGCCCGGGCGCTGCGCCAGATGTTGACCGCGGACGAGTGGACCCGCTCCCGCGGGGTGCGGCCCGTGACCGACGCCCTCGCCTGGCGCTCGGCGTGGAGCTCGACGACGGCGACGACGAGCTGCTCGCGGTTGCCGACGTGCCAGTAGATGGACGTGGTGGTGACGCCCAGGTCCGAGGCCAGCCGACGCATCGACAGGGCGTCGGCCCCCTCGACCTCGACGATGGCGAGGGCGGCGGCCACGACGTCGGCGCGCTCCAGGCCGGCCGGGCGCCGGTCCGGCCGGGGACCGGACCCGGACCCCGTGGACCGGGCTCCAGCCGGCTGTCGCGGCGCGGCTCGACGGGTCGTGGTGGACGTCACGCCGACAGCATGCAACAATCTTGCACACCGTTCAAGAACGACGTCCGTCCGACCCGGAGCGACGTCGGTGAGGAGCACCGTGAGCAACCCACTCGACGGCGTCGACACCAGCGACGAGCCGTACGTCATCGTCTCGTCCGACACCCACGCCGGCCTGCAGGTCGAGGAGTACCGGGAGTACCTGGACCCGGCGTTCCTTCCGCAGTTCGACGAGTGGGTCGTCGAACGCCACCACCACCGCCGACTCGTCGAGGAGGTCAACGGCGAGTACGTCGCCAAGTGGGAGGGTGAGAACGCCGAGGGGCTGCGCGGTGCCTACGACCCCGAGGTCCGCGACAAGGAACTCGACGCCGACGGGGTGGCGGGCGAGGTCATCTTCGCCGACGGCGACTCGGTCACCGGCCAGGAGTCACCGCCGTTCGGGGCCGGGCTGGCCGCCGGACAGATCAGCGACCCGGCGCTCGCCTTCGCCGGCGCCCGGGCCCACAACCGCTGGCTGATCGACTTCTGCGCCACCAACCCCGCCCGCCGCGCCGGGGTTGCGCTCGTGCCGATCACCCACGACGTCGACCTGGCCGTCCGGGAGATCGAATCGATCGCCGGCAGGCCGGGCATCAAGGGGATCATGATCCCGACGATGTGGCACGGGCACCCGTCCTACGGCCACGAGTGCTACGACCCGGTCTGGGCCGCCTGCGCCGAGGCCGGCCTGGTCGTCCACACCCATTCGGGCGAGGGTGATTGGGACTCGTACAACGACAACATCGCCCAGTTCGTCCTGGAGGTCCCGTTCTGGACCCACCGAGCGCTGTGGCAGCTGTTGTTGTCGGGGAAGTTCGACCGGTTCCCGGATCTGCGGTACGTGGTGGTCGAGTGCGGTTCGTACTGGCTCGGCGACCTGCTCTGGAAGGCCGACACCACCTTCGGGGCGAACTTCAAGGTGAAGAAGCTGAACTCGCGGACCAAGGGGCTCATCCAGCGACTCCCGTCGGAGTACCTGGGATCGAACGTGTTCATCGGCGCGTCGACGATGAGCCCCGAGGAGATCCGGCGGCGCCACATGAACGGCGTCGACGCCCTCATGTGGGGCACCGACTACCCGCACCCCGAAGGATCGTGGCCGCACACGCGGGACCGGCTCGAGTCCGACTTCCAGCAGGTCTCGGTCGAGGACACCCGTCTGCTGCTCGGCCTCAACGCCGTCCGGTGCTACGACCTCGACCTCCCGGCGCTGAACGAGATCGCCGCTCGGGTCGGGCCGCGACCGACCGACCTGCACCAGGACCTGTCGCTGCGCACCGCACCGGATGCGATCCGCACGGCCCGCTGGTGGTTCGACGACTACGGCATCGACTGGCCGGGCGCGTGACGGGGACGAACGCGCCGGTACCGATCGAACCCGACGGCGCGACCGCCGTCGTCACCGGCGGTGCGAGTGGGATCGGTCGCGCGATCGCGGCCGAGCTGCTGACCCGGGGTGCCCGGGTGGTGGTCGCGGACATCGAGGAGCCGGCACTCGACCGGGCCGTCGCCGAGCTCGGCGCCCAGGCCACCGGACGGGTCGTCGGGGTGCGCACCGATGTGACCGACGAGGACGGTGTCCGCGAGCTCGCCGAGCGGACCTGGGAGTGGTCCGGAGGCTGCGATCTCGTCTTCCTGAACGCCGGTGTCACCTCTGGGGGCGGGGGCCTGCCGTGGCAGCAGGAGCCGAACGACTGGCGGTGGTGCCTGGGGGTCAACGTCGTGGGCGTGGGCATCGGCGTCAGCGAGTTCGTACCGCGCCTGCTCGCCGACGGCGGCCCGTCGCAGGTGGTCGTCACCTCGTCCAAGGACGGTGGCATCGCACCGGTCGCGACGGCAGCGGTGTACGCAGCCTCGAAGGCTGCGGTCACCTGCTTCACCGAGGCCCTCCAGTTGAACCTGGAGCGGGCCGATGGCGATGTCGGCGCCTCGGTCTTCTACCCGTCCGGTGGCCTGATGGACACCGGCCTGTACTCCGCCGCCCGCAACCGACCGGAGCACCTGCAGCGTCAGGGTGAGGGAACCGGTCGCGCCGGAACCACCTTCGACGAGCTCGTCGAGCGGGTCACGAAGGCCACCGGCCGCACCCCGAGGATCGCCGACCTGGGCGAACTGGCCCGCATCGCCGTCGATGGAGCGTGCCGCCGGTCGTTCGTGATCGCGACCGATCTGGACGCGACCGCGGCGTTGCTCCACGAACGTGCCGAGGCGATCGGTCGGGGTGAGCTCCCCCCGGCGCACCCCATCGGCCTCTGACCGACGCCCCATCCAGGACGGCCGGGTGCCCGTTCAGATTCCCCATCAAGATCCGCAGCCCGGATTCCGATGACTCCCCCGGTTCCGACCGGTCACCCCCTCCCCGACCGACCGGTCGACGAGAGGGCCGACCATGCCGACCGCGACGGACCACGACCTCGACGACACGACCCCTCCGGACGGGCCGGAGGGTGCCGGGGCCGAGGACGGACCCGCCAGCGGCGGCCGGCGAGCAGCCGTCCGGGGACTCCTGGTCGGCGGACTCGCGGTCGCCGCCACCGCGTGCCGGCCGAACGCTCCGGCCTCCCGCAAGGTCGGCGCCCCCGCCCGACCCCCGATCGCACGTCCTCCGGGATCGACCACGACGCTGCCGGTGCCACCGACGACGCGGCCCCCCACCACGACACCGACCACCACACCGCCGCCCACCACGACACCAACCACCACACCGCCGACCACCACTCCGCCGACCACCACACCGCCCACCACCACGACCCCGGGCGCACCGCCCACCACCACACCACCCAACCCCCCGGCGCCGCCGACGAACCTGACGGCGACCCACGTCGCCCGACGACTCACCTACGGTCCGACCCCAGAGGTCCTCGCCCGGATCCAGCAACTCGGACCGGTCGGCTGGATCGACGAGCAGCTCAGTCTGCCGCCCTCCACCGATGCGGACCTGGACGCACAGATCCGCACCTCGTTCCCACGGACGACCAACGACGCGATCCAGAACTTCGCCCTCGGTGAGGCGTGGGAGATCCTCTCGGAGCTTCCGGCCGCGACCACCGTCCGCGCCGTGTGCGCCCGACGGCAGCTGCACGAGCTGACCGTCGCGTTCCTCTGGGACCACTTCAACGTCGACCTGCGCAACGACCGCGCCCAGGCCAGCTGCGGCGCCTACGACCAGTTGCTCCGGATGGGCGCGTTCGGTCGATTCCGCGACCTGCTCCTGGAGGTCGCCCGCTCCGCCGCCATGATGAACTACCTCAACCAGGCGACCAGCCGGGCCGACGGTTCGAACGTACCGGTCGAGAACTTCGCACGCGAGCTCATGGAGCTGCACACCGTCGGCGTGGACGGTGGCTACGACGAGGACGACGTCAAGGCGGTCGCCTACCTGCTCAGCGGCTGGACCCGACAGCTCGTCGACTGGCAGCCGATCGGTCCCTTCGTGTTCAACTCCGCCGTCCACCGTCTGGGCCCGTTCCAGGATCCGGCCCACAGCGTGCTCGGCTGGTCGCGGGGATCCCTGACCGGCGAGGCGGCTGGCGTCGGCTTCATCTCACACCTCGCCTCGCACCCGACGACCGCCCAGCGTCTGGCCCACGAACTCGCCGTCCGCTTCATCGGGGACCACGTGAACAGGAACGACGCCGTGGTGACGACAGCGGCACAGGCGTACCTGGCTGCCGACACCTCGATCCGTGCGCTGCTGCGGTCCCTGCTGACGTCCAACGAGTTCGCCGCCTCGGCCAACGCTCGGATCCGACGACCGCTCGAGCTCTGGGCGTCGATGGTGCGGGCCACCGCCGGAACCGGCTGGAACGGAGCGAGGATGCGCGAGTCGCGCTGGGGGCTCGTCGGCGCCACCGACAGCCTCAACCAGGTACCGCACTGGTGGCCGGATCCCGACGGCTACCCGGACCGGGACGCCAACTGGGTCGGGGTCGGCGCCATGATCGGCCGCTGGAACATGGCCACCTGGGTCGTCCGGGGCATGTCCGGCGTGTTCAGCATCGACTGGACCGCCGTTCGGAACTGGACCACGGGGACGACGATCGGCGAGTGGTTCGCAGCGGCGTGCCAGCGCACCGGGGTCACCGTATCGAACACCGCCCGGGACCGGATGCTCGCCGAGCTCTACCGCACCGCCGCCTCGCCGCTGAGCCAGTCGGGGAACCAGTGGGCGATGGAGAACCTGCTGATCCAGATCCTGCAGGCGCCCGACTACCAGACGCGCTGAACGACACACACACGGACAGGCGGTCACCACCGCCGCACACGAGAACACGGGGACGGAACGTGGAGACGACCACCGGACAGCTGACCGGCACCGAACCGGTGGGAGGACCCTCCCGTCGGCACTTCCTGGTGGGAGCGGCCGCCGCGGCCGGCACGACCGTGGTGCTCGGCCGGACCGGTTCCGTCGGAGCGGCGGCGCCGGTCACCGGAAGATCGCTCATCGTGATCTTCCTCCGCGGCGGCGCCGACGGCCTCACCCTCCTGCCACCGCTCGGCGACCCGAGCTACGCGGCCCGGCGTGGCGCGCTCCGGGTCCAGACCGGAACCGCCAGGGCGCTCAGCGGTCCGGCAGCGAACACCTACTTCGCGCTCCACCCGCAGGCACCCCGGCTCGCGTCCCTCTACCAGGCCGGCCGGATGGCCGTCGTCCCCGCGGCCGGACTGCCCGTCATCAACCGCAGCCACTTCGACGCCCAGTTGATGATGGAGGCCGGGTCCTTCGGACTGGCCCACGGGAGCGGGTGGGCCGGCCGGTGGCTGAACAGCACCGCCGACCCCAATGACCACGTGCTGCGGTCCATCGGATTCGGCGGCACCACTCCCGCCTCGCTGCGGGGCCACCCATCCATGGTCGCCTACTCGCTGTCGGACCTGTCGCTCCTCAGTTGGGGCCCGAACCGGCAGCAGGTCCGCACCAACCAGGTGGAACGCCTGGCGCAGGGGGGCACCCACCCGCTGCTGTCGTCGTGGACGACACCGACGCTCGACACGGTCGACTCCCTCGCCACGCTCGGCGACACGAACCTGCCGACAGGCTGGCCGAACACTGCCCTCGGGCGGCGGCTGTGGCCGATCGCCCGACTCATCGAGGCCGGGTTCCCGGTCGAGTTCTCGCACGCCGAACTCGACGGCTGGGACACGCACAGTGCGCAGGGGTCGCCGGACGAACCGACCGCCAACATGTCGTCGCTCGTGGCGCAACTCGACGGCGCGGTCGGAGCCTTCTTCGACCGGATCGGATCCCGGGTCGACCAGACCACGGTGGTGGTGATGAGTGAGTTCGGCAGGCGCGCCGAGGTGAACTCGTCCGGGGGCACGGACCACGGCACGGCGTTCCCGATGATGGTCCTGGGCGGGGGCGTCCGACCCGGCGTGTTCGGACCGTGGCCCGGACTGGCCTCCAACCAGCTCGTCGACGGCGACCTCCGCCTGTCGGTCGACTACCGGAGCGTGCTCGGCGAGGTGCTGTCCCGTCGCCTCGGAGCGACCAGCTCCCACCTGTCCACCGTGTTCCCGGGCTTCTCGAACTCGCCCGCCGGCTGGGTGGGCGTCTGCCAGTAGGTGCGTCGACGCCGGTGTTCAGCGCACGGCGCTGACGAGACCGTCGCAGAGGTCGGCGAACTCCGCCAGCTCCTGGGGGGTCAGCACCTCCAGGTCCCGGGCGAAGCGCTCGTCGGTGGCCGCCTCGGCCGCCGACCACGCCTGCCGGGTCGCCTCGTCGGGTTCGGGGTGCGGCTCGGGCCAGCCGAAGATGCCGGCCATGAACGGCGATGCGACCATGACGGCGTCGAGCGGCGCCACGTCCGCAGCCCCCAGCTCGTCACGGTGGCGTGCGAAGCGGAGCTCACGGAGACCGTTGATCCGGTGGAGCGCCCGGGCCGGAGCAGCCTCGGGCTCGTCGAGTTCCAGCCAGCCCGCCACCATCGCAGCGTCACCCAGGTCGGCCGCCTCGAGCACCTGCCGGGCCAGCTCCGCCAACCGGTCGTAGTCGAGGGCGTCGGGATCCAGGTGCTCACCGGCCCAGCGGGCGGCCTGGTCGGCGAAGCGTTGGGCGGCCGCCGACCGGGACTCGAGGTCCGCCGTGGCCTCCCACGCGGCCACCACGGCGGGTTCCGGGAACACCCCCAATTCGCTCACGACGGCGGCGGCGTCCACGTCACCGAGCGCCCCCGCCCGTCCGGCGAAGTAGAAGTCCATGCCGGCGTAACCCGCCTCGGCGGCGGCCACGTAGGTCGCAGCGTCCAGCATGAAGTTGGAGGGGACGCCCCCGATCGCCCTGGCAGTCGCCCGGGCGACCTGGACGGGGTCCGCCCCTGCGGTCGGAGTCGAGTCGCTCATGGCTGGCAGTCTGTCACGAGCGTTGCCGGGCCACCTCGTAGCAGGCGACCGCACCGGCCGTGGCCACGTTCAGCGAGGCCAGTCGCCCGTGCAGCGGGATCGAGGCCAGGACGTCGCAGCGCTGCCGGACGAGCGTCGAGAGTCCCGGGCCCTCCGCGCCGACGACCAGGCACACCGGTGCGTCCGCGACCGGAAGCCCATGGATCGACGTGTCACCCTCGGCGTCCAGGCCGACCACCCACACTCCGGCGTCGCGCATGGTGGAGACCGCGGTCGCCAGACCGGCGACCAGGCTCATCGACAAGTACTCGACGGCGCCGGCCGCCGCCTTGGTGACCGTCGGGGTGACGTGCACCGCCCGATGCCGCGGGAGCACCACGCCCGTGACGCCGGCGCACTCGGCGATGCGCAACAGCGCGCCCAGGTTGCCCGGATCCGTCACACCGTCGACGGCCAACAGGAACGGGTGGGATCCCGTTCCGTCGGCGCCGGCCGGAGACGGGCGGAGCAGGACCTCGAGCTCCACGTCGGGGAGCTCTGCGGCCCGGGCGACGACTCCCTGGGGTGCATCGGTCCGCGCGAGTGAGTCCAGTCGGCCGCGCGAGACCTCGGTGACCGGGACGCGCAACTCGTCGGCCAGGTCGACGATGTCCGCGACGACGTCGCTCCGGTCCACCTCGGTCGACAGGAGCACCTCGTAGGCGGTCCGCCGACCGGCCAGCAGCAGCTCCCGGACGGCCTGGCGGCCCTCCACCTGGGTACCCCCGAGCCCGCGTTCCTTCGGTGCGGTCGTCCGCCCGACCTGGCGGGAGGTGGACCGGCCACGACCACGCTCGGGACCGGACGAGGATCGCTTGGGGCCGCGACCCGGTCCACCGCTGCGGCCGCCGGATCCGCCCGGGGACCGGCCGCCGCCGCGGGCGTCACCCCGGCCACCGCCACGACCGCCGCTGCGCCCACCCCCGCTGCGGCCGCCCCCACGACCGCCCGATGACCTCGGACCACTCACGACGGGCCGTCCGATCGTTCGACCAGCACGCTGGCCAGGCACGCGATCCCCTCGGCCCGACCGAGGCCACCGATCCCCTCGGCACGACGACCCTTGATCGACACCTCCGCGCGCACGACCTCGGCCAACCGGCGACGCATCTCATCACGATGGGGTCCGATGGCGGGACGCTCGGCCACCACCGAGCAGTCGACGTTCACGACCCGCCACCCGTCGGCGTCCAGGCGCCGGACCACCTCGGCGAGCAGGCCGAGACTGTCGGCGCCACGCCACCGATCGTCGGTGTCGGGGAAGAGCTGACCGATGTCACCCAGACCGACCGACCCGAGGAGCGCGTCCGCGACCGCGTGCGCGACCACGTCGGCGTCGGAGTGACCGTGCAGGCCCACCTCACCCGGGATCTCGACGCCACCGAGGACGAGCGGCCGCGACGGATCGTCGCTGAAGCGGTGGATGTCGAAGCCGTTGCCGACCCGGAACGTCACGTCGCCGAGTCTCCCCCACCGTCGACCCGGGCACCACCCGACCGGCGGGCATCCCCGAACGCGTCGGTCGAGCCACCGTCGTCGCCCCGGAGGAACGCCCGGAGCACCACCAGGTCGTCGGGGCCGGTGAGCTTCAGGTTCCGGGGCTCACCGTCCACCAGCCGGAGTCGGCCACCGGCGGCCTGCACCAGCGCTGCGTCGTCGGAGGCGTCGTCGCCGTCCGCGTGCGCCGCTCGCAGCGCCGCCGATGCGAACCCCTGGGGGGTCTGGACCGCCCGCAGGTCATCCCGGTCCACGACCGTGCCGTCCGTCCGACGGATCGTGTCCACGACGGGCACGACCGGCACCACCGCGTCGGCGCCTCCGAGCACCGCGTCGACGACCCGGTGGAAGAGTTCCGGCGACGCAGCCGGTCGCGCGGCGTCGTGCACCAGGATCACCCGGGCCGATTCCGGAACGACGGCCAGGCCACTGCGGACCGACGCGGCGCGCGTGGCGCCTCCGGCCACCACGCTGGTCGCGCCGTCCACCCTGACGGCCGGTGACGACACGAGTTCAGGTGGGACGACGAGCACCACCCCCTCGCAGCAGGCGGCAGCGATCCGGACGCTCCGGTCGACGACCCGCTCGCCGTCGAGGAGCTCGAACTGCTTCGCGCCGCCGAAACGGCGACCGGAGCCCGCGGCCACCACGATGCACCAGACACCAACGGTGGGAGGATCCGGCGGCCGACCTTGGCCGAGGAGGGAGTCCACGACCGGCACGGTACAGTCTCGCCCGTGAGCGACATGAGCCTGCTGCGCGACGTGGATCTGTTCGGCGAGTTCAGCGACGACGAACACCGGCGGGTGGCCGACGCCGCCGAGCTGCTGGACCTCGTCCGTGGCGACGTCCTGTTCGAGGAGGGCTCCGAGGCCGACGCGTGCTACGTGGTGACCGACGGCCGCATCGCCATCTCCAACCGCTCGGTCGACGGACGGGAGTCGATGGTGGCACTCATGGAACGGGGCGACCTGTTCGGCGAGATGGGCCTCTTCGACGGCATGGGCCGCTCGGCCGAGGCCCGGGCGCTCGAATCGTCCCAGGCCATCCGGATCCCCTACGACGCGCTCCGCGCCGTCTGGGACGATCGCCCCGACCTGTTGTGGTCGGTGGTCCGACTGCTGAGCCAGCGGATCCGCGCGACCGACGAGGCTCTGGCCGATGCCTTCTTCCTGGACGTCACCGGCCGGACCGCGAAGCACCTGCTCGACCTGGCCGGGGATCGTGACGAGTTCGAGATCCCGATCACCCAGGAGGAGCTGGCCGGCCTGGTCGGCGCCTCGCGGGAACGGGTCAACAAGGCGATCGCCAGCTTCCTGAAGCTCGGCTGGATCGAACAGCAGGACCGCCAGTACCGGATCCTGAACCGCCGCGAGCTCGAGATCCGCTCGAGCTGAACCGGCCGTGGTGTCCGACAAACGACAGACGGGAGCATGACGTGGGGTTGTTCAAGAAGATCAAGGATGGTGTCGGTCAGGTCGGCACCGGTGCGACCGGTGAGGGTCAACTCGGAGTGTCGGGGATGCCGGTCGACCCGGCGATCCTGGGCGGACCGTCGACCCAGCCGCTGTCACCGGACGACCCGCTGCTGCAGCCCATCAACGGCATCGGCATCCCCGAGTACGCCCACGTCGCCAAGGAGGCCCAGGCCCGCGGCATCACCGATGAGGGCGGGGTGATCGCCCTGTCGGGTGAGCTCGGCTACGACCCGGCGGTGTTCGGCCCGGCCATGCAGGAGTGGATCAGCCGGATGGGCCAGTCCATGGTCGTCGGCCAGGAGTTCCGCCGGGCGATGGGCTACTGACGGACCGACTGTCGACTCAGACGCCGGCCAGGAACGCGAGGGCCCGGTCCCACGCATCGGCGGCGTCGTCAGGCCGGTGGGTCGGCCGGGCCGGGTCGTGCACGAACCCGTGCCCGGCCCCCTCGTACCTGACGACCGTCGCACCAGCGGCCTCGAGCCGGTCGACCTGGTCCGCAGGGGTCCACTCGTCGTCGGTCCCGATGACGGCCATCACGTCGGTCGGCCCCCGACGCGCCACGGCCTCCAACGGCTCGCGGTGGCCCGGACCGTTCCAGTCCACCGGAACGGTCACCATCCCGTAGAACGACACGATCCGGTCGAAGCGGCCACGGTCGGCGCCGAGCAGCGCGTACATCCCGCCCATGCAGAATCCCACCAGGCCCACTCGGTCACACCCGGTCGCATCGGCGGCGGCGGCGGCATCGCCGAGCAGGTCGTCATCCGACAGGTCGGCGAGCGCGGCGAAACGAGCGGCCACCCCGTCCGGGTGGTCGGCCCCCGGCAGGTCCCGGCCGGGGAACGGCTCGAAGCTCACGACCGTCCACCCGGTCCGGGCCGACAACGTGTGGCACAGGTCGTCGAACAGCGGGCGGAGCCCCCACACGTCCGGCACGACCACGAGACCGCGGTCGGGTTCCTCGGCAGCGGCCACGGAGGCTCGGGTGCCAGAGGGCAGGTCGAGCTGCACCCCGACCTCAGTTGTACCGGTCGAGGATGCTCGACTCGGCGATCCGGGTCAGCGCGTCCTTGACCGTGCGGGCCCACGCCTCGCCGACCTCTGGCACGTCGGCGAGCTCGTCGACCGAGGATCGCATCAGCTTCTCGAGCGAACCGCAGTGGTGGACCAGGGCACCGCTCACCTCTGCGGGCAGACGCGGGATCCGGGCCAGCATGCGGTGGCCCTTCGGTGCCACGGGTGAGTCGAGTTCGTCCGCCTCACCGGACAGGTGGAGCAGGTGGGCGATCTCCTCGGCGTCGAAGAGGTGGTCGGTGTCGAGCTGGCTGAGCGTCTCGATCGCCTGTTCCAGGTCCCAGGCCGCATCGTCCTGCACGTAGTCCTTGATCACGAGCAGCCGCTCGTCCTCGACGCCCGCCATCATCTCGTTCAACTGCAGCCGGACCAGACGACCATCGGTGCCGAGCTCGACCAGGTAGCGCTCGATCTCGTCCGAGATCCGGGCCACCATCTCGGCCCGCTGGAGGAGCGTCACGACGTCGCGGAGGGTGACCTGGTCCTCCACCTCCAGATAGCTCAGCTTGTTGGACTCCTCGGTCAGGCGCAGCTTGTAGCGCTCGAGGGTCTGGAGGGCCAGGTCGCAGCGGCTGAGGATCGCCGGGATCGGCTCGAGCTGGTAGCGACAGTTGCGCGTGTAGACGGTCAGCACCGCCATGTCCTCTGAGACCGAGATCACCGGGACACCGATGGACCGTGCGACACGCTCGGCGGTCCGGTGCCGGGTGCCGGTCTCCTCGGTGGGGACGTTCGGATTGGGCATCAGGTGCACGTTCGCCCGGGCGATGTAGGAGACGTCGGCGGTCAGGACGATGGCGCCGTCGGTCTTGGCCAGCTCAGACAGGCGCTGGGCGTTGTAGCCGGTGTTGACCAGGAAGCCGCCCGAGGAGATGTTCAGGACCTCGGGGCCGTCCCCGATCACGATCAGCGCACCCATCTTGGCCTTGAGGATCCGGTCCAGGCCCTCACGCAGGGGCTGGCCCGGCGCCACGGCCGCGAGGGCCTCCATCAACTCCGGGTCCCGGTAGTCCACGGCGACAGTCTAGGGGTGCGCTCCTCGTCCCGACGCGGTGGAGCGACCTTGGCGAGGATCCCCGGCTGGAACCGCTCAGGCCTCCGGGACGAAGGTCCTCACGGCGTCGAGCAGGGTCGAGGCCCGCTGGACCCGGACATCGGAGCGGAGTTCGGGCGAACCATCGGGGATCAGCGCGCCGCCGAGCCCGATGCGGGAGGCCTCCGCGAGTCGACGGTCGAGCCGTCCGACCTGCCGCAGCTCCCCACCGAGGCCGACCTCTCCGCACACGGCCACGTCACCCGGGAAGGGAACCTGGAGCGCGGCGGAGACGATGGCCAGGCACACGGCCAGGTCGGCGGCCGGTTCGACCAGGCGGGCGCCCCCGACGGTGGCGGCGTAGACGTCGTGCTGGGTGACCAGAACCCCGGCCCGCTGCTGCAGCACCGCCAGGAGCAGGGCGACCCTGCCCGCGTCCAGGCCCTGCACCGACCGCCGCGGCTGCGGGAGGGTGGAGGGAACGACGAGCGCCTGGACCTCCACCAGCAGCGGCCGCCGGCCGTCAACCGCCGCACACACCACCGAACCCGCCACGCCCTCCCGGCGGTCGGCCAGGAACATCGACGACGGGTCGGGTACCGCGACCAGGCCGGAGTCGACCGTGCGGAAGAGTCCGAGTTCGTCGGTCGAACCGAAGCGGTGCTTCGCGGCCCGGAGCAGCCTGACGTCGTGGTGCCGGTCACCGTCCAGGGAGAGCACGGTGTCGACGACGTGCGCGAGCGTCTGCGGACCCGAGAACTGACCGTCCTTGGTCACGTGGCCGACGAGCACGACCGGAACGCCGGACGCCTTGGCGGCGACCACCAGGCGGTGGGCGCACTCGCGCACCTGGGCCACCGAACCCGGTGCCGACCCGAGCGACGGGTCGTGCAGGGTCTGGATGGAGTCGACGACGCACAGGCTGGGACGAACCGACTCAAGGTGGGCGAGCACATCGGGCAGCGACGTGCAGGAGGCCAACAGGAGTCGGTCGTCCAAGGCCCCGACGCGCTCGGCCCGGGACCGGACCTGCGCCACCGACTCCTCTCCGGTCACGTAGAGCACCGTGCCGCTGCAGCGGGCGACCGAGGCGAGCAGGTGGAGCACGAGCGTGGACTTGCCGATGCCGGGCTCTCCCCCCAGGAGCGTCACGCTGCCGGGAACCAGGCCGCCACCGAGCACCCGGTCGAACTCGTCCACTCCGGTCGGCACCGGCGTGCCGTCCCCCGCCCGCACGGCGGTGATCGGCGCGGGCGGCTCGGCCGGGGCGAGGGACGCCACGGCGGCACCCTCGAGCAGTTCCTCGGCCAGGGTGTTCCAGTCACCGCAACCGGCGCAGCGACCGGACCACTTGGGCTCCACCGCACCGCACCCGCTGCACCGGAAGACGGTGCGTCGACGACTCACGGGTCGGACGCTACCGAGCACCGGTGACACCGGGCCGGACCCCGGGGCTGGCCGCCGTCAGCCTCGGGACCGGAACGCCACGACCACCGCCCCGGTGAGGAGCGCGGCGACGCCGAGCAGGCCGAGCACCCGGGCCGGGCTGACCACGGTCGAGTCGGCGTCGACGGCCACCTCGGTCGCCCGGCCTCCGGTGAGCGGGACCGACCAGGACTCCTCGACGCCACCCGGCAGGTCAACCCGGAGCCGCAGCACGGCGGTCTCGGGCCGGTCCGCACCGATCGCCACCAACTCCTCGGGCGTCCGGCCGAGCGGCAGGCCACCGAGCACCGCGGCCACGTCGGGGTCGGACCAGGCCGCCGGGTCACCGCTCGAGGTCAGGGTGCCCGCGAACGAGTACGACGTGCTCAGTTGCGATGACTCCACCGTCAGGTCCAGACGGCCCAACGGACCGTCGGCGCCGGTCAGGTCATCCAGCACGACCGCCAGCTCCTCGGGCGACGCGAAGGGACGGCGGATCGACAACCGCAGCCCGCCGTCTGCGACCTGCTCGGGCGGATCCACCTGCCACCCTCGGCCCACCAGGTCGGAGGTGTCGAGCCGCCCGGGATCGCCCAGTCGGACGGCGGCGTCGCGATCCAGGGTGAGGGAGGCCAGCACCGTTCCGGATCCGTCCGGCCGGACCTCCACCGAGACGTCCGCGTCGGCCCGACAGGCCGTGACCAGGATGGACAGGGTCAGGATCAGGAGCGCCGTGACGCCGACGGCCCTGTGGCCGTGGCGTCGGGTCACTCGCCGGTGGTGGCGGCGAGCTCCTCGAGCGGCGGTGGCGTGAAGCCCTCGACGGCCCGGAACGCCACCTGCTGCTGGGTCGGGTCGTCGGGGTCGGCCTCGACGTCGACGACGATCGTCTGGCCGGCCCGGAACTCCTTCCACAACAGGCGCTCCGAGATCGGGTCCTCGACCAGCCGCTGGATGGCCCGGCGTAGCGGGCGGGCACCGAGGGTCGGGTCGTAGCCGCGCTGGCCCAACAGGACCTTCGCCTCGGCGGTGACCTCCAGCCCGATGCCCTGCGACGCCAGCTGTTCGGAGACCCGGCCCATCATCAGGTCGACGATGGAGGTCACCTCCTCCTGGCTCAGCTCGTGGAAGACGATGACCTCGTCGATGCGGTTCAGGAACTCGGGCCGGAAGTGCTGCTTCAGCGCCTCGTTGACCTTCTCCTTCATCCGCTCGTAGGTGATCGCCTCGTCCTGCTTCGTGAAGCCGACGTTGGCCCGCCGCAGGTCGGCGGTGCCCAGGTTGGACGTCATGATCAGCACGGTGTTGCGGAAGTCGACCGAACGACCCTGCGAGTCGGTGAGACGGCCCTCCTCCAGAATCTGCAGGAGCGTGTTGAACACGTCGGGGTGGGCCTTCTCGATCTCGTCGAAGAGCACGACCGAGAACGGCTTGCGCCG
>CAIYGQ010000075.1 GCA_903925745.1 uncultured Actinomycetes bacterium | reverse complement strand
TTCCTGTCGATGATGTGGAAGACCGCCGAGCCCCGCTACGACGCCAACCCGGCGCTCGCACGTGCGCTCGACGTGTTGTTCATCCTGCACGCCGACCACGAGCAGAACTGCTCGGCGACGGCCATGCGGACGGTCGGCTCCTCGCACGCCGATCCCTACATCGCCACCGCCGCGGCCACCGCGGCGCTGTACGGCCCCCGCCACGGCGGGGCGAACGAGGCCGTCATCAAGATGCTGACCGAGATCGGTTCCATGGACGCCGTGCCCGCGTACATCGAACAGGTGAAGGCGGGTGACCAGCGGCTGCAGGGATTCGGGCACCGCGTCTACAAGAACTACGACCCGCGGGCACGGATCATCAAGCAGACCTCGGAGGAGGTGTTCGCGGTCACCGGCAAGAACCCCCTCCTCGACATCGCACTGAAGCTCGAGGAGGTCGCGCTCTCCGACTCCTACTTCATCGACCGCCGCCTCTACCCCAACGTCGACTTCTACTCGGGGCTCATCTACCAGGCGATGGGCTTCCCGATGGACATGTTCACGGTCCTGTTCGCGATCCCACGCACCGCGGGCTGGCTGGCGCACTACATGGAGCTGCTCGCCCAGGACAGCCGGATCTACCGGCCCCGGCAGCTCTACACGGGGCACCCGGTTCGGGACTACGTCCCGATCGAGCAGCGCTGAGACCCGAACCGGTCGCCACGGCGTGGACCTCCGACTGAGCGACGACCTCGTCGAGCTGTCCGCAGAGGCCCAGCGTGTCGGCCGGGAGGCCGCGTCGTCGGCCGAGGTCCGTGAGGACTCCTGGCTGATCGGCACGTCCAGGGACTTCTCTCTCGAGCTGGCGAGGCGCGGCTGGCTGGGCATGACCTGGCCGGTCGAGGAGGGCGGCGGGGGCCGGACGCCCCTGGAGCGCACGATCGTCTTCGAGGCCCTCATCGGCGAGGGCGCCCCCGTCGCCACGTCCTGGTTCGCCGACCGCCAGATCGGACCGACCCTGCTGCAGTTCGGCACATCCGAGCAGCGGGGGCGCTGGCTCCCCGACATCATCGCGGGCACCTCGGCCTGGTGCATCGGCATGAGCGAGCCCGACGCCGGCTCGGACGTGGCGTCGCTGCGGACCCGGGCCCGGCGCGATGGTGACGACTGGGTGATCGAGGGACAGAAGGTCTGGACCTCCGGGGCCGCCGAGGCCGACTGGTGCTACCTGGTGGCCCGAACCGACCCGGATGCACCACCACACGCCGGGCTGAGCGAGTTCGTCGTCGACATGCGCTCCGACGGCATCGACGTGCGACCGATCGTCGACGTGACCGGCAACGCCCACTTCTGTGAGGTCCACCTGGAGGGGGTTCGGATCCCGGGCGACTGCCTGGTCGGGACACCCAACGGGAGCTTCACCCAGATCATGCGCCAGATGGAGCACGAACGTGGCGGGATCGACCGGCTGGTCTCGAACCGGCGGCTCTACCTGGACGTGGTCGAGCTCGCCGACCGGGACGATCCCCGCGTCCGCCAGCGGGTCGCGTCGATCGAGTCGACCTACCGGATCGGCCGCCACATGATCCTGCGGGAGGTCGTCGGTCAGGCACCCCCGGGTTGGTCGGCGGTGACCAAGACGTTGTGCACCGAGTTCGAGCAGCGGGTCGCGGAGTTCTGCGGCTCCGTGGTCGGCGCCGAGGCACTCCTGGTGAACCGGGTGTCCCGGAACCTCTGCTACGCACCCGCCTACACGATCATGGGGGGCACGACCCTGATCCTGCGCAACATCATCGGCGACCGGATGCTCGGTCTGCCCCGCGAGCCCGTGCGGCGCTGAGGTCGGTCCCGCCGCGCTGCGAGGGCGCGGATCGCTAGCCTCCGGCCATGGACGAGACCCACTTCCGCACCTGCCCGCTGTGTGAGGCCACGTGCGGCTTGGAGATCGCCGTGCGCGACGGTGCGGTCCGCCGGATACGAGGCGACCGGGACGACGTGTTCTCCCACGGCTACATCTGCCCGAAGGGATCCACGCTGGGCGCACTGCACGAGGACCCCGACCGGCTCCGGCGTCCCCTCGTCAGGAGGAACGGCGACCACGTCGAGGTCGACTGGGACGAGGCCTTCGCGGAGGTGGAGCGGCGGCTCGTCCCCATTCGGGACGAGCACGGACCCGACGCCGTGGCGCTCTACCTGGGCAACCCCAACGCCCACACGATCGCCGGGGCGGTCTTCGGACGACCCCTGATCCAGGCACTGGCCACGAAGAACCTGTACTCGGCCTCGACGGTGGACCAGATGCCGCGGCACGTGTCGAGCGGACTCCTGTACGGCAACCCCGGGGCCATGCCGGTCCCCGACCTGGACCGCACCGACCTGCTGGTGATCCTGGGCGCCGACCCCCTGGAGTCGAACGGGAGCCTGTGCACCGCGCCCGACTTCCCCGGTCGGCTCGCCGCGATCCGCGAGCGGGGCGGCCGGGTGGTCGTCGTCGACCCTCGACGGTCGCGGACGGCCGAGGTGGCCGACGAGCACCTTCCGATCCGACCCGGGAGCGACCCGGCATGGCTGCTGGCGCTCATCCACGTCGTCCTGCGTGACGGACGCTCGCAGGTCACGCTGGAGCCCGTCAGCGGGCTGGAGGACCTGGTGGACCTGGTCCGGCCCTTCACCCCGGAGCGCGTCGCCGCCCGCTGCGGCATCGACGCCGCGACCACGGAGCGGATCGCCCACGAGCTGTCGGACGGGCGACGGGCCGCGGTCTACACGCGCATCGGGACCCACACCGCCCGCCACGGCACGCTGTGCTCATGGGCGGCGGACGTCCTCTGCCTGGTCACCGACAACCTCGACACCCCCGGCGGGATGATGTGGCCGACCCCCTGCCACGGCCGGCCGGTCCCGCCCGGTCGCGAGCCGGGAGGTCGGGGCTTCCGCACCGGCCGGTGGGCGTCCCGGGTCTCGGGCCACCCCGAGGTCCGTGGCGAGCTGCCGGTCGCTGCACTCGCCGAGGAGATCGAGACAGCAGGGCCCGGCCGGGTCCGGGCGCTGCTCACGGTCGCCGGGAACCCCGCCCGCTCCACGCCCGACAGCCGACGCCTGGAGGCGGCGCTGGGTGACCTGGAGTTCATGGTGTCGGTCGACATCTACCTGAACGAGACGACCCGGCACGCCGACGTGATCCTGCCCCCGCCCTCGGCGCTCGAGAAGTCGCACTTCGACTTCGCGTTCTACGGGCTGTCGGTCCGCAACGTCGCGAACTACTCCCCGCCCACCTTCGAGGCGACCGGACCCGGTGAGCACGAGATCCTGAGCCGCCTGGCCCTGATCGTCAGCGGACAGGGCGCATCGGCGGACCCCGAGGTGGTCTACGGCCTCGTCACCGGGACGATCGCCCAACAGGCGACCTCGCTTCCGGGCGGACCCCTCGAGGGCCGCGATCCCTCGGAACTGGTGGCCTCGGTGGCGCACCTCGACCCGCCGGAACGATGCGTCGACCTGATGGTGCGCACCGGCGCGTTCGGCGACCAGTTCGGCGCCGAACCCGACGGGCTGAGCCTGCAGGTGCTGATCGACCACCCCCACGGAGTCGACCTGGGCCCGCTCGTCCCGCGGTTGCGCGAGGTGCTCCGGACCGCGTCCGGCACGCTCGAGGTCGACCACGACGGCCTGCGCGCCGACGCCGCGGCCCTGGCCGACACCCTGGACGCCCCGGACGATGGAGGGATGGTGCTCGTCGGCCGCCGCCACGTGCGCTCCAACAACTCATGGATGCACAACCTGGACGTGCTCGTCCGGGGCCGTCCGCGGTGCACGCTGCTGGTCCACCCCGACGACGCCCAGCGGATCGGCCTGCTGGATGGCGGCACGGCCGAGGTGGTGAGCACGGTCGGGCGGGTCCGGGCACCCGTCGAGGTGACCGACGCCGTCCGGCCGGGGGTCGTCAGCCTGCCCCACGGGTGGGGACACGACGCCGAGGGTACCCGGATGAACGTCGCGGCGCGGACGCCGGGGGTGAACTCCAACGTCCTGACCGACGGTGGGGTGCTGGATCCACTCAGTGGCAATGCGTCGTTGAACGCGATCCCGGTGACGGTCAGCCCGGGCTGAGCTCGTCGACGAGCAGGTCCCGGAGCTCGAGCGGACGGTCACCCTGGACGCTGTGGCCGGCGCCGTCGACCACCACCACCCGGGCGTCCGGCTTCCGTCGCAGCAGCTCGGTGACGTCGTCGTCGTCGACGACGGGGCTGGTCCCACCGCGGACCAACAACAGCGGCGCCTCGATCGACTCGATGGCATCCCACAGGTGCGCCGGGTCACGGCCGTCTCCGGCCCCGAGGGGTCGCCGGTCGTAGTTCCACTGCCACGACCCGTCGGGTCGACGGTGCGCGTTGTGGAGGATCCCCCGGCGCAGCGACGCAGCCGATCGGGTGGGGTTGAACTCGACGGTGCGGTCGAAGATCTCTCCGAAGTTCGCAAAGGACTGGGGACCCTCGATGAACGCGTGCACCTCTGCGGCCTTGTCACGAGTGACGCCCGGGGTGATGTCGACCGCCACGAGCCTCGGCACCAGGTCCGGTCGGGCCGCTGCGAGCGAGGTGGCGGTCAACCCTCCGAGCGACATGCCGACGACGAGCCGGGCACCGGGGGCGACCACCTGCACCATCTCGGCGACGTCCTCGGCCGCCGCCACCGGGTCGTAGCGCCGATCCTCCCGCCAGGAGGACCGTCCGTGGCCGGGCAGGTCGATGGCCAGCGCGGCGGTCGGCCGGAGCCCGAGCAGCACCGTGTCCCAGGTGTGGGCGTTCTGGGCGCCTCCGTGCAGGAACACCACGTCGACGGGGTCGCTCCCCCACCGCAGCGCCGAGAGCGTCCGACCGTCGAGCAGTTCGTGGTCGATCCGCTCGACCACCACCGGCGGGTCGAGTTCGAGGTCGTACTCCTCGCAGTTCTCGGCGAAGAACGAGAACTCGTCGTAGACGAAGTCGGGATGGTCGGGATGGCCGGGCTCGAACTCGCTCACGACGTGATTGTGGCACCCGGCGCGTCCCGGGAACCACGGCCGGGCGATCGGGTCGTCTCCACTCGGGATCCGGTCACCGCAGTGCCGCACTGCCGCACTGCCGCACTGACGGGCGGGGCGGAGGGTGGTGGGCGTAACAGGACTCGAACCTGTGACCTCTTCCGTGTCGAGGAAGCGCTCTAGCCAACTGAGCTATACGCCCGGCCGGGCGAGCGTAGCAGAGGGCACTCAGGCGGCCGAAGCCCCCGGTGCCCGATCCGTGTCGCCCATCGGTGGCCGGATGATCCCGACCGCGAGCAACACGACGAAGCCCACGATGAACAACAACCACAGTCCCGGTCCGGGACCGGTGCGCGACGCGCCATCCCCGAGCCCCCACTCGATGATCGCGAAGACCGAGGTGGCCACACCGGCTGCGACCGCGAGGATGCGGCCGGCGCGGTCGCGGTCGGCGGCCACGAGCACTCCCGCGACGGCGAAGCAGACCCCGAACAGCACTGCGACCCACCCCCGGCCCAGGGATCCGTCCGGCAACGCCCACCCGGTCGTCTCCGACCTGACCACGATGCGGCCGAAGTCACGCCACACGAGCAGGCTCGCCACCCCACACAGGACCGCGGCGACCAGCAACACGGTGGCGAGCACGAGCGGCCCCCGTTCGCTGCGCCTCGGCGCCTCGACGACCACCGGTGGACTCCCGCCGAGCGGTGTTCCCGGCTGGTAGCTCACCGCCCCGGATCCCTGCTCGTGTCACCCGCACCGCTCACCCGACCAGCATGCCCCAGCGTGCGCCGCCCCGGGTGTCGCTCGGGCCCGGCACGCCGTCACGGGTCGGTGAGGGTGAACGGGGAGTCCCGGGCGTCCTGCTGGTTGAGGACCACGTCGTTGGTCACCCTGACGTAGCACGTGGTGACCGCCTGGATGCCCGGTGGCGCCTGGTCGCCCGGGGCGAAGCACCCCCACGGGGAGTCACCGTCCGGTGTCGGCCCACGGAACACGGCGAGCTCCACCGACCCGGAGCCGTCGGGCGTGCCGTTCGGATTGACTTCGCTCAGCGCCGAGCAGTCGATCCCGGGCTGGAAGTCGGCAACGGTGGTCGACCGACGGCAGATCGAGACGAACATGAGCGTCCTGGGCTGCTGGCCCACCCAGTCGACCCGCACCGTCGCCGTGCCACCGGGAGCGACCGGAACCACGTCGGGGGTGACGACCACGCCACCAGTCCCCGGGCCCGCGGGTGCGGTCGACGGGGCCGTGCTCGTCGTCGCTGCGCCGTCTCCGGCACCGTCGCCGGAACTGCAGGCCGCTCCGAGCACGAGGGCCACCACGAGCAGGCCGGCCATCGCAACGGATCGGGGTGCCGAACGCCGGGGCGGGACGGTGTGGGACACACCGTGGATCTAGCAACCGGATCCTGCCGGGCGGTGAACGGCAGGTGACGATCGGGTGGGTCGGCGGACCGCTGTCCTACGAGGAAACCGACGGTGGCTCGGATTCGATGGCCCGCTTCACGGCCTCGACGTGCTGGAGCGCGCCCGCCTCCGCCATCCGCCTCGGGTGCTTCCCGTGAGCCGCGAACCTGGGCAGCGAGACCTCGAGCATGCACCGGTAGCGCGTCCCGGTGGGCACGGTGGCGAGTTCGACCCGCTGGCGCACCGACGGTCCCGTGAGGGAGCGGGTCTCGAGTGCGACGCCCACGTCCTCGGCGACGACCTCGACGACTGCGCAGGTCGTCGATCCGTCGCGGCACCTGATCAGGAAGGCCAGCTGCTCGCCGACTCCGTGCGGGGTCCCTGAGAGCTGCTTGCCCCAGACGACCTCGGGGTTGAACTGGTGCGCGGCTCCGGGATTCCTGATGAACATCCAGACCTCGGGCGACGGTCGCGCGATCTCCACCGTCGCCGTGCCCGACCACGTCCGACGTGCCGTTGGGAAGGTGCTCACCTTCTGCGCCAGCAGGCCGAACACGAGGGAAGCCACCACGAAGAGGCCGGCGAACAGGCGCAGCCACGGTGCGGGATCGTCCAGATCATCGAGGATCACGATGACGCAGATGAGTGCGACGACGGCGAGAACGGCGAGGAAGCCGAACGACAGCGCGATGACCCGGAGCGGATGGGGACGCGCCATGGTGCACCCTCGCACACCTGCCGACCGCCGGTCCACGACGGCTCGGGGCCCTGCAGGGTCGTGCGGTTCGACTCCGGCCGGACCGGAACCGCACGGGTCCGTGCGGTCGGCCGGTCGTCCGGAACGGCGGTGTTCCGGGTTGTCCTCAGAGGCGACGACCGGAATCGAACCGGTGTACACGGCTTTGCAGGCCGCTGCCTAACCACTCGGCCACGTCGCCGGGGTGGCGACCCTCTTGGTCGTGGAGCGGACGACCGGCCTCGAACCGGCGACCTCAACCTTG
>CAIYGQ010000074.1 GCA_903925745.1 uncultured Actinomycetes bacterium | reverse complement strand
GGAGCAGGAACCGGAGCCGGTGCTCGAACCCGCAGCCTCCGAGCCGGTACCCGAACCGGCGGAGCAGGAACCGGAGCCGGTGCTCGAACCCGCAGCCTCCGAGCCGGTACCCGAACCGGCGGAGCAGGAACCGGAGCCGACGATCCCACCCCGGAAGTCGGCCACCCCGGTCGCACCCGCGGCACGACCGGACACCGGCACGCCCACCGAGGTCGCCGACCAGCCCGGACCCCGTGTCGGAGCCCGACCGGCGGCGGCGACCGCCGGCCGGAGCGAGGGTGCGCTCACGATCGGGAGCAGCTCGGTCTCGGTGCGGGACCGGGCGACGGTCGACACCCTGACCGGAGTGCTGTTGGGCGCCTACGTGGCGTCGGGTGGGTCGGCCGCCAAGCGGGCGGCCGCGTGGGTGACCGTCCGGTCGACGCCGCCGTCGCTCCCGTCCGCCGACTTCTCCCCCGGCGTGGACCTGCGCGGCAAGGTCGGCCGGGTCGGGACCCTGCTGCGCTGCGACGACGGCGGCGCCACCTGGATCACCCTGCAGGCCGACGTCGACATCGAGCGCGGGCTGCGCCGCTCCCCCGTCGACGATCCGGTGCTCCAGGGGCTGCTCGTGTGGTGGCAGGCGACCAGGACCGTGCCGACCGTGCTCAGTACCGATGAGGCGAACCAGTTGGCGAGCGCCATCGCCACGGTCGAGGACGCCCTGGACGGTCACCCCTGGTCGGAGCCGGTCGCCCGGATCCGTTCGGCGCTGCTCGACGGCGTCGTGCACGACCGCGAGGTCCTGCTCGGCGTGGCGATCGTCGACAACGACGCACCGAACGGCGCCGCGCCGGAACCGGAGCGGCTCAGCGGGCGGCCCGCGTCCAGGCCAGCAACTCAGCGCTCCTGACCAGGTTCGCCCCGAACCTCCGAACACCGTCGCGCACCCGCCGGTCGCTGCTCACCACCACGACCGGACGGTCGACGGGGATCGTGGGCACCACGCCGATGAGGACGTCGTCCGCCTCCACGCCGACGGGGCTGTAGTGCGTCCGCACGCCGAGTGGCACCTGGACCGACGGGCGCTCGCCGACCTCGCCGCCGTCGAACACGACGTGGACCTCCGCCCCGGTTCGTGACCGGAGGTCGGTGAGCAGGCGGACCACCTGGTCGCGCTGCTCCGCCGGGCGCAACGCGGGCCAGGCCGACATCGTCAGGTTGTAGCCGTCGACGAGGACCACGGCGCCGGGCGTCCGCAGCAACTGGTCGATCCCCTCGACGCTGCCCTCGACGACCCCGCGCCGGATGGCGACAGGCACCCGGCGCCGACGCCGTCGGGGCGCGTCGGCCGCATCGGACCCGGTGGGCCCCGGGGGCTCCTCGGCCGGGGGCTCGAGCGTCGACCTGAGTCGCTCCGTGGCCCGGTCCACGGCGGCCAGCGCGTCGACCAGGTCGTCGAACGCAGTCGACCGGGCGGCATCCATCGCCGGGTCCGTCACGGGAACCGACTCGGCCCGGAGTGCCCGGAGCTCGGCGTGCAGCACCTCGAGCTCCCGACGGGCCTCACCGAGTTCCCGCACGGCCCGGGTGAGGTCCCCACGACGATCCTCGAGCTCACCCAGCCGTTCAGCTGCGTCTCGCTCGGCCGCCACCCGGCGACCGCGTTCCCGGTCGAGCTCCCTGCGGACCCCGGTCAGCTCCTCGTCACGCCGGGCGAGCTCGGCGTCCCGGTCGGCCAGGGCCGACTCGACGCCCTCGAGCCGTCGCTGCGCCGTCCGATCCTCCTCCGCCGCATCACGCTCGGCCCGGTCCCGGTCCGCACGGGTCACCCGGTCGGCCAGTTCCCGCTCCCAACCGTCGGGGCGCAGGACCACCAGCCGGGCGACCGGATCCGGGTCGTCGAGGTCCTCGAGGACCCGGGCGACCCGCTCCCGGAACTCCGGTGACCCGTCGAGCACCTCCCTGACGGTCGTGACCGTGCGTTCGGCCGGGCGACCCCGGAAGCGCAGCAGGGGCCGGAGCGGGCTAGGCAGCGGCGGGCCGTCCGGTTCCGCGCCGAGTTGCCGGGCCACCGCCAGCACGAGCTCGGCGGTGGGGACCATCAGCCGGTGTTCGGTGTCGACCGTGACCTCCGGCTCAGCCCGTCACATCGCCGGGCAGATCACCGGGCACATCGCCGGGCACGTCGCCGGGATCCAGCTCGACGACCGAGTCCCCGGTGCCGCACCAGTGGCACACGACGGACTCGACCTCCTCGGCGAGCACCTCGACCTCCTCGACGTCCAGGTCGCCGCCGACCGTGAAGTGGTGGAAGGCCCGGGAGCGGCGGAGGGTGGTCACGTCGAACTGGGTCAGGTTCCCACACGCCGTGCAGCGGTACCGGACGATCGGCGACCGTTCGGCGGACGGCCCCCGGGCCGGCGCATCGGTCCGGGGCTCGCTCGACTGGGGCACGGCCGGATCGTACCCGCGCACCGGGGGATCCTTGACAGCGAACACCTGTTCGTCTGTCATCATGGTGTGCCCCCGACGAACCACAGCCGACCCGCCACCGGGGGCACGCCCGTCCAGTCCAGCCTGGACGACCTCGGCACCCCGCTGGTGGACACGACGTTCGTGGTCCTCGACGTCGAGACGACGGGCGGATCGCCAGGTTCCGACTCGATGACCGAGGTCGGCGCCGTCCGGATCCGGGGCGGGGAGTGCACCGGCACGTTCTCGACGCTGCTGAACCCCGGGCGGGCCATCCCGCCGTCGATCACGGTGCTCACGGGCATCACCGAGTCCATGGTCGCCCGGGCCCCGCGGATCGAGTCCGTGCTGGGCTCCCTGCTCGAGTTCATCGGCGACGCCGTGGTCGTCGGCCACAACGTCCGCTTCGACCTGGGGTTCCTGGAGGCGGCGCTCGAGCGATCGGGCCGCCCACCGTTGCGCCCGCGTTCGGTGTGCACGGTCGCCCTCGCCCGTCGACTGCTCCGGGACGAGGTCCCCAACTGCCGGCTCGGGACGCTGGCCACCCACCTGCGACTCCCCCACCGTCCGTCCCACCGCGCGCTCGAGGACGCGCTGGCGACCGCCGACCTGCTCCACGTCCTGTTGGAGCGCGCCGGACGCCTCGGGGTGCGGGGGCTCGACGACCTGACCGGACTACCGGGACTGGCGGGCCACCCCTCGGCCGGGAAGCTCGCGCTCACCGACCGACTGCCGCGGAGCCCCGGCGTCTACCTGTTCCGTGACCGTTCGGGCCGGGTGCTCTACGTCGGCAAGGCCACCAACCTGCGGGCACGTGTCCGCAGCTACTTCTCGACCGACGACCGACGGAAGGTCGGCGCCCTGCTCCGGAGCACCGAGCGCATCGACCACAAGGTCTGCGACTCGACGCTCGAGGCCGAGGTGCTCGAGACCCGCCTGATCCGGGACCTGCTCCCCCACTACAACCAGCGGGGCACCCGCTGGAGACGTGCCCCGTACCTGAAGCTCACGCTGGGCGAGACCTTCCCCAGGTTGTCGATCGTGAGGGCTCCGAAGGACGACGGCGCGCTGTACCTGGGGCCGCTCCGGTCGCGGGCGCAGGCCCGGGGCGTCGCCGAGGCGATCGAGACCGTCGTGCCCCTCCGCCGCTGCAGCGCGCCCGTGCGGTCGCGGTCCCCCCGACCGGCCCCGTGCACCTCGGCCCAGTTGGGCGTGTCGTCGTGTCCGTGTGCCGGCGGCGTCGATCCGAAGGACTACCGCCGCTGGGTCGACGTCGTCGTCGGGGCGCTCACGGGCCGACCCGAGCTGCTGGTGGAGCCGCTGCGCGACCGGATGACCTCGTTGGCCGGGACGCAGCGCTTCGAGGAGGCCGCCGCGGTGCGGGAGCGGCTCACCGACCTGACCGACGCCCTCCGGCGGGAACGGGCGCTCGCCACGCTCGTCGACTGCGCCCGGGTGCACCTGCAACTGGAGACCGGCGAGACCGCCGAGCTGCGCCACGGGGTCCTGTGGCGGATGTGGCCCGCACCCGACACGGACCGGGCCGTCCTGTGGGACGAGCGTTCCGACGAGGCGGCCCGGCAGGTGGAGATGCAGCCCCCGGAACCTCCGACTCCGGGGCAACCGGTTCCCCTGGAGCTCGCCGACGAGCTCTGGACCGTCGCGTCGTGGTTGCACCGTCACGCCGACCGGGTCCGCCTGGTCCACTGCGAGGGCACGTTCGCCTCGCCGTGGCCGGGCGTGGCCGAGGTCCGCCCGACAGCACGGCTGGACCGATCGGTCAGCGACCGGGCGGTCAGGCGGCCCCGTCGCCCGGCGGCCTGAACGCGCGGCTGGCGGCGACCAGTGCCCCCAGGGTCCGTGTGGCCCGACCGTCGTCGACCGCCGCTGCGGCGGCCTCGACCCCTTCGCGCAGCGAACCCGCCAGGTCACCCACGACCAACGCCGCGCCGGCGTTGAGCAGGACCGTGTCCCGCACCGGACCGGGCTCCCCGGTGAGCACCGCAGTCGCTGCCGCGGCGTTCCGGGCCGGGTCACCGATGGAGAGGTCCCCGAGCGTGGCGGTCGCCAGGCCGACCGACTCGGGCGTGACGGTGCTCCGGCCCACCACCCTGCCGTCCCTGATCTCGATCACGGTCGTGGACGTCGTCGTGGTCAGCTCGTCCAGTCCGTCGTCGCCGCGCACGACCCACGAGTGGATCGCCCCGCGTTCCGCGAGCACGTCGGCGACCAGGTCGACGAGTCGCCCATCGGCGACACCGAGCACCTGGCGGCGGACCCGGCCGGGGTGCGACAGCGGGCCGAGGATGTTGAACACGGTGGGCACGCCGAGTTCGGCGCGCACCGGAGCCACGTGACGCATGGCGGGGTGGAACATCCGGGCGAACGCGAATCCGACCCCCGCCTCACGGATGCAGGCGGCCACCCCGTCCCCGTCCAGTTCGACCTCGACCCCCAGGGCCTCGAGCAGGTCGGTGGACCCCGACGTCGACGACGCCGCCCGGTTGCCGTGCTTGCAGACGGTCACGCCTGCGGCCGCAGCCACGACCGAGGCCATGGTCGACACGTTGAACGCACGGCCTCCCAGGGCGGCCGAACCGCCGGTCCCGACGACGTCGACGGTGGCATCGGGGTCCGGCAGCGGCAACGGCGCTGCGGCCTCGAGCATCGCGTCGACGAGCCCGACGACCTCCTCGGGGCTCTCACCCTTGGCGCGCAGGGCGACGATGAACGCAGCGACCTGGGCGTCGGTCGCCTCACCGGCGAGGATCCGCTCCAGCGCCGCTCGACAGGTGTCGGCATCCAGGTCCAGGCCGTCGACCAGCCGACGGATCACACCGGGCCAGGCCCCCGCAGCAGCGAACGCGCCCACCTGAGCGAGTTCCGGCTCAGCCCACCGAGGCGGAGGCCTTCGCCAGCGCCCGCTGACGGCGGCGTCGGCGGATGATCCGCTGGCGTTCCCGCTCGGTGGCTCCACCCCACACGCCGTTGTGCTCACGCTGGCCGATCGCGTGTTCGAGGCACTGCAGACGCACCGGGCACTCGGCGCAGATCTCCTTGGCGGTCTCGGCCTCCTCGTCGGTGGCCGGGTAGAAGATCAGTGGGTCGAGGCCCCTGCAGGCGGCCTCGGAAGCCCAGTCGGTGTCCATGGGCGGATTCTGGCAACCGTGGCGGGCGGTGTCCAAGTGAGTTCGGTCCTGGCCCCCGCTGCGACCCGGCTGGATCCTGCCTAGAAACGCGGCCGAGCTCCGGGGACGGCCATGGCGGCGATCCAGCGGTCGGCGGGCGCACGCGACAGGGCGATCTCCTCGATCACGCTCACCCTCACCACGATCGCCCGTGACATGTCTTCAAAGCCGGCCAGGTCGGTCGGAGACGGGACGACCGGAGTGAGCGCAAGGTAGGCCGCGACGACGTCGTCGCGGGTCCGCACCCGGTCTCGGTGATGTTGAGTCTCGACCAGCTCGGCGAGGATCCGGACTCGCGGGACACCCTGAGTCCGGAGTCGCCGCAGAGTGTCGGACCGCTCGGCGGCCGTGGGCCACCGACCGACCGTCCGGGAGTAGGCGCGGTCCAGGAAGACGTCGTCGGTGGCGAGACCGAACCAGCCGACGAACTCGGGGGTGCGCTCGAGTTCGCGCTCCAGAGCGAAGGTACCCCTGGAGGCCACTTGAGGAACCCAGCGATCGAAGACGGATCTGGTCGGCATGCGCCCCAACGCCGCCCACCCCAGCCGGCTAACGATTCCAGCGGGCTGACGCACCTCGTCCACCCGCGCCTTGAGGGCGGCCGCTGCCGGACCCGGGATGCCGAACGTGTCGATGAACGGCTGGGACTCGGGATCGACCGACATCGAGACTCCGAGCGGCGCAGCCGAACCCGGGGAGGCAACGGTCCCGTCGCCTGCGGGGGCGTCGCCCCGGAGGGCGCTGATCGCCGGGGCCGTGATCGTGTACGTGTAGGTGGGGCTCGTCCAGGTCACGTTGGACGCCGTGATGGATCCGGCCGATCCGGTGGAGCACGCCAGTCGCACTCGGAAGGTTCCGGTCGGGTTGTCCGCGCCCGGAGCGCCGACGTACGAGACCACGCCGAACTGGTCGGCTGTCCGCTCCCAGCCCTTCTCCGTGAACGACGAGATCGGCGGGTCGCTGCTCTCCGACATTGCGACGAAGACGGATCCGGTTCCGGACGCGCACGCCGGGATGAACAGACGAGCCTCGGTCGTCGTCGATCCCGAACCCGACGTCCCCGCGACATTCGGCGAAAAGACCACGGGCGTTGCGATCGATCCCACCGTCAGGTTCCGGGTTCCGGAACTCGCCCGGTGTGGGCTCGGCCCGTCGGGCGTGAAGTTGGCACGGAGCACGGTGGCCTGGCCCGACACACTCCCTGCGACCGGGAGGAGCCGGGCCGTACAGGACGACTTCCTGCCGGTCTGCGGACTCAGGGTGCACGCATCGAGTCCGACCAGCGAACCCACCCGGTTCGACGGCGCCGTCACGGCGAGTTCCACGCTCCCAGTGGGGGTCGACTTCGTCCCGGAGTTACTGTCATCGACCTCGACGGTGCAACTCACCGGCGTCCCCACCGTGGGGGTGCTGTCCGTGCAGGTGAGAGAGACGGTTGTGGTCCGCGACCCGGCGGCGCCAGCATCGGGCGTCGGCAACGCGCCCCAAGAAGCAGCGACCATGGCTGCCGATAGCAGGGTCGCCGAAACGAGTCGTCCACGGCGGCTCGCAGGTCGGGGGTCGTGGCAGGACGTGCGGGGGGAGTCCTCGGATGACACTGTTCGCGTTTTCCTCTCGAGATGAGCCAGCGGGGGGAGAGAGAGCGATGCTCGACCCGGGCGGAGAACCCGCGATCGAAACTCTTTCAACCACGTCCCGAAGGTGCCGATGTCACCCTCCGTAGTCAACCCCGCTAGGCGGAAAACCGTTGTGACATCCGACATTTCAGGGATATCTGCCCAACACGGAACCCGACATGCGGGCTGCACCGAACACTGAGAGTGGCGCTGACGGATCGGGGCATCGAGCGGCGTATCCTGCCCTCGTGCCACACCAACCCTTCCTCAGGACCCAGTCGATCGAGGCCCTCCGGGATCGCGAGTTCGACCTGGTCGTCGTCGGCGGCGGCATCACGGGCGCCGGTGTCGTGCTCGACGCCGCCGCCCGGGGGATGCGCACCGCCCTGATCGAGCGGGACGACTTCGCCTCCGGCACGTCGTCGAAGTCCTCGAAGCTCGTCCACGGGGGACTGCGGTACCTCCAGCAGGGCGAGATCGGCCTGGTCTACGAGGCGCTGGCCGAGCGGCAACGGCTGCTCCGCAACGCCCCCCACCTGGTCAAGACCCTCCCGTTCCTGATCCCGATGTTCGGCAAGGGCGGGGTCATTCCCGCCAAGATCTCCCGCCTGCTCGGCACGGCCATGTGGGGCTACGACGTGACCGGAGGCTGGCGGGTGGGCCGCGTCCACCAGCGGCTCGACCACGCCGAGGCGCTCAGCTACATGCCGACCCTGCCGGCGGAACGGCTCGTGTCCGCCTACCTCTACTACGACGCAGCGGCCGACGACGCCCGACTGGTGCTGACCGTCCTGCGCACCGCGGCGCTCGACCACGGTGCCGTCGTGGCCAATCGGGTCGGCGCCGTCGGCATCTCCAAGGACGCCCGCGGTCGGGCGAACGGCGTGGACGTCGTGGCGGACGGCGAGGAGTTCACCATCCGCACCCGTTCGGTCGTGAACGCCGCCGGGGTCTGGGCCGACGACGTCCGCACGATGGACGAGGGAGTGGATCCGGACTCGATCCGACCGGCGAAGGGCATCCACCTGACGGTCCCGTGGGAGAAGGTCCGGAACCAGATCGCCGCCGTGGTGCCGGTCCCGTCGGACCGCCGCTCGGTGTTCGTCGTGCCCAACGGCCGCTTCACCTACATCGGGACCACCGACACCGACTACGACGGCCCCGTCGACGATCCGCAGTGCACGCCCGAGGACGTCGAGTACCTGTTGTCGGCGCTCAACTTCTCGTGCACCACCGAGATCACACCCGACGACGTCGTCGGCACCTGGGCCGGGCTCCGTCCGCTCGTGAAGTCGGCCTCGTCCGGACGGACCGCCGACCTGTCGCGCCGCCACAAGGTCGCCACGTCCACCTCGGGCGTCGTCACGATCACGGGCGGGAAGCTGACCACCTACCGGGAGATGGCCGCCGACACCGTGGACGAGGTGGTCGAGTCCGTCCTCGCCACCGGTTCAGGATTCGCCGGGTACCCGGGGAGTTCGACGCGACGCCTCCGCCTGCGGGGTGCCGACGGCTACGACACGCTGGGTCTGGCCGCCGAGGCCTTCCCGGCGGTACCCCTCGACGTGGTCGAGCACCTGGGCAACCGCTACGGCGGAGAGGCCCGCGAGCTGATGGCCGCGATCCAGCGGGACCCGTCGCTGCTCGAACCGGTCGTCTCGGGCCTGCCCTACACCCGGGCCGAGGTCGAGCACGCGATCCGCCACGAGATGGCCACCGACGTGGACGACGTGTTGAGTCGCCGCACCCGGGCGCGGCTCCTGGCACGCGACGACTCGGCCGACGCGGCGTCCGCAGTGGGCGAGGCCCTGAGCGCACTGCTCGGCGCGACGCCGAGCAGGGTCGAGGCCCAGGTCGAGTCGTACCAGACCTCGATCCGGCACGAGCGCACCTCGGCGAACCTGCCCGAGACGCACCTGGACGCACTCATCGGCGCCTGAGGTCCCCTCCGGGCCGCCCTCAGTTCAGCGAACTCGAGGAACCGCCGAGGATCGAGACGCCGATGAGGAGTCCGAAGATGACGGCCACCAGCACGCCGATGCCACCCATCGCCATGCCGGCGATGGCGAGGCCCTTGCCCCGGCCGCCGAGTTCGTCGGCCTTCCTGAGACCCAGGAACCCGGTCACCAGCGCGGCGATCCCCGTCACCAGACCGAGCGGCCAGCAGCACAGGGCGAGCACGAGCGTGATGCCGCCGCACACGATCGAGGAGATGGCCAGGATGTTCTGGTCCGGACTCGACATCCCCGGGGAGTAGGGCTGGGCTGGGGGTGCGAACGAACCAGGGGCCGGAACGCCGGGGGGCGGTGGCATCGACGGCGGCATGCCGGCCGGAGGAGGCGCGACACCCGGTGGGGGCGCGTAGCCGGGGGGCGGTCCCGACGGCGGACCCGGGGGCGGACCGGGCGGGGGCGGCGGAGCGGCCCCCGGGGGCCCGGGCGGGGGTGGCGGACCCGGCGGCGGGATCGGTGCATTCGGGTCGTCGCTCACGTTCGCTCCTTCTGTTCCGGGCCACCCGCCGGCACGGGGCGGGCGACCACGAACCGTAGTTCGGCGGAACGGCCGAGGGGTCGACCGAGCCCGCCCCCTCGGAGACGACCGGCCCCGGGTCCGAGGATCGTGGTCCGCGGGAGCCCGGCGGTAGCGTGCTCGGCCATGGAGACCGGACCCGGAGCACCCACCCCACCGATCGACGTGGCCGGTGGCCTGGCCACCGCCACGCCCCGCACGACCGCGGCACGGGCGGAGGTGGACGACGCGACACTCGAACGACTCCGCAGTGTGTGTGGGACCGTGACCGACGACCCGCGAACCACGGGCGCGGCCAGCCAGGACTGGTGGCCACTCGCCATGACCTGGGCCCTCGACGGGCAGCTCGCAGGACGGGCCGCGGTCGTCGCATCGCCCAGCTCGGCCGACGAGGTCGCCGCCGTCGCTGCCGTGTGCGACGACGCAGGGCTCCCCCTCACGGTCGCCGCGGGTCGATCGGGCGTGTGCGGCGCGTCGGTGCCGGTCCACGGCGGGGTCGTGCTCGACCTGTGCGGACTGAGCGGCATCCGAGACGTCGACGACCGGTCGCTCGTGGTCGATGTCCTCCCCGGGACCTTCGGCGACCTGTTCGAGGCCGAGCTCCGCGAACGGTGGTCCCTCACGTGTGGTCACTGGCCGCAGTCGATGGCCCTGTCGACCGTCGGCGGCTGGATCGCGTGCCGGGGGGCCGGCCAGTTGTCGACCCGGTACGGAAAGATCGAGGACATCGTCGTCGGACTCGACGTCGTGCTGGCCGACGGGTCGACGCTGCGGACCGGCGGCCATCCGCGCCAAGCCGTCGGGCCGGACCTCACCCAGTTGTTCGTCGGCTCCGAGGGGACCCTCGGGATCGTCACCGGGGCCCGGCTGGCCGCCCATCCGGTCCCGTCCCATGAACGGCGGGGGGCCTGGTCGTTCCCGTCGTTCGCGGAGGGGCTGGAGGCCTGTCGGCGCATCCTGCGACGCGGCGCCACGCCTGCGGTGCTGCGCCTGTACGACGGCGTCGAGTCGGACCGGAACTACCACGTGGGGACCGACCGCAACGTGCTGCTCGTCCTGGACGAGGGCGACCCGGCGGTCGTCGATGGCATGTGGGGTGTGGTCGACTCGGAGTGCGCCGCGGCCGAGGTCCTCGACGTCGAGCTCGTCGAGCACTGGATGCACAAGCGCAACGACGTCGCCGCCCTCGAGGCGCTGATCTCGGGCGGGCTGGTGGTCGACACGATGGAGATCTCGGGTCCCTGGTCGAGGCTGCCGGGGATCTACCGGGCTGCCGTCGACGCCATCTCAGCGGTGCCGGGCACGCTGGCCGCATCCGCCCACTGCAGTCACAGCTACCTGGACGGGGCCTGCCTGTACTTCACCTTCGCCGGCAAGCCGGATCCCGGGGCGAAGGATGCGTTCTACCGCTCGGTGTGGGACGCCGGCACCCGAGCGGTGCTGGAAGGAGGCGGTTCGCTCTCCCACCACCACGGGGTGGGGCTGAACCGGGCCCGGTTCGTGGGCGAGGCACTCGACGGTGGACTGGCGGTGCTGCAGTCGGTGAAGGATGCGCTGGATCCGAACGGGATCCTGAACCCCGGCAAGCTGGGTCTCCGATCCCCGTGGGGTCCGGTGCCGGGCTTCGAGGACTGAACGGCCGTGCAGCCGCTCCGGCCCCTCCCGGCCGTCAGCCCCCTGGGCGCGGTCTGGCGCGGCACCGTCACGGCGCTGGTGCTGGCCGTGCCCGCTGCGGTGGTCAACCAGTTCGTCCTCGACGACGCCGACACGGCGTGGACGCTCGGACTGTGGCTCGTGATCATGTTCGGCGCAGCGGCCGGTGGCTACGCGGTGATCCGCCTCTGTCCGGATGCGGGGCTCCCACACGCAGCGGCGGCCGGGGCGGCGGCCTACGTGATCGTCCAGGGGGTCGGCGTGCTCCGTCGGCTGACCTCGGGTGAGCCGATCAGCTGGCTGGCGTACCCGTTCCTGATGCTGATGCTGGCCACGATCGCCATGCTCGGTGGAGTGTTCGCGAGGCGGGCGGTCCGTCGGTACGGTGTCGGCGGCACCGAACCCCGGGGGGAGGATCCGTGAGCATCCTGGTCGTCGACGTGGGGACGAGTTCGGTGCGGGCGGCCGTCGTCGGCGCCGACGCCACCGTCTCGCACGAGTTCGCCCGACCCACCAGCCCCGACAGCCCCGTCGCCGGGCTCGTCGAGTTCGACGCCCGGGTGTACGCCGAGGCCGCGCTCGACTGCGCCCGGGCCGCGCTCGACGCGCACGGACCGGTCGATGCCGTCGGGATCGCGAACCAGCGGGCCTCGACGATCGTGTGGGACCGGGAGACGGGCGAGCCGGTCGCCCCGGCGCAGGGCTGGCAGGACCTCCGGACGGTCGGCCGCTGCCTCGAGCTCGCCGGTGACGGGATCCGACTGGCCCCGAACCAGTCGGCCACGAAGCTCGCCGACATCCTCGACACGGTCGATCCGGAACGGCGGCGCGACCTCTGCTTCGGCACCCCCGACTCGTGGCTGGTCTGGGTGCTGACCGAGGGCGCCCACCACGTCTCGGACCTCTCGAACGCAGCGGTGTGGGGCCTGATGCGCGGGGACGCCTCCCACTACGACACCCGCGTCCTGGAGCGGCTGGGGATCCCCGCCGCCGTGCTGCCCCGCATCGTCGACTCGAGCGGGCACGTGGGTGAGGCCACCGCGCTCCCGGGATCGCCACCCATCTGCGGGATCGCCGGTGACCAGCAGGCGTCGCTGGTCGGTCAGGGCTGCGTCCGTCCGGGCATGGCCAAGATCACCTTCGGCACCGGGGGCATGCTCGACGTGTGCCTGGGATCCGAGCGCCCCTCCGCCGCCGTCCGAGCTGAGGCGGGGACCTTCCCGATCGTCTGCTGGCGACGTGAGGATCGGATCACGTGGGGCTGTGAGGCGATCATGCTGTCGGCGGGCACCAACGTGGAGTGGCTCGTCGACGACCTGGGGCTGGTCGACTCGCCCGAGGCCACTGCGGGCCTGGCGGCATCGGTCGACGACACCGACGGTGTCGTCTACGTGCCCGCGTTGCTCGGGCTGGGCACCCCCTACTGGGACTACGGGGCCCGGGGCGCGCTCTTCGGCGTCACGCGCGGCACCTCGGCGGCCCACGTCACCCGGGCGGTGCTGGAGGGCGTGGCCGAACTGGGAGCGGACCTGGTCGAGGCCACCGAGTCCGACACCGGACTGACGCTCGAGTCGCTCCGGATCGACGGCGGCATGGCCGCCAACCCGGTGTTCGTCCAGCACCTGGCCGACGCCACCCGGCGTCCCGTCGAGGTCGCTCCGGTCCGCGAGGCGACCACCCTGGGCGCCGGGTTCCTGGCCGGCCTGGCGGTCGGCACGTGGACCGACTGGGCCGAGGTCGAGTCCACCTGGCGCCCCTCGACCCGCGTGGAACCCGGTCGGCCCACCGACCGGGACCGCTGGGCCGACGCCGTCGCCCGGGCGGGCCGGTGGTACGAGGATCTCTCCTCGCTCGACTTCTGAGCCGCTGGTACGGTCTGGAGCAGGCAAAGGACCGGCTTCGGTCGGTGAGGGAACGGGGGATGCACGATGGGCCCACGAGCGATGACGCGTCACGGACGGATGGGGCTGGCAGTGACGGCCGCGACCACGGTGGTGGTGCTGGCTGCGGCGGCCTGTGCCCCCATGCCCCCGGGTGGGTCGACGACCACCACGGTGCCCGGCACGTGGCTGGCGGCCGGCTGCCTGGACGGCGCCGGTACCGACGGCTCCGCCGCACCCGATCTGTTGTTCAACGGGACGCCGAACTCCCGCGGCAACGCCACCTTCTTCGCCACGATCAGCAACGGGACACTGGCGCTCGTCGGGAACGGATCGTGCGTGGGACTGCCGGCCGGCGCCATCACCATCGTCCGGGCCACCAACGAGGTGAACGCCGGGCTGCTCTGCGAGGCGGCCAGCTCCGGGGCCACGGCCACATCGTTCACCGGGTCGCCGTGGACGGCTCCGGCGGACGCCTGGGCGTGCTCGGACACGATTCCCCTCTGACGCCGCCCGGGCGGCCGCCCGATCCACCCGTCGCAGAGCTGATCGGCGTGGTTCCGATGGGCGACGCGGACGATGCTCTGCGAGACTGTCCCGGCTGGTGAGTCGGCCGGGTGACCGCGGCGGTGGATCCCCACGGGGAGACGCCGTCGAGGAAGGTCGGGACTCCATCGGGCAGGGTGCTGGCGAGAGCCAGGTCGGGGCGACCTGACGGTACAGGGCAACAGAGAGCAGACCGCCGATGGCGCCACCTCCGGGTGGCGCACAGGCAAGGGTGAAACGGTGCGGTAAGAGCGCACCAGCGTCGTCGGCGACGGCGGCGGCTGGGTAACCCCCACCCGGAGCAAGGCCGAGCAGAGGGCACGGGCGGCCCGTCCGCCCCGTCAGGGGCAACCCTCGGGTAGGCCGCACAGATGGATGGTCACCGAACCGGAGCGCTGCGAGGCACCGGGGAACAGAATCCCGCCTACAGGCCGACTCACCAGCACCACCGGCCCGAACCCTCAGAAGCACAGGAGTTCCGAGGCTGCGTTCAGGGTCTCGGTCGGAGTCGAGTGGCCCAGGGCGTGCTTCTGCCCGTTCTTCGGGCGCTTCACCCCCTTCAACGGTGACCGACCGATGGTCAGGACCGCCACATCTGCGAAGCTGCCGATCGGACACGACCAGGTCATGGACGTGGACCACATCACCTCGGTGTCCGTCGCCCCTGATCGCGCGAATGGCCTGACGAACCTCGCCCCGGCGCACTCGACCTGCAGCCCGTCGAAGGGTGTCAAGGCCGAGCCGCCGTCGGAGACCCCAGGTTCGTGCGCCCGGCCTGTCAGGCCGTCGGAGAAGCCGTGCTGAACACGACCCGACGGCGGTGCGGTGACCCCGGGACCTGCCGACGCCTCGGCCAGCAGCCCTGCCCCGTCGAGTGCCCCGCCCACACCTTCACGGAACGCCTCGACACCGAGGCGTGACCGGTCGGGTCAGGACGGCAACGGACCGAAGAAGTAGTAGACGCCCGGCGACAGCATCAACGTTGACTCAGTCGGATCCTCGATTGTCCCTGCTCCAGCCCGACCACCCGACGACAACCGGCGCAGGGTCGGGCGGGTCCAGGCGGCGGGTGTCGTTGCGGTCGAGATCCTCGGAGTTGGCGATCCCACTCTGGTCCCGGCTCCCGCAGAACGGCTCCGTGACCCCACCGGGCGACGATCCTGTTCCCCGAGTGGGACCCGGACCGGAAAACTTCTCGGTGAAACGGTCACGCTGCTCCGGCATGCGGGTCTGGACCCCTGAACGCCGGCGAGTGACCGGCGTCGGGCGAAAGGAACCCACCGTGAACACCAGCTCCACCACCACCCCCAACCGCCGGATCCGCCGCCTCGCCGGCCGCCTGGCCCTGACCGCCGTGGCCGCCGGAGTCATCGGCGCCGGCCCGTTCGCCGCCGTGGCCTCGGCCGACTGCCCCT
>CAIYGQ010000073.1 GCA_903925745.1 uncultured Actinomycetes bacterium | reverse complement strand
TCGACGAGCTCGACACCGGTCCGGGGGCCGAGCAGCCTGATCCACGGCCGCTGTCGTGCCGCGTCCTCCAGGATCCGACGGTCCTCGCCGTCGCCCACCACGACGAGTTCGACGTCCCCGACCCGCTCACGGACCCGGTCGACGGTGGCGACCAGTTCGGCGAGTCCCTTGCCGGCGTAGAGCGACCCGACGAACGCCACCCGGTGACTCCCCGTCCCCGTCCCGCCGGATCGGTGGGCACCGCCGCGGGCAGCGGTGGCGTCCAGCAGGGCGCGGGTGTCGGTCGCGTTCTGCAGATCGGTGACCCTGGCCCGGGGGAACCCGGCGTCGACCACCAGGTCGGCCGTGCCGGCGGTGTAGGCGAACCACCAGTCGCAGTCGGTGATCGTCCGGCGCTTCCACCACTCCCCGAGTCGGCTCCGGTGCCGTTGATCCCGGTTCACGCCGTGCCCCCAGAGTCCCAGCGCAGGGCCACCGACGTGACGCCAGAGTGCGAGGACGTTGTTCACGGCGAGCTTCGAGGCCTGTTCCACGACCACCAGGTCCGAACCCCGGACCCGGCCCAGGACCTGCTGCCAGACCAGCCGCCGCGATCCGAGGGGGACCTCCCGTTGGGGGACGGTCTCGGCCCAGTCCAGGGACGCGGTGTCCCGTCGGGCCCCCTCGCCGACCGGGGGGTTCCCGATCAGGAGCCGCAGGTCGACACCTTCGTCCGCCAGTCGGTGCCGGAGCTCGTCGTAGAGCGGCACCCGGTAGTGCGGGAGTGACTTGTAGACGATCGCGACCTCGGGACGGTGTCGGGCTGGTGGCCGCGGCGGGGTGACCAGGGTGCGGATGTAGGGCGAGAGGGTCGCAACCGGCCAGTTCCCCCCATTGCGACGCTGGAAGTGGGCCCACTCGCGGATCGGCCGGCCGGTCGGGGCGTTGAGGAGCCGGAGTCGCCGGCGTCGGCTCAGCGTCGGGTCGCGCCAGGTCCCGGCGTCGTCGTTGCGTGCGCACGTGCCGACCGTCGTCGTGGTCGAGCGGATCCGCACCCCCTTCCGGGTGGCCCGCAGGCCGTAGTCGTAGTCGGCGATCCCATGGCGGTATCGGGGATCCATGGTCCCGACCATCCGTCGAACCCTGCGCGGAACCAACACCAGGTTCCCGTTCATCGCCACCGGCCGGTCGGGGCTTCCCGGCGGGATCGGATCGAAGCCTCGCCCCCGCCAGGTGTGGACGTGCCGCACTGCTGCGTAGGCGAGCGCACCGGTGTCGGGGTCACGGAGCGCTCCGACGGCGATCGTTGGATCCTCGGGCGAGGGAGCCAGGTCGAGCAACGCGTCGATCGCGCCGGGGTCCAGGACGACGTCGTCGTTCAGCCAGAGCACGTAGTCGGGGTCGTCCTGTTCGGCCCGTTCCAGCCCCAGTCGCATGCCCCCGGCCCAGTACAGATCGCCGTCGCCACGGAGCTGGATCACGCCGGGCATCAACTCGCGGACGGCGTCGGCGGTGCCGTCGCTGGATGCATCGTCCACGTGGACGACGGTGAGGTCGACCGAGTCGGCGGCCCCGACCAGGGAGTCGAGGCAACTCACTGTCGTCTCGACGCGATTGCGCGTGGCGACGACCGCGGCGACTCGTCGTCGCGGCAAGGCGGTCACGGCTTCATGGCAGAACCGACAGGGCCCGAGCGCGGTCCGGCGGCGCGTCCCCTTTCAGGCGATCGGAGGCCGACGAGCGCGGAGAGTGAGCCGAGCAGCATCGCCTGACTCGCTTGCAGCTGGTAAGTGAGCGTGAACACCAATGCAGCCGCACTGGCGGTCACCAGAGGCTCAAGCCCGATTGGCCGTCGGCGTGCAGCAACCACGACTGGTCCGATCATGGCCACCGCTGTCAGGGCGAGACCGACGACACCGACTGCGACCAGACTCTCGAACCATTGGCTG
>CAIYGQ010000072.1 GCA_903925745.1 uncultured Actinomycetes bacterium | reverse complement strand
GACCAGGTGGAAGTCGGTCAGCACGAACACCTGCAGGTCGCCCTCCGGCGGGGCGAGCGTCGAACGGTCGACGATCGCCCGGGCCTGCTCCACGCTGATCGACGCGCCCTGACGCTCGAAGACGAACAGCGACGGGTGCGACTCGGCAGCCGCCAGCCGACGGGCGCGCTCCAACGCCACGCCCGTGCCGTCATCCGAGCGACGACCGAGCAGCTCACCGGCGAAGGCACGGGCCGCGACGCGACTGCCCGCACCGGGCCGGCCGACGAACAGGTAGGCATGGACCGGGCGATCGAGCGCGGCCCGCAGGAACGCCACCGCTGCGTCCTGACCGACGACCGCAACGAAGGGGTCGTCGGACTCGGTCTCCCACCCGGTCATCAGAGGCCCAACCGGTCTGCGACACCGGCACGCACCGACGCCGCCACCTGCTCCACCGAGCCGGATCCGTCGAGCACCAGCCAGCGGTCGGGATCGGCCGCCGCCTGGCTCCGGTAGGAGTCGACCACCCGCCGGTGGAACTCATCGCCCGCGGCCTCGATGCGATCGGTGACGGCGCCACGGCGGGCGGCGGCGACGGCGGCCGGGACGTCCAACAACACGATCAGGTCCGGCTGCAGGTCACGGGCCGCCCACGCCGCCAGACTCGCCAACCACTCGGGGTCCAGCCCCCGGCCGTGGCCCTGGTAGGCGATCGTCGACGGCGTGTAGCGGTCACACACGACGTGCCGGCCCGCACCCAGCGCCGGGGCCACCACCTGTGCCACGTGCTGGGCCCGATCGGCCGCCATGAGCAGCGCCTCGGTCCGCTCGTCGATCGGCGTCGGATCGTCGACCGAAGCCAGCAGCAGGCCCCGCAGCCGTGAACCCAGGTCGGTGCCGCCCGGCTGGCGTGTGGCGAGAGCGCCGAGGGACTCCGCCAGGAGCGCAACCTGCGTCGACTTCCCGCACCCCTCACCACCCTCCAGGACGACGAATCGTCCGGTCACGTCGGACGCTCCCCGTTCGGATCATCGACCGCTCCCGCTGGATCCGACCGGCCGCCCGCTGATCCCCGCTCGTCCGACGGTACGCCCGCACCCTCGATGCCGAACGCCTCGGCCAGTTCCCGGCCGACATCGCCGAGCGCGTGGCGCGCGTCGGGATGCGACGTGTCGTGACCGACGCTGGTTTCCGATCCCTGACCGCCGCCTGGGTCGAGCTCCGGGTCCGGATCTGGATCTGGATCTGGGTCAGGATCCGGAACGGAACGGGTCGAGGGATGGCCGGCCCGACACTCATCCGCACCGCCACCGCCCGGATCGTCCGTCCGGCTGATCATCCCGGTTCGGTCGGCCACGGCATTGCGCAGACCGGCGCGCAGACCGAGCTGCATCGACCGACCCGCCAACACACCTGCGCCGATCAGGATGAGTGCGGCGAGCCACAGCGTCAGACGGACCCCCGGGATCGCCAGGTCGAACCCGAACGCGCCGACCGTCGGCACCTCGGGCTCCGGGTCGCCGGTCGCCGCCCTCGCGAAGCCGTTGAAGACCGTCGCCAGGAATGGCCCGATCAGCAGCGCCAGCAGCACACACAGACGGACCAGCGTCATCATGGTGGCGAAGATCCGGCCGCGCAGCTCGTCGTCGGTGTGTGCCTGGAGCAGCGTGAAGCCGAGCACGTAGACCGCCCCTGCGCACAACCCCAACCCGAACACACCGACCGCCGCCGGCCAGAAGGACGACATCGACACGCCGAAGAACATGCTCACCCCGGCCCCGACCACCAACAGCGGGAACGACCGCTCCTTGTTGATCCGATTCTGCAGCACCGACAGGAGGATCACGCCGGACGCGACACCCAGTCCGAGCGCCGTGATGAACAAGGGGAAGGTGTTCGGGTTGCCGATCACGAACCGGGCGAAGGTCGGTCCGAGCGGCACGAGCATGGCCCCACCGATCAACCCGGTCGCCAGACCCAGGATCACGCCACGGACGATGGGGTTCACGTAGATGAACTGCCACCCCTCGCGGATCTCATCGAAGGTCCGACGCAGGTAGGACCGTTCCTCCTCGACCGGGTCACGGTGCTCCGTCGCCGACAGGACCGGGCCGGCGGTCGACGGCATGCCCCGGAAGACGAAACGCGACAGGATCAGCGCCGAGGCCAGGAAGGTGACTGCGTCGAAGTAGAAGGCCAGACTCTGGGTGTCCCCCAGGTTGCGACTGAACCCCAGGAACGCGAGCACCGAGACGGTGGCGAGCTGGTCGTTGAGCGTCTTCAGGCCGAACTGGACCGGACCGGCGATCGGCATGGTGGCGTAGGCGGCCACCAGCGACAACGAGTTCGCCGTCGTCAACTTTTCCTCGGGGACGATCGACGGGACCAGCGCCTCCTTGGCCGGCGACCACATGAGCGTGAACAGCTCCAGCACGAAGCTGGCCAGGATCAGACCCGGAACCGTCTGCACCAGCGGGAGGCACAGGAACACCACCGCACGCGCCACGTCGGCGGCGATCATGATCTTGCGTCGGTCGAACCGGTCGACCAGCACCCCGATGAACGGCGCCAGGAACAGGCCGGGCGCGACCCGGGCGGTCGTCACGAGCGCGATCGCCGCCTCTGGCTGGGTCGAGATGCTGGCCGCCAGCGAGGTGATGGCGAAGAAGCCGACCCAGTCGCCAAGCGCCGAGATGACCTGGACGTTGAAGAGCGCGAAGAAACGGCGGGAACCGAAAACCCGGTCCACCCAGCCGACCGGCTCAGCCGGCGCCGCCCCGGGTGCGACGTCAGCCACCCTCCGCCGACCCGCCGCCCGCCTGAGCCTGCTGCTTCGTCGGTGCCTTCCGCTTCGCTGCCGCCTTCTTCTTCTTGGCGGGCGCCTTCTTCTTCGCTGCCGCCTTCTTCTTCGCCGCCTTCTTCTTGGCGGGCGCCTTCTTCTTCGCCGACTTCTTCTTCTTGGCCGGCCCCTTGGCCCGCCGCTCGGCCAGGAGCTCCAACGCCCGGGCCAGGTCGATCGACTCCACCGAGTCCGACTTCCGCAGGCTCGCGTTCGTCTCGCCGTCGGTCACGTACGGGCCGAAGCGGCCGTCCTTCACGACGATCGGCTTCTCGGAGTCGGGGTCGGCACCCAGTTCCTTCAGCGGTGGTGCCGCCCGCTGCCCCCGCCGCCGCTTCGGCTCGGCCAGGATCCGCAGGGCCTCGTCCAGCGTCAGGGTCAGGATCTGCTCCTCGGTCTCCAACGACCGCGAGTCCGTCCCCTTCTTCAGGTAGGGGCCGTAGCGGCCGTTCTGGGTGGTGATCACCACGCCGTCCGCCGGGTCCTCGCCCACCTCCCGGGGCAGGGCCAGCAGCGGGAGGACCTGCTCGAGCGTCACCGTGTCCGGGTCCATCGAACGGAACAGCGACGCCGTCCGGGGCTTCGTCCCCGAGGCGTCGTCGAACTCGCCCTCCTGGACGTACGGACCGAACCGCCCGTTCTTCAGGTGCACCACCAACCCGGTGTCGGGGTGTTCCCCCAGGTCACGGTCCCCCGAGGGTGCCTCGAGCAGTTCGACCGCCCGTTCGGGTGTGAGCTCATCGGGTGGGATGTCATCTGGGATCGACGCCCGGTCGACGGTGTCGCCGTCGCCCCGCTGCAGGTACGGCCCGTAGCGACCGACGCGCACCACGATCGGGACGCCATCGGCGTCGGCGCCGAGCGGGATGGAGTTGATCGCCCGGGCGTCGATCTCGTCGATGCGGCCGTCGATCATCCTGCGCAGACCGGCCTGGGAGCTGTCGGCGGCCGCGTCCGTGGTCCCGAAGTAGAAGCGGTGCAGCCACGGCTCCAGGTGCTCGCCGCCCGAGGCGATGTCGTCGAGCTCCTCCTCCATCCGGGCCGTGAACTCGTAGTCGACCAGATGGGGGAAGTACTGCTCCAGCAACGCCACCACCGCGAACGCCGTCCAGCTCGGCACCAGCGCGGTGCCCTGCTTCCACACGTAGCCGCGGTCGGCGATCGTCGAGATGATCGACGCGTAGGTGGACGGTCGCCCGATGCCGAGCTCCTCCATCCGCTTCACCAACGACGCCTCGGTGTAGCGGGCCGGCGGCTGTGTCTGGTGGTCGACCGCCTCCATGGAGTCGACGGCCATCGACTCGCCTGCGTCCATGTCGGGCAGGATCGTCTCGCGGTCGTCGAGCGCGGCGTCCGGGTCGTCCGAACCCTCGACGTAGGCCCGCAGGAATCCCGGGAACGTGATCGTCCGGCCGGACGCTGCGAAGGTCGCCACCCGGTCCGCCGCCGTGGAGGCGGACAACCGGACCTGCACCGACTCGCCGCGGGCGTCGGTCATCTGGCTCGCCACCGTCCGGGCCCAGATCAACTCGTACAGGCGGAACTCGGCGTCCTGGAGTTGGGATCGCACCTGGTCCGGGGTCCGGAACCGATCACCGGCCGGACGGATCGCCTCGTGGGCCTCCTGTGCATTCTTCGACTTGCCGGAGTAGCGGCGCGGGGCATCGGGCAGGAACGACTCGCCGTACAGCTCCCGGATCTGCCGACGGGCGGCGTCGAGTGCCGTGTCGGACAGCGTCACCGAGTCGGTCCGCATGTAGGTGATGAACCCGTTCTCGTACAGGCGCTGCGCCGTCGACATGCACATCGACGACGACATCCGGAGCTTGCGTCCCGCCTCCTGCTGCAGCGTCGAGGTCATGAACGGCGGCGCCGGACGACGGGTGTAGGGCTTGCGTTCCACCGAGTCGACCGTGACCGGACGCTCCTGCAGCGACACCCGGAGGTCGTCGGCCACCGCAGCGTCGAGGAGCACGACGTCGTCCCTGGTGAGCGTGCCCGCCTGGTCGAAGTCCTTGCCGGTGGCCAGCCGGGTGCCGTCGAGCTCGACCAACGTCGCCGGGAACGGTGTCTGGTCCCGGTCGGCGTCGACGTGGTGGAACGTGGCCCGGAGGTCCCACCACGTCGCCGACCGGAACCGCATCCGCTCGCGTTCCCGCTCGACGACCATGCGGGTCGCGACCGACTGGACGCGGCCCGCCGAGCGGGCGTTGTCGATCCGACGCCACAGGACCGGCGACAGGCCGTAGCCGACCAGCCGGTCCAGGATCCGGCGACCCTCCTGGGCGTCGACCAGCCGACGATCCAGGTCCCGCGGGTTGGCGATGGCGTGCTCGATGGCCTCGGGGGTGATCTCGTGGAAGACCATCCGACGGACCGGGACCGTCGGGTTCAACACCTCGAGCAGGTGCCAGGCGATCGCCTCGCCCTCCCGGTCCTCGTCAGTCGCCAGGTAGAGCTCGTCGGCGTCGGCGACCAGCGCCTGCAGCTCGCGGACGTGCTCCTTCTTGTTGGGCGACACGATGTAGACGGGCTTGAAGTGGTTCTCGGTGTCGACACCGACGATCTCCCACTTCCGGTCCTTCAGGTTCTTCGGCATGTCGGCCATGCCGGAGGGCAGGTCCCGGATGTGGCCGATCGAGGACTCGACCACGTAGTCGTCGCCCAGGAACCGGGCGATCGTCCGGGCCTTGGCCGGCGACTCGACGATGACGAGGGGCTTGCCCATGGCGGTCTACGAAAGACCCCGACCGACGGGCGTGTCAAACACCTCCGTCGGGCCGGCCCCCCCGGAGCCGCTCGTCGAGCTCGTCGGCCGAGCGCTCCAGAACCGCCACACAGCCGCCGTCCAGCCGTCCGGCGTCGACGAGCCGGGCCAGCTCCCCGAGGGCCTCGGCGGTCGTCCAGGGCGCCTTGTAGGAACGGGAGGCGGTCAGTGCGTCGAACACGTCGGCGACCGCCACGACCCGGGCCTCCACCGGGATCTCGGCGTCGGTGAGCCCGTGGGGGTAGCCCCGGCCGTCCAGGGTCTCGTGGTGGAGCTCCACGACGTTCGTCGTCAGGTCCACCACGAGTTCGGCCTCGTCGTCCACGGCGTCGGGCCCGGCGGAGGAGCGGTCCGCCACCAGCAGGTCCGCGAGCAGGTCGGCCGCCAGGCGGCTGCCGTCGAGAGGATGCCGGCGGACGACCGTCCACTCGTCGTCGTCGAGCGCCGACGGCTTCCGCAGGATTCCGGCCGGGACGGCCAGCTTCCCCAGGTCGTGGAGCGGTGCGAGCAACTCGATCCAACGGGCGGTCCGCAGGTCCACGACGCCGTCGGCGGCCAGGCCCCGGGCGACCACACCCGAGACGACCCCGATGTGCTCCATGTGCCGGGCGGTGCCGGAGTCGTGGTCGTCCACCGCGAAGCAGCTCCGTTCCACCAGCGCGGCGATCCGATCGCGGAGCGACCCGCTCCCGGAGTCGGTGCCGACTCCGTCGGTCGCTCCCTCCATGCCCCCACCGTACTCCGAACGCACTCCGAACGTGGTGGCCCGTTCACGCAGAGCGCCGGGAGCAACGCGGCTACCGTGCGTCGTCGGGACGCGACCCGACCGCCGGAGCACCCTCCGGTTCCGGCCGCACGACCAGGAGGAGTGGCGTGGATCTGGGCATGACGACGCGGGGGCGTGAACTCCACCAACGGCTCGCTGCGTTCATCGACGAGTTCGTCCTGCCCGCCGAGCCGACCTACGAGCAGCAGATGGCCGAACTCGGCGACCACGGCCACCCGCCCGTGCTCGAGGAACTGAAGGCCGAGGCCCGCTCGCAGGGGCTGTGGAACCTGTTCCTGCCCCACCGGACGGAGTGGACCCCCGATCCGCTCTCCAACCTGGACTACGCCCACCTGGCGGAGCTCACCGGCCGATCGGGCTCCATCGCACCCGAGGCCATCAACTGTTCCGCTCCCGACACCGGGAACATGGAGGTCCTCGCCCTCTTCGGGACCCCGGAGCAACAGGACCAGTGGCTGGTGCCGCTGCTCGAGGGCCGGATCCGCTCGGCGTTCGCCATGACCGAACCGGACGTCGCGTCGTCGGACGCGACCAACATCTCGCTCCGCATCGAGCGGGACGGCGACGACTACGTGCTCAACGGTCGCAAGTGGTGGATCTCGGGCGCGGCCTCGGACCGCTGCCGGATCCTCATCGTCATGGGCAAGACCGACCCCGACGCACCACGCCACCTGCAGCAGTCCATGGTGCTCGTGCCCATGGACACGCCCGGACTCGAACGTGTCCGTGACCTGCCCGTCTTCGGGTACCAGGACCGCGAAGGCCACTGCGAACTGCGCTTCACCGACGTCCGGGTACCGGCGTCGAACCTGATCGGCCAGGAGGGCTCGGGCTTCGCCATCGCCCAGGCCCGGCTGGGGCCCGGGCGCATCCACCACTGCATGCGCTGCATCGGTGTCGCCGAGCGGGCCCTGGAGCTGATGTGTGCACGCGTGCTGGACCGGGTCGCGTTCGGACGGCCCCTGGCCGAACAGGGCGTGATCCGGGAGTGGATCGCCGACTCACGGATCGAGATCGAACAGGCTCGGTTGTTGACCCTGAAGGCCGCCCACCTGATGGACACCGTGGGGGCCAAGGGTGCCGCCATCGAGATCTCGGCGATCAAGGTGGTCGCCCCCAACACCGCGCTCCGGGTCGTGGACCGGGCCATCCAGGCACACGGGGGCGGCGGCGTCAGCGACGACTTCCCGCTCGCCCGCATGTACGCCGGCCTGCGGACCCTGCGGTTCGCCGACGGACCCGATGAGGTCCACCGGCGGCAGGTCGCCCGGACCGAACTCGCCAAGCACACCGGCTGAGCCACCCGGCGCCGGTTCACGAACTGTTCACAACGCCGAGACCCGTGGTGCGGGACGACGAGTAGGTTGCGTCCGGTCCCGGCGCCTCGGCCGCGACCGGCATGCGCACCCCGACGATGCTCCTCCTCCTGCTGGCCTACGCGACGACCGCAGTCGTCTGTCTGGTGGGCCACCGCCGACTCGGGGCCGCCTCGTTCCCGCTGGCAACGCTCCCCCACCTGGCCACGTTCACGTGGTTGCTGGTGGTCGGCGGCGACGTCCTCGACGGGACGCCCCTCGTCGCCGAAGTGACCTGGGTCGGCCCACTCGAGTTGACCCTGTCGCTCCGTCTCGACGGCTTCGGCCTGCTGCTCGGGCTCCTCATCAGCGGGATCGGTGCCCTCGTCACCGTGTTCTCCGTCGGGTACTTCGGCGCGCGCGACGAACGGGCACGCATCGCCGGACTGCTCACGTTGTTCGCCGGGGCGATGCTCGGCCTGGTCTGGGCCGACGGACTGTTGACCCTGTTCATCTTCTGGGAACTGACCTCGATCGCCTCGTTCCTGTTGATCGGGACCGATGATCGGTCCGCCACCGCCAGGGCGGCGGCGCTGCGGGCACTGCTGGTCACCGGTGCGGGTGGCCTGTCACTGCTGGCCGGACTGGTCCTGCTCGGTATCGACTCGGGCGAGTGGACACTGTCGGGGCTGATCGCCGCCGATCCGGCGGGTGGGGTCGTGCCGGCGGCGCTGGTGCTGGTGCTGGTCGGCACGGCCACGAAGTCGGCCCAGTTCCCGTTCCAGTTCTGGCTGCCCGGGGCCATGGCGGCACCCACACCGGTCAGCGCCTACCTGCACTCGGCCACGATGGTGAAGGCCGGGATCGTGGTGGTCGCCCGACTCGCGCCCGCGTTCGCGTCGGTGGGCCCGTGGCGACCGATCATCGTCGTGTGCGGGGTCGCGTCGATCCTGCTGGGCGGCGTGCGTTCGATGCGCCAGCAGGACGCCAAGCTCGCACTCGCCCACGGAACCGTCAGCCAGCTCGGACTGATCATGGTGCTCGTCGGACTCGGCACCCCGGCCACCACCTACGCCGGGGTCGCCGTACTGGTCGCACACGCCCTGTTCAAGGCCGCCTGGTTCCTGTCGGTCGGTGCGGTCGACCACACCACCGGCACGAGGGACCTGCGTCGACTGCGCGGCGTCCGCCGCGTGCCGCTCCTGGCGACCTCCGTCATGCTCGCCGCCGCCTCCATGGCGGCGATCCCCCCGACGCTCGGGTTCGTCACCAAGGAAGCGGCGCTGGAGGCGCTCCTGGAGGGCGGGATCGGCTGGACGGGCACCGTTGCGCTCATCGGCGTTGCGATCGGCTCCATCCTCACCGTCGCCTACACCGTCCGACTCGCCGTCGGCGTCCTGGGCGATTCGACGACCGCCGACGACCCGGTGGACACCGACGACCAGCACCACCCCGGCCCCACCCTGCTCGGCCCACCACTCGTGCTCGCGCTGCTCGGCCTGGGCGGTGGTCTGGCGGCGGCTCCCGTCGGCGAGGCGCTCGCCCGGATCGCCGCCGCACTCGACCCGGCCTCCGGCGAGGGCGCCCTGTACCTGTGGCACGGGCTCAACCCTGCGCTGGGCCTGTCGGCGCTTGCGCTCGTCGGAGGCACCACGCTGTGGTGGGCGACGCGCCGGACGACCGCGACGGCCGACGCGCCGCGCAGCGCGTCCACCGTTGCCTACGACCGCCTCTACGAGACGCTGCTCAGCGGATCCCGACGGGTCACCGGGGTCACCCAGAGCGGGTCGTTGCCCCTGTACCTGGGCATCGTGCTGCTCAGCGTCGCTACCGCCACGGGTGCGGCGTTGGCCGTCGACCGAGGTCTGCTCGACGTGGGCGCGTTGCCCGTCGCCAACTCGCCGCTGGAGGTGGCCGTGTGCGTCGCCACCGCCCTGAGCGGCATCGGAGTCGTCCTGGCCCGCCAGCGCTTCGGCGCCGCGATCGCCCTGGGGGCCAGCGGCTACCTGCTGGCACTCGTGTTCCTGCTCCAGGGTGCACCCGACCTGGCGATCACGCAGTTCCTGGTCGAGACCGTGACCATCGCCGTCTACGTCCTGGTCCTGGCCCGGCTGCCCCAGCGCTTCTCGGCGGCGCCGGCGTGGGCACCGCTGTGGGTGCGCATCGCCCTGTCGGTCGCCGTCGGCCTGTCGGTCGCAGGGTTCGCGCTGCACGCGTCCGGCACCCGACAGGAACCATCGGTCGCGGCGGAGTACATCGAACGGTCCGAACCCGAAGCGGGCGGCCGGAACGTCGTCAACGTGATCATCGTCGACTTCCGGGGGTTCGACACGCTCGGCGAGATCACCGTCCTGGCGATCGCGGGAGCCGGCGTGGTGAACCTGGTGGCGGCCGCCCGACGCGAGCAGCGCCGCAAGCACCTGGAGGACGGGACCGACGTCGAGGACCTCTCGGGGCGGGCGCCGGAGGTGTGGCGGTGACCCCCCGCCCGACCGTCACTCCGTCGACGATCCTGTCGCTCACCGTCGCCGGGCTGACGCCCGTGCTGGTGCTCGTGGCGGTGTACATCACGTTCCGGGGCCACAACGCGCCGGGGGGTGGCTTCGCCGGCGGCCTCATCATCGGCATCGTCCTGGTGCTCCGCTACCTCACCGACGGCGCCGAGGCGCTCCGCCGGCTCCCGGTGGATCCCGTCGTCCTGATCGGCGTCGGCCTGGGAGCCGCCGTGCTCACCGGTATCGCCCCGCTGCTGGTCGGCGGCTCGTTCCTGGAGTCGAACGTCTGGAAGCTGGACCTCTGGCCGGTCGGCCAGGTCAAGGTCGTCTCGTCCGCCGTGTTCGACCTGGGCGTGTTCATCCTGGTCACCGGCGTCGTCGCGGCGATCCTGGTGGCGCTCGCCGAGGCCGACGACGAGGCGAGTCGCGGCGAGACCACCGGCGGGACCGAGGGGCCCACCGACGGACCGCCCACGCGGACCGGGGTGGACCGGTGAGCGTCACGCAGGCCGGTCTGCTGGCCGTCCTGGTCTCGGTCGGCACGTTCCTGGTGCTGCACCGCTCGCTGACCCGGATCATCCTGGGCATCGGCATGCTCGGCAACGCCGTCAACCTGTTGATCCTCACCGTCGGCAGCACACCCGGCGAGGTCCCGATCGTCGGGTCGAGCGGCGCCGACCGCATGACCGACCCGGTGCCCCAGGCGCTCGTCCTGACCGCGATCGTGATCGGCCTGGCGGTGGTCGCCTTCCTGTTGTCCATGGCGTACCGGTCGTGGACGATCGACGGCAACGACGTCGTGGAGGACGACCTGAGCGACCGGCGGATCGCCGCCGAGCCCGATGTGACGCAGGACTTCGGGGACGAGACGTGAACGGCGGACTCGCGCTCTTCGTCGGGGCCCCGCTCGCCGGGACCGCCGCCTGCTTCGTGCTCGCCCGCTTCCAGGGTGCCCAGCGCGCCGTGGCACTCGCCTGCAGCACCGCTGTGACCATTGCGTCGGTCGTGTTGCTGGTCCACGTCGACACGACCGGACCGGTGACCACCTCCATGGGTGGCTGGCCCGAGGCGATCTCCATCACGTTCGTCGCCGACCGGCTCGGGGCCCTGATGCTGGTGATCGGCAACGTGATGATGCTCGCCGTCCTGGTCTACGCCGTGGCGCAGCGGTCGTCGGACGAACGGTCACCGTGGTACGCCCCCGCCTACCTGGCACTCATCGCCGGCGTGAGCGGGGCGTTCCTGGCGGGCGACCTGTTCAACCTGTTCGTGTGCTTCGAGATCCTGCTGATGTCCAGCTACGTGTTGTTGACCCTCGAGGGGAGCGACGACCAGATCCGCTCGGGCACCACCTACGTCGTGCTCAACGTCGTCGAGTCGCTCGTGCTGGTGACCGCCGTGGCGCTGGTGTTCGCCACCACCGGGACCCTGTCCATGGCCGAGCTGCCCGACCGGCTCGCAGCACTGCCCGACGGGGTGGCGCTGGGACTCAGCCTGCTGCTCCTCGTGGCGTTCGGACTGAAGGCGGCGGTGTTCCCGCTGTTCTCCTGGCTCCCCGACAGCTACCCGGCCGCACCCAGCCCGGTCAGCGCAGTGTTCGCCGGCCTGCTGACCAAGGTCGGCGTGTACGCGATCCTGCGGACCCAGACCCAGTGGTTCCCCGACACCAACCGGACCCTGCTGCTGGTCATCGCTGCGGCGACGATGGTCGTGGGCGTGCTCGGCGCGATCGCCCAGTCCGACATCAAGCGGATCCTCAGCTTCCACATCGTCAGCCAGATCGGCTACATGATCGCCGGGATCGCGCTGGGCGGAGTCGCCGCCGTGGCGGCCGTCGTCTTCTTCGTGATCCACCAGGTGCCCGCCAAGACCTCGTTGTTCCTGGTCGACGGCGTGGTCGAACAGGAACAGGGGACGAGCGCGCTGGACCGGCTCAGCGGCCTGGCCCGGCGGTCGGGCGCGCTCGCCGCGCTGTTCCTGCTCCCCGCGTTGAGTCTGGCCGGGATCCCCCCGTTCTCCGGATTCGTCGCGAAGCTCGGAATCGTCACCGTCGGACTGGACCGCGGCGAGTGGTGGATCGTCGGCGTCGCCCTGGTCGTGTCGATCCTCACGCTGGTGTCGATGATGAAGATCTGGACGGGCGCGTTCTGGGGTGCGGACGATCCCGACGACCGGCCGGGTCTCCTGCGCCACCACCCGTTGATGTCGGCGGTGACGGCGTTCGTCGTGGCCCTCACCATCGCCATCGCGGTGTTCGCCGGTCCGATCTACGGTTTCGCCGAGCGCACCGCCGGCGACCTGGTCGCCACCTCGGCACCGGCCACGGGCGGGGGTGCCCCGTGACCCCGGTCCGCACGACCGGGCGGCGGTGGGGCAGTGGGCTGCTGCAGGTCGCCTTCCTGTTGCTGGTCTGGTTCGCGCTGTGGGGTGAGGTCAGCTGGGCCAACCTGGCGTCGGGTGTCGTGGTGATCGGAGTGACCCTGTGGTTGCTGCCCCGCACCCCTCGGGCGCACCGGATCCACCCGCTGGCGCTCGTGCGGTTCGGACTGACGTTCCTGTGGCTGCTGGTCACGTCGTCGATCGCCGTGGCGGTGACGGTGCTCCGACCGACTCCGGAGCGGCTCCGCGCCGGTGTCGTGGCCTGCCCGCTGCGACACGACGACCCGCTCGTGGCGACGATCGTGGCGGACTCGATCACCCTCACCCCCGGGACCCTGACCCTGGACGTTCGGGCCGACCCGCCGGTCGTCGAGGTCCACGTCCTCGGCCTGGGCGACCCCGACGACGTCCGGGCCGACGTGGCGCGCCTGGAGGAGCTGGTCGTCGCCGCCGTGACCCCGGTCGGGGTGCCCGGGACCGGACACGGGAACGAGGTCGACCCGTGATCGTCGCCGTGGGGATCGCAGTCGTGCTGCTCACCGTCGCAGGGGTCATCAGCCTGGCCCACGTCGTGCGGTCCACGAACGTCTCGGACCGGGCCGTCGGTGTCGACCTGGTCACCTCGATCATCATCAACGCACTCGCCGTGGTCACCGCCTGGTCGTACCAACCGCCGGTGGTGACGCTCATCATCCTGTTGACGCTGCTCGCGTTCCTGGGCAGCGTCGCCGTCGCCCGGTTCATCGATCGGACCAGGTCGTGATCGAGCTCCTCCGTGACGTCGTGGCAGGAACGCTCGTGGTCAGCGGTGCCGTCCTTGCGCTCGTGGCCGCCGTCGGGCTGTTCCGGACGCCCGACGTCTACGCACGCCTGCACGTCGCCACCAAGCCCGCCACGCTCTCGGTCGTCGCCACCCTCGGAGCCGCCGTCGTCCGGGCCCCGTCGTGGGGTGCAGCCGGCCTGCTGGTGCTGGCCCTGGTGCTGCAGCTGTGGACCGTGCCGGCCGCGAGCCACCTCCTGGGCCGTGCCACCCGGCGGTCGGGCCTGCAGCCGGCGTCCCCCGACGCCGTCGACGAGTCGGACCGCGGGGACTGAACGGCCTCGATCAGTCCCCGACCGGACCGGGCTCGGAGGGATCGTCGACCAACTCGAACACCGCCTCCAGGCCCAGCTCGTCGATCAGCTCTCGGGCCGAGCCCGAGGGGCAGCACACGACGAACCGGCCTCCCAGACGGGTCGATCGGAGCCGGGCCGACAACACCACGCCGAGAGCGAGCGGGTCGACCAGGCCGACCCCGGACAGGTCGAGCACGACCGCCGTCGGGTCGGTGCGCTCGAGGGCCGACCGGAGCGACGGCATCGTCGCCAGGTCGACATCGCCGACGACCCGCACCACCGACCACCCCTGGCGCTCCACCGTCGTGACGTCGAAGAGCACGTCAGGAGCATACGGCGCCGCCCGGATCGCGGGTCCGGGCGACGAGCGACCCGGTGGACGGCCCGGCCGCCCCGTAGCCTCCGGACGGCATGGTCTCCTCTCCGTCGACGCCCGGCCACGACCCGGGTCGGGTCATCGCGTCGCTCGTCGAGTCGTGGGCCGATGACCCGCGGTGTGTCCACGTGGTCGGGCAACCGGGACGAGAGGGTCGGACCGGCGCGCTGGAGCTGCCACTCGACCCGGCCGTGCAGGCCGTCGTCCCCCACCGCGCGCTGTGGACCCACCAGGCCCGGGCCGCCGACGCGCTGCGGGGCGGCGAGTCGGTGGTGCTCGCCACCGGCACCGGATCCGGCAAGTCGCTCGGCTACCAGCTCGCCGCGGCAGAGGCGGCGGTCGACGGCGGCAGCGTCCTCATGCTCTACCCCACGAAGGCGCTCGCCCGTGACCAGCTCCGCTCGCTGGCGGGATGGGGGCTACCCGGGGTGACGGTGGCCGCCTACGACGGCGACTGCGGCCGCGAGGAGCGGACGTGGGTGCGCTCACACGCCGACGTGGTGGTGACCAACCCCGAGATGCTCCACCAGGTCCTGTTGCCGGACCACGCCCGTTGGGCCCGCTTCCTGGCGCGGTTGCGGTTCGTGGTCGTCGACGAGCTGCACGTGCTGCGGGGGGTGTTCGGCAGCCACGTCGGCCACGTCCTGCGGCGGCTGGAGCGGATCGCCGCGCACCACGGGGCGACCCCGACATTCGCGTTCGCCTCGGCCACGATCGGCGAACCCGAGGTGCTGGCCTCGGCGCTGTGCGGCCACCCCGTCACCGCCATCACCGACGACGGGGCGCCACGCGGACCCCGGTCCATCGTCCTGTGGAACCCCGAGGCCGCCGTCGACCACGACACCGACGCGGACGGCCTCGAGCGGGCCGGCAGCGGATGGTCGATGCACGGCGAGACCGCAGCGATGGCGGACCGGCTCGTCCGGGCCGGTCTGCGCACGCTCGTGTTCTGCCGGGCGCGTCGGAGCACCGAACTGGTCGCCGACGAGCTGCGCCGGACGCTGCCGGAGGAACTGGCGGCAGGCGTGCGCTCGTATCGAGGTGGCTACCTGGCCGACGAGCGTCGCCAGGTCGAGGCCGAGCTGGCCGATGGCGCGCTCCGGGCGGTCGTGGCCACGAGCGCACTCGAGCTGGGGGTCGACATCGGCGGACTGGATGCGGTCGTGCTCAGCGGCTTCCCGGGAACGACCGCGTCGTTCCGTCAGCAGGTCGGACGCAGCGGTCGTGAGCACCAGCCGTCGCTCGCCGTGCTCGTCGCCGGTCGGGACCAGCTCGACCAGTGGATGGTCCGCCACCCCGACGTGCTCACGGGTCAACCGGTCGAGCGGTCGGTGGTGAACCTGCACAACCCCGAGGTGCTGGTCCCCCAGGTGGGATGCGCGGCCGCCGAGTCGCCGCTGCGCGACCTGGACCACCGGTACTGGGGCGACGACCTGGACGACGCCATCGCTGAGCTGGTCCGGACCGATCGGGCCCGTGTGCGCCACGACGCCGAGGGGGATCCGGTGGTCGTCTGGTCCGGCAGGGGCGCGCCCGCCCCCACCATCGGGCTCCGGTCAGCGGCCGGCGGCGAGTACCGCGTCCGGGTCGAGGGGTCCGGCAACGACGCGTCCGCCACGATCGCCACGATCGACCGGGCCCGGATCGCCTCGACGGCCCACCCGGGAGCGATCTACCTCCACCAGGGCCGAGCCTGGCGCGTGGAGCGGGTCGAGCACGCCGCCCGCACCGTGCTCGTCCGCCCCGACCGGGGCGACACCTACACCCAGGCCCGCTCCAGCACCGACCTGGTGGTCCTGTCGACCGACCGGTCCGTGGAACTGGGCGCCGCCCGGCACCACCTGGGTGAGGTCGAGGTCACGACGCTCGTCGTCGGCTACCAGGTCCGGGACGCTGGCACCCACGAGGTGTTGGACCGCGTCGAGCTGGGTCCGGAGGACGGCATCCACCCGGCGGTACTGCGCACCCGAGCGGTGTGGACCACCTACCCCGACGACCTGGTCGACCGGGCCGGGATCAGCGTCGGGGAGCTCCCCGGAGCCCTGCACGCCGCCGAGCACGCGGGAATCGGGATCCTGCCGGTGTTCGCGATCTGCGACCGGTGGGATGTCGGCGGTGTGTCGACCGCCTTCCTGCCGGAGACGGGCGCCGCCACGGTGTGCATCCACGACGCGCACCCCGGTGGCTCCGGGATCGCCGATCTGGCCTTCGGGGTCGCCGAGGCGCACCTGCTGGCGACGGCGGACGTCCTCCGGGACTGTCCGTGCACCGACGGCTGCCCGGCGTGCGTGCAGTCACCGAAGTGCGGCAACGGCAACGAGCCGCTGGACAAGGCCGCGGCCCTGCGCCTGCTCGACCACACACTGGGGCCGGGGGCCTGAGCCGAGGGTGTCGATCGTACCGGTCGGCGCGGACGGGGATCAGGGCCCCTCGACCAGGACCGTCATCCGTTCACGCAGGCGGAGCCCGCCGAGTCCCCGGCCGACGACCGGCACGCGGACGGGGTCGAGCGTGACGGTCACGGTGGCCAGTCCACCCGGTCGGGTGTCCCCGCTGACCCCGACCCGGGCCCGGCCGGCGAGTCCGGCGGCCGCCAGGACCCGATCAGCACCGGCAGGACCGGACACGGCCACCGACCGGGCGGCCGTGCGGGCCGTCTGGACGGCGACGAGCTGATCCCGGGCGAGCAGTCCGGCCTGGACCACCACCAACGCCAGGACGATGAGCACCGGCAGGACCAGTGCCACCTCGACCGAGGCCTGACCGGCGGCGCTGGGGTGGACGAGCGGCCGGACCCGTGTCGTGGTCCGTGGCGGCGTCGGCCGTGCCGGGCTCACCCGGCCGAGCGCAGCACCCGGCCGACGACCGAGTCGAAGAGCCGGCCGATGGCACCCGACCGTGCGACCCACGCGACGAGCGCCAGTGCCACTGCAGCCGCTCCGAGCAGGACGAGCGCGTACTCGACGGTCCCCTGGCCACGTTGGGAGCAGCTGGCCAGGTGGACCCGGACGGCCAACCGGCGCACGAGCTCGCCCGGCAGGCCGGACGGACGGGGGGCCGGCGTCGAACGTCGCCGGCAGGGGGCCGTGCCGGTGGACGGGTCGTCGGGGTCGGCGGAGTGGTCTCGTGTGTCTCGGAGTGGTGCTGTCACGGCGACTCCTGTGATGGGAGCGACGCAGGTCGGCCTGCGACGCGAGGGACGGGAGGGTGGAATCGGGGAAGCGGCCGAGCAGGTCGGGTACAACTCGTGTCGTTCACGGCGGCGCCACCGGATCCAGGTCGAGTTGCGTGGCCGCGGTCCAGGCGACCGGGACGATCGTGACGACGACGAACGCCGGCAGCACGAAGAGGCACAGGGGCAGGATCAACAGCACGGGGAGGCGGCGGATGCGCTGTTCCAGCCGACGTCGATGCCGACGCCGCAGGCGCTCGGCCTGACTCCGGAGCGAGTCGCCCACCGGCGCACCCGACGTCGACGCCGCAGCGAGTGTCGCCCGCAGCGACCGGACGTCGCCGCCGAGGTGGGCCTCGAGCCGATCGAGCGCCCGGTGGAAGGGAACGCCACGTGAGAGCTCCGTCGCCACGGCGGCGAAGGCACGGGACGCCGGGTCCTGACCCGAGCCACCCACGGCGTCCACCGCGACGGGCAGCGACAGGCCGGCGGACACGGCGACGGCGAGCAGGTCGACCGTGGCTGCGAGCGCTGCCGGATCGCCGTGAGCGTTCCCCGGTCCGACCCCTGATCCGGCACCGCCGGGGCTGGGCCGGTCGTCGGCGGGCCGCTCGTCGCTCCGCCCACTCACGGACGCTGTGGCCGAGTCCCGATCCGGCAGCGGCCAGCGACGCGGGAACGGCCGGTGCACCACGAGCCGCCAGACGGACCACGCCGCCGCGAACGAAACGAGCATCGCCGTCACCGGAGTGACCGCCGCACGAGCAGCTGGGCCGTACCCACACCGGCCAGGTCGAGCAGGCCGGCCAACAACAGGCAGACCGACCCGAGGGTGGTGGACGTCAGCGTGTGCGCGACCCGCGGGTCGACCAGCGCGAAGACGCCAGCACCGACGACGGGCAACAGCGCTAGGACCGCCGTGGAGGTCCGCACCTGGGCGGCCAACGCCCGTGTCTCGTCGGCCAGCTCGGTGCGGTCGACGATCGCCACCGCCACGCCCTCGAGCGACGCCGCCAGGTCACCGCCGTGGGCGGTGGCGAAGCGGCACGCCTGGACCAGCGCCGCCACGGACCCGACCGACCCGCCGAGGGTCGCCGCCCTGCGCCCACCGAGGTCGTGGTCACGGGCCCACCTGCCCAGCGTGCGGTCGAGCGACCAGCCGAGCCGGATTCGATCGACGACCGAGCGCAGTTCGTCACCGAGTCGACCGGGGCACGACTCGGCCTGGTCGGCGAGCGCGACCGCCAGGGGTGAACCCGTCCGGACGGACGCAGCCAGGTCGGCGGCCAGGACGGCCACCTGCTGATCGAGCAGTTGTGCAGCCCTGCGCACACGGGTGAGCGCGATCGCCCGATGGCCACCCAGGACCGCCACCGCTCCGAGCAGCACCACCACGATCACCGCGACGCCGCGCCGGTGGCCGGTCCGCCCGGCGCCCCCGGTCGACGCCGAGCCGAGTCGGGTCCCACCGGATGCCAGGGAACGGTCCGGCCGTCGCGCACGTCGTGGACGGCGGCGACCCGCCGTGCTCCGTCGTGGCTGCGACGCACCCCCACCAGCACGTGGACCGCGGCACGGACCTGGGCGTCGACCGCGGCGAGGGGCAACGACTCCCCGGCGGTCAACGACAGCGTGGCAAGCCGGCGGAGCGCGTCCTCGGCCGAGGACGCGTGCAGGGTCGTCATGGAACCGTCGTGGCCGGTGGACAGGGCCCACACGGTGTCGAGCGCCTCTGCGCCCCTGACCTCACCGACCACGAGCCGGTCGGGTCGGAGCCGGAGGGCGGCCCGCACCAGGTCGCGGATCGCCACGCGGCCGACGCCCTCGGCGGTTCCGGGCCGGGCCTCGAGTCGGACGACGTGGTCACCGGGCAGCTGCAGCTCCGCGACGTCCTCGATGGTCACGATGCGCTCCCCCGGCGGCGTCGTGGAGACGAGCGAGTTGAGCAACGTCGTCTTCCCGGCTCCGGTCGGTCCGTAGACCACGATGTTGCGGCGTCGCTCGACCCGCTCGCGCAGGGCCGGTGCGAAGGGGCCGGCCATGTCGTCGAGCGCGACGGACACGGTTCGGTGTCGACGCACGGCGAGCAGCGGCCCGTCGACGGCGAGCGGATCGAGGACCGCGGCGATCCGGGATCCGTCGGACAGGCGGGCGTCGACGACGGGGTGGGTCCGGTCGGCCTGCAGTCCGAGTGGCCGTACGAGGCGCTCGATGGTGCGGAGGATCTGGGTGCGGTCCAGACGGACCGTCGTTCGTTCGAGCCGACCGAAGCGCTCGATCCACACGGGACCGGGGCCGTTGACCAGCACGTCGGTGACGCCGGGCTCGGCGAGCAGGCGTTCGATCGGCCCGAGTCCGACCAGGTCGCGGGCCAGATCGGCCGTCCACCGGTCGAGCTGGAGCTGAGACAGGAGTGGCGCCTCCTGGGCGAGGAGCTCACGGAGTGCATCCCAGGGATCGGCACCGAGCGACTCCCCCCGGGCGAACCTCCGCCGCACCGCCGCCAGTGCCCTGGTCGTCGGGGCGTCGGGAGTTCCGGGGGGATCGAGCGGTGCGGTCGAGTCGCCGGACTCCGTCCCGGCGCGGCTCACCAGATCCTCCGGCAGGCGGCGAGCAGCGCGGTCGGCGGGCGTCTCAGGATCAGGCCGGCATCGATCCGGCGGGCGATCGCAGCATCGACGGAGGGGGCTGCGAGCACGGGGGCGCCGGCGATCCGCTCGACGTCTCGTCGATCGAGGGCCCGGCCCGGTTCCCCGACCAGCACGACGCCGTGCGGCCGGTGGGTCACGTCGACGAGCCGCCGCAGGGCGAGGTAGCAGGACCGGACCACCAGGATGGATCGTGCGTCGCCGGTCTCCGGTCCGGTGGGCACGACTCCGGCATCGACGACCACGGAGCGCGGATCCGAACCGAGGGCGCCGGCGACCGGGGGCCACGACTCGGCCACCGGGAGGGGGAGGTCGCCGGCGGTGAGCACGTCCAGGCCGTCGGACGCCCGTCGCTCGAGTCGCCGGAGCGAGTCATCGCGGGGATCCCGGGCGCGGCACCACTCGGCGAGTCCGGGTCCGGTCCGGTCATGCAGACCCAGCAGCGCGGGTTGGTCACCACACAGGTCGACGAGCAGGGCACCACCGGAGCGGGCCGCGCCGATGGCCGCGCCGGCCGCGACGGTGGACACGCCCGATCCGCCCTTGACCGTCCAGATGACGCACGTCGCCACGTCCGCTCCAGGTGTTGCGATGCCGCTGGGCGCGCCCGGGGCACGTGCGCGGCGTGAGGTGGAGGGGGAAGCTGGGATCGGCGCCGATCAGCGCCGGTGGCCGGAGCCGACTCGCACGCTACGCCCGGCAGCTCCGGGAGTCACCGGGCCGGGAGGCCCGGGATGGGGCGGGCCGGGAGGCCCGGGATGGGGCGGGCCGGGAGGCCCGGCTCAGACGGCGAGGAGGTCGCGGGCGCCGGTGTCGGACGACGGGTGCCGGAGCTTCGACATGGCCCGCGCCTCGATCTGGCGGATCCGCTCGCGGGTCAGGTTGAAGTGTTCACCGACCTCCTCGAGCGTCCGGGGCTCTCCCCGGTCGAGACCGAAGCGGAGCTTGAGGATCTCCCGCTCGCGTTCGTCGAGCGGTGAGAGCAGTCGGCTGATCTCGTCGGGCAGCAGCGCGGTGGCGGCGACCTCGAAGGGCGACTCGGCGGAACGGTCCTCCACGACGTCGCCGAGTTCGGCGTCGCCGTCCTCACGGAGCGGCTCGCTCAGCGAGAGGGGCTCGGCGGCGAAGCGGAGCGCCTCGGTCACCTTGTCCTCGGGCATCTCGACCTCGGCCGAGAGTTCGGCCAGGGTCGCAGGCCGGCCGAACTTGAGTTCCAGCCGGGCCCGGGCCTTCTGCAGTCGGGCCAGGGTGTCGCCGGCGTGCACAGGCAGGCGGATGGTTCGCCCGGTGTTGGCGATGCCCCGGGTGATCGCCTGGCGGATCCACCAGGTCGCGTAGGTGGAGAACTTGAAGCCCTTCCGCCAGTCGAACTTCTCGACGGCGTGCATCAGGCCGAGGTTGCCCTCCTGGATGAGGTCCAGCAGCGGCAGGCCCGACGCCTGGTACTTCTTGGCGATCGAGACGACCAGACGCAGGTTGGACTGGACGAAGGTGCGCTCGGCGTCCTCTCCCTCCCGGGAGACCTTGCGGAGCTCACGCTTGCGGGCGGGGGTCAGGCCCTTGGGGTTGGCATCGAGCTCCTCGCGGGCGGCCGTGCCGTTCTCGATGGCCTGGGCGAGACGGACCTCGTCGTCCTTGGTGAGCAGCGGGTACTGCCCGATGTCGGTCAGGTACAACCGGACGAGGTCCTCCTCGTCGCGCTCGACTCGATCCTTGGCCACGTGGCTACCTCTCGGTCCTCGTCGTGCTCCGCCTGCTGCCCGGGCCCGGCCGACGGGTCCCGGTTCCGTTCGGCCGCCGACCGGTCGGATTCCCGGGCCCTCGAGGGGCAGGTTGCGCCATGGCGAACATCGTCTGGCGCAGGGGTTCACTGTACGGGTCGAGTCAACCCCTTCCACCGGGTGACACCCCTTCGGCCCGGCCCGAACCGCCCGAACCGTCCGTCCGGCCCACCGGATGGGGCGAGACGAGCCACCGTTGAACCGGGACTTCGGACTCCCGGTGGTCAGATCACCACGGGGAGTGCGAGATCACCCGAGCAGCTCGGCCACGAGTGTGCCGAGGGTCACCCCGGCGTCGGGTCCGGGCGAGCCCGGACAG
>CAIYGQ010000071.1 GCA_903925745.1 uncultured Actinomycetes bacterium | reverse complement strand
CGACCCGCGGGTCCAGTTGGTGTGTGGGCCGATGTACCACTCGGCCCAGTGGGTCTTCGGGGTGTTCGCCCTGTTGTGCGGGGCCACCGTGGTGCTCCAGCACCGCTTCGACGCCGAGGGGGTGCTGGATCTGGTGGATGCACACGGTGTCACGAACGTCCACCTGGTCCCGACCCAGATCTCCCGGCTCCTGGACGTCCGCGAGGACCGGCGCAGCGCCTTCCGGGGTGACACGCTGACGACGGTGCTCCACGGGGCGGCCCCGTGTCCGCCATCGGTGAAGCGGGCCGCCATCGAGTGGTGGGGGCCGGTCGTGACCGAGTACTACGGCGGGACCGAGGGTGGGTTCCTGTCTGTCATCGGCGCCGAGGAGTGGCTCGAGCGGCCCGGCAGCGTCGGTCGGCCGCTCCCCATCGTCGAGATCCGGATCGTCGGCGACGACGGAGCCGTCCTGGCCGCGGGCGAGACGGGGGAGATCTGGTTCCGCAACCTGCTGGGCTCGGACTTCGAGTACCACAACGCGCCCGAGAAGACGGCCTCGGCACACCGCCACGAGGGCTTCGGGACCCTGGGCGACGTCGGCCACCTTGACGGTGACGGCTACCTGTTCCTCTCTGACCGCAAGATCGACATGGTCGTCTCGGGAGGGGTCAACATCTACCCGGCCGAGGTGGAGGGTGTCCTCGCCGCCCACCCGTCGGTCGCCGACGTGGCGGTGTTCGGTGTCCCCGACGCCGACATGGGCGAGTCGGTCCACGCCGCCGTGGCGCTCCGCGCCGGCGTCGGGTGGTCCCCGGAACTCGAGGCCGGGATCGACCGGTGGTGCCGGGACCGTCTGGCCGGCTACAAGCGTCCACGCAGCTACGAGGTCCATGCGGAACTACCCCGGAACGAGGTCGGGAAGCTGGCGAAGCGTTCGCTGCGCGATCCGTGGTGGGAGGGCCGTGACCGATCGATCTGACCGGCCGTCGTCAGCCGTGGACCGGGACGACCGGTTCCGGCGGATCAGGCTCGCCGTCACCGCACCCCAGGCGGCCGGTGTGGCCGGACTGATCGCCGCCGGGCTGCTGGTCGTCGCGTTCGTCCTCATGCGCCGGGGACTGGGCGGGCCCCCGTCGTTGGAGGCCCTCACGGCCGGCACCAACGACGTGGATCAGGCGCAGCTGCGCGCCGGGCTCACGCTCGTGCCGTACGTGGCCGTCACCTTCATCTGGTTCATGGCCGTGGTGCGCCTCCAGTTCGCCGCTCCCGACGACACCTTCTTCGGGACGGTGTTCCTGGCCAACGGGGTCCTGCTGCTGGGATGCCTGCTGGTCTCCACCGCGCTGGCCGGCGGGGCCCTGGACCTGCGCGACATCCAGTTGGAGGGCCGGGGAGCGGCACTCTGGTTGGGCGGGGCCGGGATCTACGACCTGCTCTTCGGGATCGCGCCACGCCTGGCCGGCGCGTTCGTGCTCATCACCTCCAACCTGCTCCGCCGGGTGGGTCTGACCCCGGTGTGGTTCTCGTGGTCCTCGGTGCTGATCGGCATCGTGTTGTTGTTCGGCGTCCGGCGGGTCGACTGGGTCGTCTACCTCTTCCCGGTGTGGGTGGCGGCGGTGAGCCTGCTGATCGTCGTGCGCGAGCGCGGCGTGGTGCGGGCGAACGGAACGACCTGAACGCGGGCTACCATCACCCGTCGGCGGCGTCGGCCGGGGTGACCCGGCGGGAAGGCCGGCCGAGTCGAACCGACGGGTCGACGAGCCCGAGACGAACTGGAGCCACACATGTCCGACGACACCAACGACGCCGAGGCCACCGTCCTCACCGACGGGGCACACACGGTCTTCGTGGCCGACTTCGACGACCAGGACTCGGCCTGGGAGGCCTACGAGCTCCTGAAGTCGCTCGAGGACGGTCGCAACCTACGGATCGAGGGCGTCCTGGTCGTCGCCAAGGACGACGAGGGGAAGGTCGAGGTCCAGAAGGTCACGGACCACAGCACCAGGTCGGGCCTCACCTGGGGTCTGGTCGGCGGCATCGCACTCGGTGTGCTGTTCCCACCGTCGATCCTGGGCAGCGCCGCCGTGCTGGGAGCGGCAGGTGCGGCGGTCGGGAAGGCCCGTGAGGTCCACCACCGCAGCGAACTGGCCGCCGAGCTCGACGAGGTGATCCAGCCCGGCAACTCCGGGATCATCGCCCTGGTGTCCGATCCCCAGGTCATTGAGATCCGCAAGGCGCTCGACAAGGCCGACCGCATCGTGGAGAAGGCGGTCGACAAGGCCCTCGCCGACGACATCGAGGCCGCGGCCCGCGAGGCCGGTTCGTCCGGCGGCGCCGACTCCTGACCGTCGTCGTCCGCGCAGCCCCCAGGACGTCGGTCGTCAGGTCGTGGTGTCCGGACCCGTCGATCCCGACGTGAGCGACGCCGGCCCCGACCCCGGCGAGCCGGGTGCGGGCGGAGCCCGGGACTTCCTGCGCGACGAGATCCGCCGGGACGTCGAGTCCGGGCTCGACGGCGGCCGCGTCCAGACGCGGTTCCCGCCGGAGCCGAACGGCTACCTGCACATCGGACACGCCAAGGCGATCTGCCTGGACTTCGGGCTGGCCGAGGAGTTCGGCGGCTCCTGCAACCTGCGCTTCGACGACACGAACCCCGACGCGGAGGACACCGAGTACGTCGAGGCCATCATCGAGGATCTGGCCTGGCTGGGCTTCACATCGGCCCGGCCGCCACTGTTCGCCTCCGACTACTTCGGCCAACTGGCGGAGTGGGCCGAGTCGCTCATCGAGCGGGGACTGGCCTACGTCGACGAACAGGACGGCGAGACGATCTCCGCGCAGCGGGGCGGCTTCGGCCGCCCCGGGATCGAGAGCCCCCACCGGGACCGGCCCGTCGGGGAGAGCCTGGAGCTCTTCGGCCGGATGCGGCGGGGAGAGCTGGCCGATGGCTCCTGTGTGCTCCGGGCCCGCATCGACATGCAGTCCGACGTGATGCAGCTCCGGGACCCCGTCATGTACCGGATCCGGCACGCCACGCACCACCGGACCGGGGACGAGTGGGTCGTCTACCCGACCTACGACTGGGCGCACGGCCAGAGCGACGCCATCGAGGGGGTCACGCACTCGCTGTGCACCCTGGAGTTCGACAGCCACCGACCGCTGTACGACTGGTTCCTCGACCAATTGCCGCTCCCGCACGGTCGGCCCCGCCAGCGGGAGTTCGCCCGACTGGAACTGACCCACACGGTCACCTCGAAGCGGCGACTGGCGACGCTCGTGGCCGACGGCGTCGTCGACGGATGGGACGACCCCCGGCTCCCGACGCTGCGTGGGCTCCGCCGTCGTGGCTACCCGCCCGCGGCCATCAGGGAGTTCTGCGACTTCATCGGAGTGGCCCGGACCAACAGTCGCCACGAGATCGAGCTGCTCGAGTCCTTCGTCCGGAGGGAGCTCAACGCGACCGCGCAGCGTCGCATGGTGGTCCTGCGGCCCCTCCTCCTGACGATCACGAACTGGCCGGTCGACGACGAGGGTTCCCCGCTGGTCGTCGACGTCGAGGTGCCGAACAACCCCGAGGACCCCGGCGACGGGACGCGTTCGGTGCCCTGTTCCGGCCGGCTCTGGATCGAGGCCGAGGACTTCATGGCGGAGCCGCCGCCCAGGTACCACCGGCTCACGCCCGGACGTGAGGTCCGCCTGCGTGGGGCCTTCTACGTGACCTGCACCGGGTTCCGGGAGGAGGCCGGCCGGGTGGTGGAGGTGGAGTGCACCTACGATCCGGCGACGCGTGGCGGTTCCGCGCCCGACGGCCGGAAGGTCAAGTCGACGATCCACTGGGTCAGCGTCGAGCACGCCGTCCCGGTGCAGGTCGCACTGTACGAGCGGTTGTTCTCCGCCGAGGTGCCCGGCGAGGCCACCGGCGACCCGCTCGACGACCTGAATCCCGACTCACGCGAGCTGCTCGATCACTGCCGGGCCGAGCCCGAGGTCGCGGCGACCGAACCCGGGCAGGTGCTCCAGTTCGAGCGACTCGGCTACTTCGCGCACGATCCACGGATTCCCGGTCTGTTCCACCGGACCGTCGGCCTGCGCGACGAATGGGCCAACATCCAGAAGCGGCGGGGCTGACCGGGCGGGACCGGGCCCACGGACCACAGGGGGGAACGTGCACGACGACCGGAGCATCACCGAGGCGCGGATCGACCGCGTCTTCAACCAGCGGGTCCGCGGCCGGGTGTTCGGCGACTCGCTCGACCTCGAGGTCGAGGCCTGGGAGGTGCCCGGTGAGCCGGTGCCGGTCGAGGTGGCACTCGCCGCCGACTACGAGCCGTTCAGGATCGGTTCACCCTTCGCCCGACCGTGGGGGACCACGTGGTTCCGGCTGTCGGCGACCGTTCCCGAGGACTGGGCGGGTGAGCACGTCCAGGCCGAGATCCACCTGGCCTACTCGGACATGCCGGGATTCACCTCCGAGGGACAGCTCTGGCACCGCGATCCCGCCGGCGAGTGGGTGCCGTGGCGCGGCGTCCACCCGGCGGCTCACCACGTGACGCTCGCCCGACCGGCCACCGGCGGGGAACGGATCGAACTGTTGCTCGAGGCGGCCTCGAATCCCTCCATCACCGAGGGTCACCCCGATCCGAACAGCGACCTGGACACCGCGGGGACGACCCCGATCCACCGGCTCGCCACGGCGCGCATCGCCGTGCGCCACGACGAGGTCCACGCGCTCGTCCACGACGTGCTGGTGGTTCGCAACCTGATGCGCCAGCTGCCGCTCGAGTACCCGCACCGCCACGAGCTGCTGCGAGCGCTCGAGGCCGCCATCGAGGCGGTCGACCTGGAGGACGTGGTGGGCAGCGCGCCCGCGGCACGGGCGGAACTCGCTGGGGTGCTCGCCCGCCCGGCGGGCGAGTCGGCGCACCGGGTGTCGGCCGTCGGCCACGCCCACATCGACACCGCCTGGCTCTGGCCGCTCCGCGAGACGCAACGCAAGTGCGCCCGGACCTTCTCGAACGTCCTGGCCCTGATGGACGAGTTCGACGACCTCGTGTTCTGCTGCAGCCAGGCTGCGCAGTACCAGTGGATGCACGATCGGTACCCGACGGTCTTCGAGGGCATCCGTCAACGGGTGGCGGAGGGCCGCTGGGTGCCGGTCGGGGGAATGTGGGTCGAGGCCGACACCAACCTGGCCGGCGGTGAGGCGCTCCTGCGCCAGTTCACCCACGGCCAGCGGTTCTTCCGGGAGCACTTCGACCTGGAGTGCAGTGAGGTCTGGATCCCGGACGTCTTCGGCTACCCGGCGTCCCTGCCCGGCATCATGGCGCACGCGGGACTCCGTCGGTTCCTCACCCAGAAGCTCTCGTGGAACCAGACGAACCGGTTCCCGCACCAGTCGTTCTGGTGGGAGGGGATCGACGGGTCCACCGTCTTCACCCACTTCCCGCCGGTGGAGACCTACAACGCGACCTTCGACGCCCACGAGCTCGTCTTCTCGGTCCGCAACTTCGCCGAGCGTGGTCGGGCGACCCGGAGCCTCATGCCCTTCGGGTGGGGTGACGGTGGCGGGGGACCCAGTCCCGACCAGCTCGAGACCTACCGGCGCTCGCGTGACCTCGAGGGACTCCCGCGACTGGAGATGGCCGCGCCCGAGGCCTTCTTCGACGCGGCGATCGAGGAGTACCCCGACGCGCCCAGGTGGGTGGGCGAGCTCTACCTCGAGATGCACCGCGGCACCTTCACGAGCCAGGCCGGAACCAAGCGCGGCAACCGGCGAAGCGAGCTCCTCCTGCGTGAGACCGAGCTGTGGTGGACCACCGCCGTGGCCAACGGGGCACCGCTCGGCGAGTACCCGTCGGAGCTGCTCGATCGCTGCTGGCGGGCGGTGCTGCTCCACCAGTTCCACGACATCCTGCCCGGGAGCTCCATCGGTTGGGTCCACCGCGAGGCCGAGGAGGTGTACGCCCGGGTCGAGGCCGAGTTGGAGGCCTCGATCGTCGGGGCCCTCGAACGGCTCTCCGACGGCACGTTCGTGGCGAACGCCGCACCTCACGACCGCGACGAGGTCCTGGTGGTCACCGGTGGGATCGACGCCCTCGGAGGCTCCCCGGACCGCTCGCTCGGACAGGTCCTCGCCGACGGTTCGACTGCGGTACGCGTCACCGTGCCCGCCGGGGGCGTGGCCCCGTTGCGGGCCGTGGAACCCGCGGACACGGTCGAGGTCGTGGAGGAGGCCGACGGGATCCGGTTGCGGAACGGGCTGGTGCAGGTGGTCCTGGACGCCGATGGCCTCGTGACCTCACTCGTCGACGATCGGACGGGACGCGAGCTGGTGCCGCCGGGGGAGCGGGCCAACCGACTCGAGCTGCACCCCGACTTCCCGAACTCCTTCGACGCGTGGGACATCGAGCACTTCAACCGCCGCCGGGTCACACCCCTGGACGGACCCGTCCGCGTCGAGGTGCTGGACCGGGGCCCGCTGGTGGCGCGGGTGCGCGTCGAGCGCGGCTTCCGTTCCTCCCGGGCGGTGCAGGTGCTGGAGCTCCGGGCCGGATCGCCCCGCCTGGATGTCCACCTGGAGGTCGACTGGGCCGAGCACGAGCAGCTGCTTCAGGTGGCGTTCCCGCTGGACGTGAACGTCACGGAGCTGACGCGGGAGATCCAGTTCGGCCACCTGCGGACGCCCATCCACACGAACACGAGCTGGGACTTCGCCCGCTTCGAGGTGTGCGCCCACCGGTGGGTCGACGTCGCCGAGCCGGGCGCCGGTCTCGCCCTCCTGAACGACTCGAAGTACGGGCACCACGCCGAGCGGCAGCGAACCGGGTCCGACCTCCCGATGACCACTCTGTACCTGACCCTGCTCCGGGGCTCGCGATACCCCGACCCCCGCCAGGACCAGGGCACCCATCACTGCACGTACTCGCTGCTCCCGCACGCGGGTGACCTGCGGGCGGCGGGAGTGGTCGCCGAGGGCTACCGGCTGAACCTGCCCCTGCGGGTGGTGGCGGGCGGGACCGGACCGGCCGGGGCCGTCCCGCCGGTCGTGTCCGTCGACCACCCCGGCGTGGTCGTCGAGGCGGTGAAGCTCGCCGACGACGGAACCGGCGACGTGGTCGTCCGCTGCTACGAGGCCCACGGCGGCCGGGCGCTGGCGCGGATCGTTCCGGGTTTCGCCGCCTCCGGAGTGGTGGCCACCGACGCCCACGAGCGACCCGACGGCGACGTCGTCACCCCCGCAGTCGCGTTCGACGGCGCATCGGCGGAGGTCGAGTTCCGGCCCTTCCAGATCGTGACGCTGCGCTTCGGCCGGACCGGGGAGCGGGCCGCGGGCGACTGATCGGTGTGGGTCCGGGATCGGAACCCGCCGCACCGCTAGGTTCGCGACGTGGCCGACGGCGACGACCAGTTCGCTCCGGGACCCCTCGGGCGCCGTCATCGACCGGTGATCGCGGCGGTCGGCCGGTGGTTGGCCAGCGCCGACCGGGCCCCGGAGCACACCACCGAGTCGTACCGGCGGTACATGGCCCGGGCCGAGGTGCCGATCGACGTCCTCACGCTCTGCACCATCTGGCTGGTGGTGCTGCCGTTCGTGGGGTCGTTCCGGGCGGACGGCGCGTGGTGGTTGGGTGCACGCGGCGTGCTGTCGCTGGTCTACCTGGTCGACCTGGTGATCCGGACCCGACTGGCCGGTCCGCACCAGCACTACGTGTTCCACCATCCGATCGCGCTGGCCTCGGTGGTGCTCCCACCGATCCGCATCTTCCTGAGCGTGCGACTGTTCCGCCGGTTGTTCCGTCGGGGGAACCTGGTCAACTTCCTCTTCGTCGCGACGGTCCTGGTGCTGAACGGTGCGATCATCGTCTGGGCCTTCGAGCGGGACGCCCCCGGGGCGACGATCACCACACCGGGTGACGCGGTCTGGTGGGCGATCGTGACGGTCACCACCGTCGGTTACGGGGACTTCGTGCCGATCACCGGGGGCGGCAAGGTCACCGCCAGCGTGGTGTTGATGCTCGGCATCGTGACGATCGCCGTCGTGACCGCGACGGTCGCGTCGCGGTTCCGGGACCAGGCAGCGGGCGTGGATCCGGACCCGGAGCTCGACCCGGAGCTGGTCGTCGATGGGCCCGATCGCAGTCGGGTGGCCGACAGCGAGGACCGTGGTGGGGGGCCGACACGCGACGTCGCGCCCCTGGAGCTGCACGAGCTGGTGGTCCTGCGGGACCGGCTCGACGACCTGATCCGCTCACGCTCGGGCGACTGAGGTCGGCCCGGGCCGGGACGTGTGCCTCAGGAGCCGTCGTGGACGACCCGGGCGCCGGGGAAGCCGGGTTGCTCCCGCCAGCGCTCCAGGTGGTCGACGTAGTCGACCAGGCTGCCGGTGTAGGTCAGGTTGCGGCGCGCCTTCGGGTTGTTGCCCTGTTCGCTGTTGTAGTAGCCGGGCGTGCAGTTGATCGAGTAGTCCGCGATCTTGACGGCCTCGGAGATGAGGACTGCGTGCCAGGCCTCCTCGGCCTCGGGAGTGGCCTCGATCGTGCGGATGTCGTCCTGCAGGCACGTCGAGATCAGCCAGGAGACGTGGCCGGCGGACTCCGACAGGAAGTGCAGGAAGTTGGTGCCGAAGCCGGCCTGCACGATGCTGATCATGCACATGTTCGGGAACTCCGCCGACAGCACGCCGTGCAGGGTGTGGGCCCCGTCGTGCCAGCGTCCGCTCATCGACACGCCGCCGCGTCCGACGGGATCGAAACCGAGTCGCTGGTCGAGGTCCGTGGTGACCTCGAAGCCGGAGGCGAAGATCAGCACGTCGAGGGGGTACTCCACGCCGTCGACGACGACACCGTCGGCGGTGACGCGTTCGACGCCCCGGCCCTGCGTGTCGACCAGGTGGACGTGGGGTTCGTTGAACGCCGGCAGGTACTCGTCGTGGAAGCAGACCCGCTTGCAGTGCTTGCCGTACCAGGGCTTGAGTGCCTCGGCGGTCGTCGGGTCCTCGACGACCTCGTCGACCCGCCGCCGGATGGCCTCCATCGTGTCGAAGTCCGAGCGCTCGAGGGCCTCGGCCTCCTCGGGGGTGGCACCTGCCGACTGGGTGTCGTCCCACATCACCTCGGTCCAGCCGTCGGCGACCAGGTTGCGGTCGGGGTGCTTGCCGGTCACGGCCTCGGTGAAGTTGCGGATCCGCTCCGCCTGCCACCCCGGCTCCAGGCTCCGGAACCACGCTTCGTCGGTGGGACCGTTGTCCCGCACGCCGACCGCCGACGGGGTGCGCTGGAAGACGAACACCTCGCGGGCCGCACGGGCGAGTTGGGGCACGACCTGCACGGAGGTGGCTCCGGTTCCGATGATCCCGACCCGCTTGTCGCCGAGTCGGTCCATCTCCTCGGTCGGACCACCGCCGGTGACGCCGTAGTCCCACCGACTCGTGTGGAAGGTGTCCCCCTGGAAGTCCTCGATACCGGGGATGCCGGGCAGCTTCGCCTTGCTGAGGATCCCACCTGCCGTCACCAGGAACCGCGCGTGCAGGACGTCGCCCCGTGAGGTGTGCACCACCCACCTCGCGGCGTCGTCGTCCCAGGTCGCCGTGTCGACGATCGTCTGGAACAACGCCCGCGGGTAGAGGTCGAAGTGCTTCCCGATGACCTGGCAGTAGGCGAAGATCTCGGCAGCCCCGGCGTACTTCATGGACGGCATGTACCCGGTCTCCTCGAGGAGCGGCAGGTAGGTGTAGGACTCGACGTCGCACATGCAGCCCGGATAGCGGTTCCAGTACCAGGTGCCGCCGAAGTCGCCCGCCTTGTCGAGGATCAGGAAGTCCTCGACGCCGCGTTCCCGGAGCCGGGCGGCAGTGAGCATGCCGGCGAAGCCCGCACCGACGATGACGACGTCGACGTCCCGCTCCACCGGATCCCGGGTGAAGTCGGGATCGGCGAACGGGTCGCGGTCGAACTCGGCGAACTCACCGCGGAGCTGCTGGAACTGGTCGAGCCCGTCGGTGCGCAGCCGCTTGGCGCGCTCCTCCCGGTATCGGGCCCGGGCCTCCTCGAGCGGGTCGGCTGCGGGATCTGGTTCGGTCATCGTCGTGGTCCCCCGGTCGGGCTGGGAACGACCAACATAGAACCGGTTCTCGTTCCGGCCACCATCGGTGACCGCGGGGTGTGACGGACGACCGCCGGGGCCACGGGTGGACCGGTGGAGCGGGGGCGACCTCAGCGACCGAGCGAGGCGGGCGTCAGGACGCGGTCGGGTGCGATCCGCAGGATGATGCGACCCTGGTCCCCGACGGGCCGGGCGTAGTCGGTCCCGACGTACCGGTTGGACAGCTCGTCGATGTGGGCGCGGGCCTCGTCACCCCCGACGGTCCCGACGACGTGGCCGCGTACCTCGGCCCAGTCCCAGGCGTCCTCGGCGGACTGGATGAGGACGGTGATCCTCGGGTCGCGGGCGACGTTGCGGGAGCGCTGTCGCTGGGGCTCGGTGTTGACGAGCAGGTGTTCGCCATCGGTGTCGATCCAGGTGGGCAGGGCCTGGGGCTGCCCGTCGGGCATGAGCGTCACGACCGTGGCCAGATTCGGCCCCTTGGCGAGTCTGAGGGTGTCGGCGTCCAGTTCCATGCTTCCTCCGGGGGCTTCTGCCGGGTGCCCGAGGGAACCTACACCCGTCCGGAGCGGCCGGCCTCCGTGGGTCGACTCAGGGCCTCGGCCTGAAGGTGACCTGGGCCGCGCCGGTGTCGTCCCGCAGCGTCAGGGACCCGGGCTCCAGCTCCACCACGGTCGATCGCCGGAGGGCCTCCAGGTACTGCGACTCCAGGGTGGCGACGTCGGTCTCGCATCCGATCTCGGTGGAGGTCACCGCCGAGATGCTGATCGAGCCGTCGGCGGCGCTGTACTCGGCGCCGAAGGTGTTGCAGCCGCCTGATCCCGAGATCGAGGTGGCGTCGAAGTCGGCCGTGAGCGCTCCGGTGAGTTCCGAGGACTCGAGGCCCCCGACGCCGTTGTTGACGGCCGTCACCTGCCAGGACGTCCCGGCCAGCCCGTCGGGTCCGGCCGCCAGCGTCAGCAGGGTCGCGCCGTCGGCGTCATCGAGGCGCAGGACCGCGCCGTCGAGCTGGGCGGAGCGAACCAGTGGCAGGAGGGACAACAACGCCTGCTCCTGGGAACTCGCCGCCTCGTCGGTGCAGGCCCGGCGGGTGCTGGCCCCGGGTGTGATCGACAGCGTCGACGGGCCTCCGTCGGCCGATTCGACCACCTCGTAGGAGCCACCGAAGCGGTTGCAGCCGGTGTCCCCGGACAGCGCGCCGTCGGCGCCGAAGGTCACGAAGGCGGTCGGGTCCTCCGGCGCGGTCGCTGCGGTGCCGTCGAGCGACCAGTCCTGCAACGTCCAGCTGCCTTGGATCGATGTCGCCGCACCGTCCGGTGGATCATCGGCCGGTCCCACCTGCACGTCCTCCTGTCCGCACGCCGTCGCGGCGATCGCGAGCAGCATGATCGTCGCCACCACCATCGTCGCCGGGGCCAGGGGCCGTCGCGGGGTACGCATCAGATCCCGAAGAGCCGGGGCGGGTCGTCGTAACGTCGGCCCGCACAGTTGCTGGCGTTCGACGCGAACTGCTCGGGTCGAACGACCGGCGCGGTGCCGGCGTGCACCTGCGCCACGAACGAGGTGAGCCGGTCCACGTTGGACCGGTACACGAAGTGCCCACCGGGGAGCAGCACCTGGACCCGGGTGGCGCCCGAGGAGTTCGCACTCACCGGGGTCGTCGCCGAGATCCGGTCGAGCGAGGGCTCGCCGTAGCTGATCTCCGGGGCCAGGGCGTAGCTGGCGAGTCCCTGGGACCGGGCGTAGTGGGTTCCGGTCTCGACGGTCGTGCAGGTGTCGGCGTAGCCGGTGAGGTTGATGAAGTGCTGCGTCGTCGGCACGTTGGACCCGTCGGCCGCCTCGAAGACGGTCTGGACCATGTGCAGGAGCGGGTTGAGCTCGTCCAGGCGGTCGGGGGCGATCGTGAGGAGGCCGAGCGACTCGAGTCGTCGGGGACCGTGGGCGATGGAGTGGTACTGCCCGCCCGACCCGGCGGAGGAGACGACTCCGTCCACGAGCGAGGGCGCCGCCGAGGCCACGAAGGGCAGCGTCTGGGCGCCCTGCGAGTGACCGGCGATGACGACCGAGCCGGGGTCGGCGCCGACTGTGCCGGGTTGGCCGAACGCCGCGCCCGGGTGGGCGAAGGCCGCCACGGCCCGGGTGAACACCAGGTGGTCCGAGGCCTGCTGCAGGACGTTGGTACGCACGGCGACGGGGTTGAGGAGGTTGTAGAACACGAGCTCCTGCTGGGACCGCAGGTCCTCGAAGCCCAGACCCTGGAGGACCGTCCCGGCATCGCCCACGCCGTTGCCGTAGAGGGGCGCGATCTGGCCGTAGAGCATGGCGGCCCGACGCACCGGTGATGGTGTGGTCGCGATGTCCTCGTCGCCACCCGTGCCGTCCACGAACGTGAGCACCGGCCAGCCGGCGGCAGGCGGGGTCGTGCACGGAACCAGCAGCTGGACCGGGGCGGCCCGCGTGCCGGTCCGGACGGCCCGTCCCGAGCCGTCCACGTCGATGCGGCCGCCGTCGAGCAGGTAGGGGAAGGCGCCCTGCTGCCAGGTGGGGAGCGCGATCCGTCCCCGCACCAGGGCGGTCGGCGCCCCGGGGTCGGTGGAGCGGGTGGTGCAGGAGTCCACGGAGTCGACCTGGATCGCCGGGGTCGGGGCGGAGTCCACGGCGGCGGTGACGGCGCGCCACTCCCGGCCCGTGTCCTGGGTGCGGTACACGGTGAAGGCCACCAGGTCGTCCGGGTCGCGGGTGCTCGACGACTCGACGGCTGCGACCGCGGCGTCGAGCTGCCGGCTGAGTGCGCCGTGCTGTTCGGCGGTCATGGGCATGGAGGGGTCGTGTGGACGACGCAGCTGGTCGATCAGCGGCGCCCGCTCCAGGGGCGCACCGGCGGCGGTGCGGACCGTGTCGAACACCAGGACGGCGTGGTCGGTGTCGGGTCGGAGCGGGTGCCCCGGGTAGGGGAGCACGGTCAGCAGGTGGTCGGGGCGGAACCGGTCACGCCGCTCCTGGGCGACCACGACCGCCGGGGCTCGTGTTCCCGTGGACAGGTCGACCAGGAGCACCGATGCGTCCGGTCCGGTGGTCTGGGCGGGTGTCGGCAGCGACGTCGGATCCAGCGCCACGAGCGGACGCATGAACACGGCGGTGTTGGTGCCGAACTGGGTGACGGTCGACTCGGCCCGGTCCACGATCGCCGGCAGGAGCGGGATCGCCGGGAGGGGCTCGGTGAGCGGGTCACTGGCCAGACCCGGGAGCGAACTCCAGTCGGACATCCCGCGGTCGGAGCGCCGGAGGTCGTTCGGCCACGGCATGGAGTAGAAGCCCTGTGAGCGGTCGGGGAGCATCTGGATCACCGGCGGTGTCGGTGCCGTCGGTGGGGGCGTCGGCGTGCACGCACCGATGAGTCCGAGCGTGCCGAGCGCCGCTGCGGAGACGATCGCCACCCGGATGCGTCGTCGTGGCACCTGCGTCCTCCCGTCGACGGTTCCGACCCCTCGGTCAGGTTACGGGTACGGAGGCCCTCGATCCAGCGCCCCGCCGGTCGGGGAGCACGGCGCCGACCCGGCGCTACGTTGTCGCGATGAGCGAGACACCCTGGCAGGGCGATGCGTGTGGACTGGTGGAGGCGTTCCGTTCCGGGGAGCGGTCGCCGACCGAGGAGCTGGAGGCGACGCTCGCCGCCATCGACGCCTCGGACCTGAACGCCTTCAGCTTCCTCGACCCGGATCGGGCGCTGACGGTCGCGGCTGCCGCCGACCCGGGCGCACCCTTCGGCGGCGTGCCGCTCGGCATCAAGGAGCTCGACCAGGTTGAGGGGTGGCCCGACACCGAGGCCTGCGTCGCGCTCGCTGACCAGGTCGCCGGCCACACCACGACCCACGTCGAGCGGCTCCTCGGGGCGGGTGCGGTGCCGGTGGGCCTGACGACGGCCTCGGAGTTCGGGGGCGTGAACCTGACCCGGACGGTCCTGAACGGAGCGACGCACAACCCGTGGCGCCACGGTCGCACGCCGGGAGGCTCGTCGGGGGGCAGCGCAGCAGCGGTCGCGGGCGGCCTCGTCACGCTGGCGACCGGCGGTGACGGAGGTGGTTCGATCCGCATCCCAGCGGGCTTCACGGGTCTGGTCGGCCTGAAGACGACCTACGGACGCATCCCACGCGGGCCGTTCTTCCAGGTCGGGGCGCTCACCGTGACCGTTGGCGGCCTGACGCGCTCGGTTCGTGACACCGCCCGCTGGCTGGATGTCGCGAGCGGAGCGGACGTCCACGATCCACACTCCCTGCCACGCGTCGAGGGCTGGGAGGCCGGGCTCGGGTCGCACCTGGACGATCTGCGCGGCCTGCGCGTGGCGATCATCGACGACTTCGCAGGTGCCGTCGTCGGGCCGGCCACGGCCGAAGTCGTCCGGGATGCCGCCGTGGCGTTGGCCGGGGACCTGGGTCTGAGGGTCGTCGACGTCGACGTCGCGATCCCGTCGGTCGGGACCGCCTGGTCGCTGGCCAACATGGCCGGGACGTTCGCCGCGCTGGGCGGCGCGTGGCCCGACTGTGCTGCTGACCTCACCCCCGAGATGCGGTTCGCCTGCGAGTGGGCCTCGCAGCGTGGCATGGACTTCGAGACGGTCGTGCGGCTCGAGTCCCGGCGGACCGCCCTGTTCCAGGCGATGGCGGAGCTGTTCACCCGGACCGACCTGGTCCTCACCTCAACGAATCCCGACGTCGCGTTCGACGCCGAGGGCCCCCTGCCCTCGGTGTTCGGGGGGATCGAGGACACCATGGGCAACAACGGGAAGCTCACGATCCCGTCGAACCTGTACGGCAATCCGGCCATCTCCATTCCGGCGGGGATGGTGGACGGCCTGCCCGTCGGAATGCAGCTCCTCGGGCGGCACCACAGCGACGCCCTGCTCCTCGACGCCGCCTGGGTCGTGGAACGGGAGCGGCCGTGGCCGTTGCTGGCGCCCGGCGCCGGGTGAGGCCGCTGGCATCGTGCCTCCGGTTCCTCCCGGCGGTGGCACGCCGCGACGGAAGGGTGCCGGGGTAGGGTCGGGACCGTGCGCGTGGTCGGCGACTCCAGTGGGGCGGGCGGTGCCCTTCCCCGCTGGAGTCGTCCAGCCCTCGAGGACCTGCTGGGGCGGGGAGTCGTCTTCGCCCGGGACCTGAACGCTGCGCCCGTCGACCTCCCGTTCCCGATCGGCATCGCCTCGGATCGGCCCGAGCGGCTGTGGACGGAGTCGACCTCGGAGATCCACTTCGAGGATCGCCCCGTGATCGCGTACACCTGGTGGGACGCACTCGCCGCCCCGGGTGTGGTGGCGACGATGGACGTGCGTCGGGAGGACCATGGGCGCTGGGTGGCCGAGCGGATCGTGATGCTCAACCTCACCCACCAGGACGACGTGGGTGTGGTCCTGGTCGGGATCGAGCCGCTCGGCGAGATCGATCCGCCACCGTCCGTGCAGGCGACGGAGCCGGGGCACCTGGCCGACGCCGCCTCGGTGCGTCGACCGACCTGGGCGCTCCAGGAACTGGATCCCCTGGGGATCGTGGTGAACACCGAGGGGCACGTGGAGGAGATCTTCGGCCAGACGGCATCGGCGCTCGAGGGCAGGGTCGTCCTCGAGGTCATCCACCCCGATGACCACGCCACCTCCCTCGAGATGTGGACCGACCTGCTCGAGCACCCGGGATCGCTGCGTCACGTGACGCAGCGGATCCTGCGCCCCGATGGGTCCGTGTGCTGGATCGAGGCGAACGTCATGAACCGCCTGACACCGGATGGTGGGCACGTGCTCTCGCTCGTCCACGACGTCACGGAGCGCCGTTCCCGCGACCGTGAGCTCCACAGCCGGGCCCGGACCGACACGCTCACCGGCCTGGCGAACCGGGGCGCACTGCTCGCCGACCTGGAGGAGCGGCTCGGACGCGGTCCGGTCACCGTGGCGTTCATGGACCTGGACGGCTTCAAGGCGGTCAACGATCGGCACGGCCACCTGACGGGCGACGCCGTGCTCGACGCGCTCGCTCGCCGGCTCAGCGCTGCCATCCCCCCGGTCGCCACCGTCGGGCGGTGGGGAGGAGACGAGTTCGTCGTGGCGTGCTCTGCGGCACGGCCCGATCAGATCGAGGCGATGGTGCGCTCGACGCTGGAGGATCCGATCTCGGTCGACGGGGTGGTCTGGCAGCCCTCGGCATCGATCGGTGTCGTCGTGGCCGAGGCCGGTTGCGAACCCGACGACGTCGTGCGCAGCGCCGACCGACTGATGTACCAGCAGAAGTCGCTCCGCCCGGGTTGAGCAGTGGTCCGAGCCGTCGATCCGCGGCGACGAGGAACGGCCGTTCAGGAACGGAGCGGGAGGGGGTCGGTGAGTCCGCGACGCCGCTGTTCGAGGGTCGACTCCAACGGCTCGACCACCTGGTCGAGGGGCAGCGGTCGGGCGAGTCCGAAGCCGCTCACGTCGCTGCAGGCCATCCGCTCGAGCGCCTCGAGCTGGGCCAGCGTCTCCACACCCTCCGCGACGACCCGCATCCGGAGCGCCCGACCGAGACCGGTGACGGCGGCGACGATCGATGACGACCCGTCGTGGTGGCCGAGCCCGGCCACGAAGGAGCGGTCGATCTTGATGACGTCCACCTCGAGTTGCTGGAGGTAGGTGAGCGAGGAGTAGCCGGTGCCGAAGTCGTCGAGCGCGAGGTGGCAGCCGGCCGCGCGCAGGATGCCCAGCTGCTCGCCGGCGACGCTCACCGAGTCGAGGACGGCCGACTCGGTCACCTCGACACCGAAGCAGGACTCCGGGAGGCCCACCTCCCTGAGGGTCGCCAGCACCTCGGCGGCGAAGTCGCCTTCGGCGAGCTGGGCGGCGGAGGCGTTCACCCACATCGTCCGGTTCGCTCCGGTGCTGTGGAACCCGAGCTGCACCGCGGCCTGGGCCGCTGAGCGCACCACCCACCGACCCAGGGGGACGATCCGGTGGCTCCGCTCCGCTGCCGGGATGAACTCGTCTGGCGGGACGAGACCGCGGGTCGGATGCTGCCAGCGCACGAGTGCCTCTGCGCCGGTCGCCCGGCCGGTCCTGACGTCGTAGCTGGGCTGGAAGTGGAGGACGAACTCGCCCTGCGCCAGCGCCCGGTCCAGGTCGACCTGCAGGTCGATCTGCGCGATGACGGCGGTGCGCAACTCGGGCCCGAAGACCTCGACGCGGTTCCGACCGAGGGCCTTCGCGGCGTGGACGGCGGCGTTGGCGTCGCGGATCGTGGACTCGGCGGCCGCGTCCGGTCCGGCGACGGCCACGCCTGCGCTACAGGTGAGTCGGTGCTCCTTGCCGGCCACGGAGTAGGGGCGGCTCAGATCGAGGCGGATCCGCTCGGCGATCTCGACGGCCTGGTGGGGCCCATCGAGCCGTTCGACGCAGACGGCGAACTCGTCGCTCGCCAGACGGGCGACGGCGAATCCCCGGGAGGTCGCCTCGTCGAGTCGGCGGCCGGCCTCGACGAGCACCTCGTCGCCCCCGGTGTGGCCGAGGGCGTCGTTCAGGGAGCCGAACGCGTCCAGGTCCAGGACGACGACCGCCACGTCGCCGTGGGTACCCGAGTCCCGGCGGCTGAGTGCGACCGACAGGCGGTCCCGCAGCAGGGCGTAGTTGGCGAGTCCCGTGAGCGGGTCGGTGAGCGCGGCCCGGGTGAGGTCCTCCTCGGCCTGGCGACGGTCCGTCACGTCGTGGAGGTGCACGACGATGCCCTCGATCACCGGATCGCTGATCAGGTTGACCGCGTTGATCTCCATCCAGCGGTACCGCCCATCGACGTGCAGCACCCGGAGCTCACCCTGGTAGCTGCTCCGGTCGAGGCCCAGGAGCGTCGAACGGACCTCCTCGACGCGATCGCGGTCGTCCGGGTGGACCAGGTCGAACGGGTCGCCGCCGACGACGTGGTCGGCCTCCCAGCCCAGGATCCGCTCGACCGAGGGGCTCAGGTACGAGGTCGTGCCCTCAGGGGTCAGGACCATGGTGATGTCCACGCTCGTCCGCTGCAGTCGGAGCAGCCGGGCCTCGCTCCTGGCGATGGCGGCCCGCGCCGTCCGCGAGGCCTCGGCGTCACGGAGGTGGAGGATGATCGATGGGGAACCTCCGGAGTCGACCTGCCACCACTCGGCCTCGTACCAGCGATGCCCCTCCGCGCCGTGCCGGGCCCGGATCTCCTCGGGGCCGCTGCGACCCTGCTGCGTGGCCACCTCCCGGTGGTGCAGGACGATCGCCACGTCGTCGGGGTGGACGACGTCGGCCGCCTTGGTGCCGATGAGATCCTCGGGCCGCAGACCCATCACGGTCTCCACCGCCGGGCTGGCCCACACCACGCCGCGTCCCGGCTCCACGATCAGGGCGGCGTCCGCGCTGTGGCGCAGGACCTCGGTGCTCGGATCGAAGTCGACGTCAGATCCCGTCACGTCCCCGTCCGCCCCTGACGATGCCGTTCCACGATGTCGGACCACGGTGTGGTCGCCGGGGTGACCGGACCACCGGCGGCGGTCACTCCCAGCTCCGTCATGCTAGCGAGCACCTCGGCGGACTCCACCGACGCGACCAGGGTGTCAACGCCGAGCCGACCGGCCGTGGCGACCACGCCGGCGACCACGGCATCACGGTGCCTGGGCGCAGCGCCGGCGGCCTCGTGTGCCTCGGTGATCTCGACGGCCCGGAGGTTGATCTGCAGCGGATCCACCTCCCACCGGTTCGGATCCCCGAGGCCACGGAGCACCACGCCGATCCCAGTCGAGGCCAGGTCCAACAGGACCTCACGCACCGGGCCGCCGCTGCTCGTCAGGGCCACGGGATCCAGGTCGAGCGACACCCGGTGCGGGTCAGCGCCGACCCGCACGAGCAGGTGCTCGAGCGCTCGAAGGAGCTCGGCCTCCGGAGGGCCCCCGTAGAGCGGGATCCGGAGGAACGCGCCGCTCGGCAGGCCGGCGATCACGTCGCCGAGGAGTCCGGGGTCGATCAGGGCCGCCGTGCGGTCCAGCCCGCCGATCCGTTCGGGAACGGGTGCGGACGCGGCGTAGTCGACCACGTCGCGGACTCCGAGCAACGGGTGCGGCCACGACGGTCGGAGGACGGCGCTGTGGACGGACCCGTCGCTGAGTCGCAGCGAGGGCACGAGCCGGTGCTGGACGGTGCCGTCGAGGAGCGCGCGGCTCAGGGAGTCGTCCTCGGCCTCCTCCATCCGCTGGATCCGACGGTCGGTCTCGTCGTACAGCGACCACGTGTTCCGGCCGGTCCGCTTGGAGCGGTACGCGGCGGCATCGGCCTGCCGGATGAGCTGGGCCGGGTCGTCGCCGGCGCGTCCGCGGGCGACCCCGATGCTCACGGTGGTGGTCACGCTGCGACCCGCCAGGTGGAACGGGTAGCGCATGGCGTCGAGCACCTTGGTGGCCACCGAGGTGGCGTCGTCGACGGTCGCCGGATCGGAGATGCAGACCAGGAACTCGTCGCCGCCGAACCGGGCCACCAGGTCCTCGTTGCGCAGGCACGATCGGAGCCGACGGGCGGCCTGCACCAGGAGCTCGTCCCCCGCCACGTGTCCGAGCTGGTCGTTGACGGACTTGAAGTGGTCCAGGTCCGCGAACATGACGAGCGTCTCGCCCCGGGCCACCACGCGCGCGATCCGCTCCTCGGCCAGCGTCCGGTTCGGGAGGTCGGTCAGCGGATCGTGCGTCGCCCGGTGCCGGAGTTCCTGCTCTGCGACCTTGCGGGCGGTGATGTCGTGCGACGTGATGGCCACCGCATCGCCCAGGGGCACGATCTGCTGGCGGATCCACAGCGGCGGACCGCCGCTGCGCCGCAACTCGATCTCCTCGATCAGCGGCTCACCGGAGCGGATCGCGGAGGCCCACAGGGCCACCAGCCAGGCGGCCCGCTGCGGGAACAGTTCGCTCACACCCCGGCCCAGGGCGTCCGCCGGCAGGATCCCCGTGACCTCAGCGGCTGCGTCGTTGGTGAATCGCATCCGGAAGTCCACGATCTCACCGGCGTCGTCCCGCTCGGCGGTCAGGACCGACAGCGCGTCGAGCGTCCCGGTCGCAGCCCTGAGCACCAGGTCCCGAACGAGCTCGTCGTCCGCCGACGACGAGGGTGGTGGTGTCATCACCTACAGTGAACCCCACTCAGCGAGGGAGCCACAAGCGCCTGCGGGGGAGTTGGGCAGGTCCACCCATCAACGGCCCGGTGGTTGGGCCGGGCGACCCACACCGGGACTCCGGTCGCGGCGAGTCGACCGGAGCGACTACTTGACCTTGACGCCCGCGTGGGCCGCCGCCTCACGGTAGAGCCGGTCGATCTTCTCGGCGTAGAGCGCGTCGGTGGCCCAGTTGCCGTCGCCCATCTCGGACCACAGGTCGGCCCGGCCCGCGATGTAGGCGAGAACCTGACGGGTCCGCTCGGCCACGATCGGCGACGCGAAGTCCCGCGTCCGGATGCCGGGAGTGGCGTAGGCGCGCAGGTGCTGGATCTGGGCCCGGACGCCACTGCGGGCGTCGGGGAACGACGAGGCGGTGGTCCCACCGTCCACCGCGCCGATGCCGGCGAAGTTGTGGAACGTCGGCGGAACCCGGGTGGAGAACGAGAACCAGCCTGTCTCGAGCACGGCCTGGATGAACGCCCGGTCACCGGCGACTCCCTCGCGCTGGCCCTCCTCGATGTAGAAGCGGGCCAGGTCCGCGATCGGCACGGGTGGTCGGCTGCTCGGCCGGGGCCGGGAGTTGAACCACGCTGTGAGCTGCGCCGCACTGAGGCTCGACGGCCCCAGGATCGTCCACGGGGCGACGCCGGCAGGTGTGGCGGACGACGGAACGGTCGTCGGAGGTGGCGGTGGGGGGACCGGAACCGTCGGGGGCAGGGGCTTGCAGGCTGCGGTGCCGAGCGCCACGACCACGGCCGAGGCGCTCGCGACCAGAGCCCGCCGGGGGGAAGGGCGGGGGGACATGGATCCACCCTACCGGGCGATCCGCCGAATCGTCACGCGTTCGCAACACTGGCCGCCCACGGTGGCCCTGGGCCGGGGCGACCGGCCGGTTCCCCTCCGTCCCCCCCTCTCCGTCCCCCCCCTCCGTCCCCACCCGTTCCCGCTGCGTGGCGCTGCCACTACCGTGCGTCCGTGGACGTCGCCGATCCGGTCGGGCTCTCCGTGGGCCTTCGCAACTTCTCTGCGGTCGCACCCGGGAGCTGGGCCGACCTGCTCGACCGGGCCGTCGACCTGGAGGCGGCCGGCGTCGACCGGGTCGTGGTCTCGGACCACGTGGTGTTCGGAATGCGGCTCGACGCCTACGGCGACCCGACCGTCGGGGGGCTGGCCGGGGGTCGGCAGCCCACTGGCCCGGACGGACACTGGCTCGAGCCACTGACGCTGCTGTCGTTCGTCGCCGCCCGGACCCACCGGGTACGGCTGGGCACGAACGTGCTGGTGGCGGCCCTACGGCGGCCGGTCGTGCTCGCCAAGACCGTCGCCACCCTCGACGTGTTGTCCGGCGGCCGCGTGGACCTCGGCGTCGGAGTCGGCTGGCAGGAGGCCGAGTACCGCGCAGCGGGGCTCGAGTTCAGCCAGCGGGGCCACCTGCTCGACGACACCCTCGAGGTCTGCCGCTCCCTGTGGACGGGCGAATCGGTGGAGCTCGGCGCATCGGAGCCGCTCGTCCAGGCGCGCCCCACGCCGCTCCAGCCGGGGGGCGTGCCCATCTGGGTCAGCGGAAGCGTCCACCCCCGGGTGGTCCGTCGGACGGCCCGGTTCGGACGGGGGTGGATCCCCTGGGGCGACGCCCTGGCGGACCTCCCCGGTGCGCTCCCGACGTTCCGTGCGGCGGTGGACCGGGAGATCGCGGCGCGCCGCGCCTCCGGGGAGTCGACGACGGTCGCGTCCGCGGCGGAGCTGCACGTGGTCGGGACGCTCCGGGTCGATCGGCCGGACGGCCCGGGGGAGGTCGGGGCCGTGGTGCGACATGCGCTCGACCGGGCGCGACCGCTGCTGGACGCCGGGGTGGACGACCTGCGGGTGTCGTTCGGTGCCGACGACCCGGGCGCCGTCGACGTGGCCGCCGCGCTCGCCGTCGGAGTCCACCGGCACACGCGGGGCTAGGGTCCGGACATGGGTCGCAACGAACGGGCCGTGGTGGCGATGGACGACCAGGAGGTCCTCGACTTCCTGCACCGGAGCCGGACGGCGACGATGGCGACCCTGAACCACGACGGCACGCCGCACCTGGTGGCGATGTGGTTCGCCGTCCTCGACGGCGAGGTCTGGTTCGAGACCAAGGCGCGATCGCAGAAGGCGGTGAACCTCCGCCGTGATCCCCGCCTGACCGTGCTGGTCGAGGACGGACTGACCTACGACGTGCTCCGCGGGGTGAGCCTGGAGGGTCGAGCGACCATCAGCGAGGACCCCGAGGACCTCTGGCGGGTCGGCGTGGACGTCTGGGAGCGCTACAACGGTCCGTTCACCGAGGAGGTGCGGCCCCTCGTCGAGTTCATGCTCCAGAAGCGGATCGCCGTGCGACTCGAGGTGGACCGGATCCGGTCCTGGGACCACCGCAAGCTCGGGATGGATCCGATCCCGCTCGGCGGGACGACCGCGCCGACCGGCGGCTGAGTCCCCCGGCCGACGCGGTCAGCCGGCTGCGAAGTCCGCCGCCGACAACCCGTGGCAACCGGGGTCGTCGAGTGCCCCGACGATGCGTCGAGCCACGGTTGTGGGCTCTGCACCCTGGGGCAGCGCAGGTGGGGATCCGGACAGGGCCCGGTGGGGCAGTCCCGTCTCGGTGTGTGGGGGCCGCACGTCGACAACCCGGACCCCACGCCGCCGCAGTTCGCGACGCAACGCCTCGTCCGCCGCCGTGAGCGCGGCCTTGCTCGCCGAGTAGGCCGCCATGCCGGGCAACGGCTGCTCCGCCACGACCGCGCTGAGCGACACCACGACACCCCGTCGCTCCGACAGCTCCGGCACCAGTCGCCGGAGCAACCAGAGCGGACCGAGCACGTTGGTGACGAACAACTCCTCGATCACGTCGTCGGGGGTGTCGACCAGGTCGCCGAAGGCGACCACCCCGGCCGCCAGCACGAGCGCGTCGAGGTGGCCGGGGCCCTGCTGGACCGTGCTGAGCAGACGGTCACCGGCGCCCGGATCGCGCAGGTCGAGACGGCACGGGATGCACCGACCGCCCGAGCCGTCGACGAGCGACGCCAGGTTCGCTGTCTCCCGCGCGGTGGCCACCACCGTGTCGCCGGCGTCGAGGAGCAGTCCCGCCACCTGTCCGCCGAGGACCCCGCTGGCGCCGACCACCGCCACGACCCTCCCCGGGGCCGCATCGTGGTCGGGGTCCGTGACGCTCACGGACCCAGTCTGCGGCCCTGGCGTCCGGCGCACCAACCGGGTGGCGGTACGATCCACGCGTGAGCCCCGCCACCCCGGAGCGCCCGGTCCAGGACTGGGCGACCGACTTCGACCACACGACCCAGGCCTGGGCGGACCGGGCGCCCGAGATCTGGCGGGACCTCCGGGGCAGGTGCCCGGTGGCGCACAGCGACCGGTTCGGTGGGACGTGGCTGCCGACCCGGCACGAGGACGTGGCGGCGATCGCCCATGACACCGAGCACTACACGTCTCGCAGCGTCATCGTGTCGGACCTCCGGCCGGACGTCCCGGCGCCGGTGGGCTTCGCCCCGCCGATCACCTCGGACCCCCCGTTCCACGAGTTCGCCCGACGACTGCTGCTCCCGGCGTTCGCGCCCCGGGCGATCGCCCCGCTCGAGGAGCCGACCCGGCAGTTCTGCGCGACGCTGATCGACGACCTGCTCGCGGAGCGCAGCGGCGTCGTCGACGCGGCCACGGGGTACGCGCAGCACATCCCGGTCCGCGTCATCGCCCACCTGCTCGGCGTGCCCGAGGCCGATGGCGACCGGTTCAGGACCTTCATCCACCGGATCCTGGAGCGACCGGGCCAGGCGGGTGAGGTCGATCCCGAGGACCTCCTGACCACCTACCTGTTCCGCGCCATCGAGGACCACCGGGCCCACCCCCGTGAGGACCTGATCAGCTACCTCGTCGAGCTGGACGTGGACGGCTCGCCGCTCAGTGACGAACACGTCGTCGGGACGATCGCCCTGCTCCTGATCGCCGGCATCGACACGACGTGGTCGGCCATCGGCGCGAGCATCTGGCACCTGGCACAGCACCCGGAGGACCACCGGCGCCTGCGGGAGGAGCCGGAGCTGATCACCTTCGCCGTGGAGGAGTTCCTCCGGCTCTACGCGCCGGTGACCATGGCCCGGATCGTCTCGTCCGACACCGAGATCGGGGGCTGTCCCGTCCACGAGGGCGACTGGGTGCTCCTGTCGTTCCCGGCTGCGAACCGCGACCCCGAGGCCTTCGAGGACCCCGAGCGGTTCGTGATCGATCGCCAGCGCAACCGCCACGCCGCGTTCGGGCTGGGCATCCACCGGTGCCTCGGTTCCAACCTGGCCCGCATGGAGCTCCGTGTCGCCATCGAGGAGTGGGTCCGACGGGTACCGGCATTCGAACTCGCCGATCCCGCCGCCGTCCGGTGGTCGACCGGTCAGGTCCGGGGGCCACGGACCCTCCCGGTCCGACTGCTGGGGGACGACTCGTGACCGGCGGTCCGTCCGTCAGTACCGGGGCCGGAGGTGCGCCGTGAGGATCCGTTTCGACCGGGACGCGTGCGTCGGACACAACCGGTGCCACCTGCTGGCGCCGACGCTGTTCGACGTCGACGACGAGGGCTACGCCGTCCCGCTGGTCGAGGGGGACGTCCCGGCCGACCTCGAGGCCGCGGCGCGCCTCGCTGCGGACAACTGCCCGGAGTTCGCGATCACCCTGGAGGACTGAGCCGCGGGCGGGACCTCCCGTCGACCGGCAGGTGGCCCGTCGGTCCGGCTCAGGGATTCAGAACCTTCGCGTCGCAGCCCGTCGGGACGGTGCCCGCGAAGGCGCCGTCCACGAATGCCTGGGACGGCGAGCCCTCGTAGCTGAGGTCGGCGGCGCTCCGTCCCAGTTGGCGGGCGGCCATCTGCCCGGGGATGGACATGTGGTCGGCCGGGCTGTTGGGTCCCTTGCGGAACAGCCGCAACTGCAGCGGTGCCCGGTCGCCGTCATCGGGGCAGTACTCGGTCAGCAGGGATTCGTAGAGAGCGTGCGAGGTGCAGTCCGACACCGGCGGCAGCGCGTCGTCGGCCAGGCCGTCGGGGGCGACGCAGTGGACGACCGTGTCCTGGGTGCCTTGGGCGATCAGCAGCGGGACCGGACGGCCGCCGCTGGTCGGCACCTTCGGGAAGGGGTTCACACCCAGCGGACCCGGCATGTTCCAGCGGATCCACTCGCACCAGCCCCCGAGCGTCGACCCGGCGGTCGCACAGGTCCGGTCGACTCCACCGAGGAAGTAGTCGCCCGGCCGGTAGGCCGTCGGCAGGTTCCACAGCTCCGGCACGAGCATCTGGTGGGTGGCGGCGTTGCGGTAGGGAGACACGAGCCGTTGGATCTGGGCGGACTGACTCTTGTCCAGGCACAACGGCTGCACGGCGGCGATCGTCGCCTGCCCCTCGGGGGTGGCGACGCGGTCGAGGGCCAGCGGGCCCGTGTCCGGCGCCGCCGGCGTCCGGGCCGAGGCCGCCGGGGCGCGACCCTCGGAGAACTGGCTCCAGGATCCGAAGATGTAGGACAACAGGGCCGGTCCGATCTGGACCTCCAGGGCGGGGATGGGGAGCGGCAGCAGACCGATCGACTGGTGCATCTCCCGGTCGGCCAACCCGTCGCCGTACGAGGTGCCGGGCTGGCGATCCGGCTGGACGACGAAGTTCGCAGCGGGCGCCAGTGCCTCGACGCCCACCAGCCGCAGCTCGGTGTCGTTCGTGCCGGTCGCCGACAGGTACGGATCCGCGAGCTGTCCGGCCCACAGCGCGGCGTGACCCCCCTGGGAGTGCCCTGAGACCACGACGTCGCTGCCCGCCTCCGCGGTCGCCTCGAATCGCTGTGCCGCCAGTTGCCGTGCGGCCCGGACCGAGTCCAGGACGTTGGCCCCGGCCACCCGCCCGATGACGTAGGTGTCTGCAGGTTGGTAGTCGGCGGTCGCGACGATCCAGCCCTGGTCGACCGCGTACTGCAGGCGGCCTCCGGCAGGTTCGCCCTGGTGCTTGCCCAGCAGGCCGCCCCACCCGACGGTCTGGATGCCAGCCGGCATGGTGCCCCAGATTCCACGTTCAGGATCACTCGAGGGCAGGCACTGCTGTTCGAGCCCCTGTGTGCCGTGCGCCCAGGCGAGCACCCGGGTCCGGCCGTCGGCGTTGGGCCTGGGCCCGCCCTCGGGCAGCGTCACCGTTCCGCACACGAGCTGCAGGTCGGTCTCGTCGACCCCGGTGGAGACGTACAGGATGCGGAACACCTGGCCGCCGGCGGGGAACCCGTCACTCGGCTCACCGTCCTGGTCGGTGCCGTCCAGCTGCACCGAGTCGACGAGCTCGCCCGGTCGCGCCCCCTCGGGGACCGGGCCGCCGACCCCGGCGTCGCCGGCGCACGGTGGTTGGGCCTGTGGCGGCGGCGAGGACGTTCCGCATGCAGGCAGGATCACCGCGAGCAGGGCGGCGCCGACGGCGACGGCGACGAGCGGTCGACGGTTCCTCACGTGACACCCTCCAGTTCGAGCAGTCGTCGCTTGCGGTCGGTGCCGTAGGCGAACCCTCCGAGCGATCCGTCGCCGCGCACCACGCGGTGGCACGGTACCGCCAGTGCCACCGGGTTCGTCGCCACCGCTCGTCCCACCGCCCGGGCGGCCCCCGGCCGCCCGCAGAGGTCGGCGAGTTCCCCGTACGAGACGGTCCGGCCCCGGGGCACCTGCCGCAACCGCCGGCGGACCGCGCGGGTGAACGCCGGGCCCGTCTCGACCACCGGTGCGACCAGGAGCTCGTCGGAGCCGTCGAAGAACGACGCGACCAGCCGGGCCACGTGGTCCAGGGCCGGGTCGGACCGTCGCCCGCCCCCGAGGTCGGGACCCAGCTCGATGCGCTCGATGCCGCCGGGACCGGCCTGGACGAGAACGGGGCCGACGGGGGAGTCGACCGTGGTGCGGCCCCAGGCGTCCGGCCAGTCCATCAGGCGATGATGCCCCGGGTGCGGAGGTCGGCGACGTCCTCGTCGTCGAGTCCGAGCTCGGCGGACAGGACCTCGTCGGTGTGCTCGCCGAGCCACGGCGGTCGACGCTCGGGGCCCTCGGCGACGGCCGAGAGCTTGACCGGGTTGCCGGGGACGAGGACCGGCTGGTCGACGCCGTCGGGACGGTCGACCTCGACCAGCATGTGCCGGGCGGCCAGGTGCGGGTCGACGACGAGCTCGTCGTCGGTCGCGCACGGACCGGCGGCCAGGCCGGCCGACGCGAGCTCCGCCGAGGCCTGCTCGCGGGTCAGGGTCGAGGCCCACGACTCGATCGCCGGGCGGATCGTGGAGTCCAGGTGCTGCGTCCATCCGCCCCGGTCGGCGAACCGCGGGTCCTCGACCCACTCCGGTTGACCGATGACCTGGGACAGCGCCCGGAAGTGCTGCTCGCGACCGACCTGCAGGACGAACCAGCCGTCGGCCGCACGGAACGTGGTCAACAGGACGGGGCCGATGTCCCCGCCGCGCAGTCCCATCGACCAGAAGTTCGACACGATGTCGGTCATGGCCACGACCGAGTCGAGCATCGCCACGTCCACGTGCTGGCCCCGACCCGTCGCATCGCGGTGGCGGAGTGCGGCCAGGATCCCGATCGTGGCGTACAGCGCGGCCGACATGTCGCCGAGGGCGCCGACGGGGTTGGCGAGCGGCTGCCTCCCGGGTCCGGCCGTGAACGTGTAGATGCCGGACATCGCCTCGGTGATCGAGGCGAAGGCCGGGCGCTCCCGGTACGGGGAGTCACCGAGGTTCCCGAAGCCCGAGACCGACACGTAGATGATCCGCTCGTCGACGGCGGCCAGGTCCGCCGGCCCGAGCCCCAGCCGTTGCATCGCCCCGGGCTTGAAGTTCTCGGCGACGACGTCGAACGCGGGTGCGAGTCGCAGGACCAGGTCCCGGCCCTCGGGGTGCTTCAGGTCGACGCAGATGCTGCGCTTGTCCAGATTGTTGCGCAGGAACGTCGCACCGACGGAACGACCCTCGGGGTCGGTGACGGCGGGCATCGACGATCGTCCGAGGTCCCCACCGTGGATCGACTCGACCTTGACGACGTCGGCACCGAGTCGGGCGAGCAGTTGCGTGGCGTACGGGAGCGCCTGCATCTGTTCGAGGGCCAGGATCCGGACGCCATCGAGCGGGCGGCCGTTGTCGACCGCGTCGGGGTTGACGACCTCGCCGAGACGCACGGTTCAGCCCGAGGCCCGGGCCCGGAGCGCCACCTTGTCGACCTTGCCCGCCGGGACGAGCGGCAGCTCGTCGACCACCTCGATCCGCCGCGGGACCTTGTAGTTGGCGAGCCGTTCCCGAGCCCACGCGATGATGCCCTCGGCATCGGGCGTCGAGCCCGGTGCGGCGACGACGAAGGCGACGCCGACCTCACCGAGGCGCTCGTCGGGTGTGCCGACCACTGCCACCATGCCGACGTCGGGGTGGGCGAGGAGCGCCTGTTCGATCTCGGCCGGGTACGTGTTGAAGCCGCCGACGATGAACATGTCCTTGAGCCGGTCGGTGATCCGCAGGTACCCCCGCTCGTCGAGCCGACCGATGTCACCCGTGTGCAGCCAGCCGTCCGCGTCGACGGCCTCGGCGGTCGCCGCCGGGTCATCCGCGTACCCGCGCATGACCACGTAGCCGCGGACGACCACCTCGCCGTCCTCGTCCACGGGGACCGGCCGGCCGTCCTCGTCGACGGTGCGCACCTCCACGTCGGGGATGGCCCGACCCGAGGTCGTCGCGATCGTCTCGGGGTCGTCGTCGTGACGGCACATCGTGGCCACCCCCGACGACTCGGTCAGGCCGTAGCCCGTCACCACCGTGTCGAAGCCGAGCACCTCGCGCATGTCGACGATCAACTGGACGGGGATCGCGGCGGCCCCCGTGACGGCCAGTCGGAGCGACGCGAGCCTCGACGGATCCAGGTCGGGGTGCTGCAACATGCTCTGGTACACCGCCGGTGGACCCGGGAGGACGGTGATGTGCTCGCGCTCGACGCGCTGCATGATCTCCGGCACGTCGAAGACGGCGTGCGGCAGGTTGACCGCACCTCGGAGCAGGCAGGCGAGGATCCCGGCGTTCAGCCCGAAGCTGTGGAAGTAGGGGTTCACGATCAGGTAGCGGTCACCGGCCCTGAGTCCGATCACCTCGCTCCACGCCTCGAAGGCCCGGCACACCGCTCCGTGCTCGAGCTCGACGGCCTTGGGTCGCCCCGTCGTGCCCGAGGTGAACATCAGGTGGCACAGGTCGCCGGGTTCGACCGCCGCCGCCCGGGCCCGGACCTCGTCCCGGTCGATCGACTCTCCCCGGGCGAGGAACGCGTCCAGATCGACGGTGGTGCTCCCAGCCGGACCGCGCAGCGTGACCACGTGGTCCAGGTCCGGGAGGTCGGGCGGGCCGTCCGGGCCGTCGAGCAGCATGGCGGCGTAGTCCGTGTCGAGGAAGTCGGTCACGGTGAACAGGACCCGCACGTTGGCCCGGGACAACAGGTCTGCGGCCTCTGCGCCCTTGTAGCGGGTGTTGACCGGCACGAGCACAGCGCCCACGTGGTGCACCGCCAGGGCGACCGCGACCCACTCCCAGCAGTTGGGGGCCCAGACGGCGACGCGGTCGCCGGGTCCGATCCCGGCGTGGAGCAGCGACGCACCGACCCGTTCGACCTCGACGAGGAGTTCGGCGTGGGTGAACGTCCGCCCGCCATCGGTGAGCGCCTCGTCCTCGCCGTACGCGGCCACCGCCGCCAGCAGGACCCGGGGGATCGTCGTGAACTCGCCGTCGGTGGCCATGCCCGGAGGTTACCGGCCGCCGCTGGTGCTCCTGACGGTTCTAGGATGACTCGATGGGCAGCAGCGGGAGCAAGCCACGCAAGCCGAACCAGCACCACCTCCCGAAGGTGGGATCGAAGGAGAACGAGGCCTACGAGGTCCGGCAGCGTCGGCGCGAGGTGTTCGGGCCCCTGCCGATCGTCGTCATCGCCGTGCTGGTGGTGGTGGTGTTCCTGGCATGGATCGCCATCACCTGACCGCTAGGGTCGCGCCGTGCGATCCTTCCTCTCCCTCCGTCCCCGTCCCGCGGCCGTTGCGCTGCTCGTCGGCTGCGTGCTGGCGCCGCTCGTCGCTGCTGCCTGTGGTGGCGACTCCTCGAGCAGCTCGACCACCACGACGCCCGGGTCGACCACCTCGACTCCGGCGGGCGACCAAGGGGGAGCGGTCGTGACCGAACCCGGTCCGGTGCAGGTCGGGGTCGGCCAGCAGGTGACACTCGAGCTCCAGTCGAACCCGACCACGGGGTACTCCTGGGAGCTCACCTCGGCCCCCGACACGGCGGTCGTGCGGATCGTGTCCGACACCTACGTGCCGCCAGCGCAGCAGATCCCGGGCGCCGGTGGATCCCAACGCATCGTCGTGGAGGGTGTCGCCGCCGGCGAGATGACGCTCGAGTTCGGTTACCGACGCCCGTGGGAGACCGACGTGCCGCCGACCGAGACGGCCGACTTCCAGGTCACGGTCTCCTAGTTCCCCGAATCCCTGGTTCCCGGAACGCCCAGGCCGTCGGCCAGGTGCCGTCGGGCCAACCGGGCCAGGGGCAGGTCGACCCCGAGTGCGTCGGCCAGCTCCAGGGCGAGGTCCAGGTCCTTCTCTCCGAGCGTGCGGACGTGGCACATGGTCTCGTACCAGTCGTCGCCCGGCCCGAGCGGTTCGGTCGAGGTCCGCAGCATGATGGCACCCGGCCCGCCGGTCACGGCGTCGGAGTGCCGGACCACCCGGCTGAGTGCGGCCAGGTCCAGGCCGGCGGCCTCGGCGAGTGACTGGGCCTCGGACGCAGCGGTGAAGGCGGTGAAGTGCAACAGGTTGCGGGCCACCTTGGCCTGCGTACCGGCACCGACTGGTCCGAATCGCACGACCATGTCCGCGAAGGTCGACCACGGCGCCCGAACCAGCTCGAGTGCGGCCTCGTCGCCTCCGACGAGCACCGCCAGTCGACCCTCGGCGGCGCCGATGAACCCCCGGAGACCGGCGCGTCGAGCAGCAGTACCCCGCACTCCGCAGCTGCTCGTCCCAGCTCGACCGCCGTCGACGGTTCGATCGTGGAGTGGATCGCGACGACGGTGCCCGCCGCCGCCGTCTCGAGCAGCTGGGCCACGACCTCCCGGACCTGGGCGTCGGTCAGCACCATCACGGACACGGCACCGCACCGTGAGCCCACCTCACCGACCGAGTCCGCCGCGACCGCACCCCCGCCCACCAGCGCTGCGACCCGCTCCGGGTCGAGATCCCGGACCACCAGCCCGCCCGGCCAGTCGAGCAGTCGTTGTGCCATCGGCGCGCCGATGTTGCCGAGGCCGATGAACCCGTAGGTCACCTCATCGGTCGTCACGGTCCACCTCCGGCCAGATCGGTGCAGGTGCCTGCCCGAAGGGGTGGTGGCCCGGAAGTGACTCGGAGAGGCTCCGCTCCATCCGGGCCGTCATCCCGTCGGACAGGGTGCCGTCGGCCATCATCTCGAGGAACAGCGCCGTGGCGTTGCCGAAGTCGAAGAAGTCCCGTTGCCAGGCCCACTGGAAGTTGCCGGCGTAGCCGAACCAGGACCCGCCGATCCCCCCGACCTCGTAGGTGCCGCCCCCGGGTCGCTCGGCATCCGCGACCTGCTTCCAGAGCCCGAGGACCTGGCCCAGGCGATCATCGACCAGCACGTGCTGGTACGGGTAGTTCCAGCCATCCAGCCCGCCCATCTCGAGGCCCAGCGCGATGTCGCGGATCTCGTCGCGTCCGACGGCCATGAAGTCCTCCCGGGGTCCGAAGTTCCATCCGTAGGTGGCGTCCTCGGTGTACATCTCGGCGAGCGGTCGCCAGTCGCCGGCGGCCTCGCAGTCACGGTTGGCCCGGAGCCAGCGACTGACCATCTCGTCGAGTTCCTCACGGTCGAAAGCGGGCACGGTCACTCCTCGATCAGCCGGATGGCATGGGTGGGGCAGTACCGGACGGCCAGGTCGACCGTCGGGCGGTGGACGTCGTCGGGTGCGGGTTGCAGCACCGTGAGCACGCCGTCCTTCGAGACACTGAACACCTCGGGGGCCTCGGACTCACAGACACCGTGGCCCTGGCACAGGTCGTCGTCGACCACGATCCTCCACCTCACGGCCGCGCTCCGTCCGAGCGGTGCGAGCCGACGCTCGGGTCCCGCCCCGGGAGGCGTGCCGGGACACCCGGCGTCATCGTCCCTCCCAGTCGACGACGCAGGGCTGGGCGAGCTGGACGACCATCTTGGAGTGGTCGGTCCGGTAGCTGTCGGGATCCTGCGCGAGCGAGAACCGGAACCGGGTGAGCAGCACGGCGAAGATCGCCTTGAGCTGCATCATCGCGAACGCCGCCCCGACGCAGCGGTGTCGGCCTGCGCCGAAGGGGATCCAGTCCCAGGGGTTCTCCAGGTCCTCCTCTCGCGGCGGGAGGTAGCGGGTGAGGTCGAAGCCCCCGGCGTCGGCGAACGCGGCATCCAGTCGGTTCGACACGGCCGGGGTCGCCCCGACCAGGTCACCGGCCGGGATCCGCACGCCGGCGACCTCGAGGTCCCTCCGGGCGACCCGGAGGAGCAGGATCAGCGGAGGGTGCAGGCGGAGGGCCTCCTTGATCGCGGACTCGAGCAGCGGCATCTCCCGCAGCGCCTGGTAGGTGAGGTCGAGGCCGGCGCGCTCGCTCTCCGACGCCAGCTCGTCGAGCTCCCGGACCACCGCGTCGAGCTGGTCGGGATGGCGGAGCAGCTCGAGGAGCGTCCAGGCCGCCGTGGTCGACGTCGTGTGGTGGCCGGCGAACATCATCGAGATGAAGATGCCCGTGACGATGTCCGCGTCGAACTGCAGCGCACCGTCGTCGGTGCGGATCGACAACAACACGTCCAACAGGTCGCGGTCGTCGCCCTCTGCGGGGGCGCCACGCAGTCGCTCGTCCATGATGTCGCCCACCAGCTCGACGAGCTCGGCCCGTGAGCGATCACGCTGATGGAACGACTCGATGTCGGCGTACGGATCGACGAAGGCCAGGGCGTCGGTGCCCCGTTCCAGGTCGTGGTACAGGTCGGCGAACCGTCGGTCGAGGGAGTCCCGGAACTTCCGGCCGATGAGGCAGGAGCTCGACGTGTAGATGGTCAGCTCGGCGAAGAAGTCCAACAGGTCGACGGACCCGGAGGCGGTGTCCTCCCAGTCGGCGACCATCTCGTCGACCTCCCGGGCGATCGTCTCGGCGTGGCCCCGCATGTAGCGGTCCCGGAGCGCCTGGTTGTGGAGCATCTCCCGTCGTCGCTCCGGGCTGGCGTCGAAGACGACGCCCTCGCCGAAGATCGGCTTCATGAACGGGTAGGCCTCGGCCTGGTCAAGGTCCTCCTCCGGGGCGCGGAAGTACCACTCGTTGCACTCGGCGCCCGTGACCACCACGACGCGTCGGCCGGCGAGGTCGAAGGACCCCACCTGGCCGCACTCATCCCGGAGTCTTGTCAGCAGGCCGATCGGGTCGGAGCGGAGCTCCTCGAGGTGGCCGCCATCGCTCCGGCGTCCGGACACCTCGGTGATGGGAGCGCCGGTGGTCACGTTGCCTCCGACGGCCGCCCACGGACGGGGGCCTCGGGTTCGACCTCGACGAGCGTGAGGTGGGTCCCGGACGGTTGGGTCGCGACGGTCACGACGGCGTTCGCGACGGCCTCGGGGGACAGGTAGCCGTCGTGGCGGACCAGCCCCCAGCGGCGCCACTCGTCGAGGACGGGGGTCAGGACCTCGGGATCCCAGTCCATCCCCATCCCCGTGAGCGTCGGCCCGGGCCGGACGATGGAGGCCCGGACGCCGGTGCCCTCGAGCTCCATCTGCAGGGCGCGGGCCAGTCCCTCGAGGCCCCACTTCGAACTCACGTAGGACGACATCAGGGGTCGGGGGAGTCGCACCACGTCCGAGGTCACCAGGACCACGTCGCCGGTGCGCCGTTCGACCATCGCGGGCGCGAGCGCGTGCACGAGTCGTTGCGCACCGAGGAGGTTGACCTGGACCTGCGCCGTGAAGTCCCCGGGGCTCGTCGCGAGCGTGCCGGACGGGAGCACGTCGCCGGCGCAGGACACGAGCACGTCGACGTGGCCGAGCGCGGACACCGAGTCGGCGGCGAACCGGTCGATGGAGTCCGCATCCCGCAGGTCCAACGCCAGTGGCACCGCCCGGCCACCCTCGGCCCGGATCCCCTCGGCGGTGGCCCGGCAGCGTTCGACGCGACGGGCGCCGAGGACGACGGGGTGGCCGAGCGCCGCGAAGGCGCGGGCCGTGGCCTCGCCGATCCCCGAGGACGCGCCGGTCACCACCACGGGCCGCACCGGGCCGGTCACCGTGGAACCACCGTCGTCGGGAGGTGGGCGAAGCCGCGCACGTTGATGGAGTGGAACCTCACCGACGCATCCTCGTCGATGCCGTAGTCCGAGACCCGCCGGACGATCTCCTCGAGGCACACCCGCGCCTCGAGTCGGGCGAGCGACGCCCCCAGGCAGAAGTGCCGACCGACCCCGAAGCTGACCAGCGACGACGTGTCCCGGTTCAGGTCGTAGCGGTCGGGATCGACGAAGACGTCCTCGTCCCGGTTGGCCGACCCGACCAGCAGCAGGGCGGTGTCACCCGGTTCCATCGTCTCGCCGTGGAGCTCGGTCGGCTCGGTGACGAGCCTCGTCAGCATCTGGGTCGAGGCGTCGTAGCGGAGCGTCTCCTCGACCCAGGCGGCGACGTCCCCGTCGGTCCCGTCGCTCCCGAACGCAATCGACCTCGCCTCGGGCGTGCGCCCGGCCCAGTACCAGGCGTTGGCGAGCAGCTTCGTGGTCGTCTCGTTGCCGGCGACGACCATCAGGAACAGGAAGGCGGCGATCTCGTCGTCGCCGAGCCGGTCGCCGTCGATCTCGGCGTCGACGAGTGCCGAGGTGAGGTCGTCGGTCCGGCTCCGGCGCCGGGCGTCGATCATGTCGGCGTAGTAGCCGGCGAGTGTCAGGGCCGCCTCGACGCCGGCCGGCGGTACGTCCTGGACGCCCTCGTCCCGGTGGACGAGCAGGTCGGCGAGTCGGCGGAGTTCGGCCCGGTCCGCCGGTGGGACGCCCATGAGCTCCGAGATCACGTCCATGGGCAACAACCCGGCGAAGTCGCCGACGAAGTCGAACGACCCCTGCTCGAGCGCCCGGTCGAGGTGTTCGACGGTGAGGAGACGGATCCGCTCCTCGAGGTCGACCACTCGGCGGGGTGTGAACCCCCGGGACACGAGGGCCCGCATCCGGGTGTGGCGCGGCGGGTCCATGGCGAGGAACGACATCGTGCGGTGGGCGTGCGGACCCGAGGCCGCCGGATCCAGGCTGACACCGTGCGAACTCGAGAACCGGCCGGAGTCGCGGAACGCCGCCGTGACGTCGGCGTGTCGTGAGAGGGCCCAGAACCCGAGCTCGTCGTTGCGGTAGACGGGCGCCTCGGCGCGGAGGCGCCGGTAGGTGGGGTACGGGTCCTCGTGGATCTCGTAGTCGTAGGGGTTGTAGCGCAGCGGCGTGTCGATCGTGGTGGTCATGTGGTCCCTCCGGGGGACGCCGGCGCGTCCGGTTCGTCGGCGTCGATGATCAGACGGGCGGAGTCGCCGAGCCGATCCGGCAGGTCGGCGTACTCCAGGTGGCCCATGCCGGCCTGGAGCATCGCGCCCGAGAAGACGAGGCCGAGGGTGGCGACACGGAGGTCGTCCACCCCGCCGGGCACGCCCTCCAGCGCGGCCCGCAACCGGGCCACCACGGCGGCGCCGATCTCGTCGCGCAGCCGCCGGACCTCGGGATCGTCGGCCAGCATGGCCTGGGTGCAGGCGACGGCGAGCTCCGGTTCGTCGGCCACCAGCGTCGCGACCTCGCCGAGCGCCGACCCCACCCGGGTGGCGGCGTCACCGACGCGCCGTGGGGGAGGCAGCTCCCGGAGCCGCTGCCAGAAGACCTCGGTCACCAGGTGGTCACGCGACGCGAAGTACGTGTAGGCGGTGGCCGGGGCCACACCGGCGCGGCGGGCGACGTTGCGAACCGTGAGTCCCTTGGCGGGGTGGCTGCGGAGTTCGACGACCGTGGCGTCGACGAGCCGGGCGACGGTGTCGGCCTGACGGTCGGACAGGGTCCGTCGGGGAGGGGCGAGCGAACTGGACATGTGTCCAGACACTAGTCTGATCGGCGGGTCAGGGTGAACGGTCCGGTTCCGCCGCCCGTGGGAGCCCCTCGACGGGACGGTCGTCGGCCCGGGGCCACCGGATCACCGGCGAGGGCAACATCGCCGAGAACGAGACCGGCGAGGGCAACATCGCCGAGAACGACACCGCCGAGGACAGGGGAGCGACGTGGCGACAGGACGGGGTCTCGAGCGACTGGACCGGTGGCAGCTCGCCTCCCTGGCCCGGGAGTACCTGCTGGCGGGGCACCTGATCGACCGGGTCGGCATGCCGCAGGTGATCGCCCGGCTCGGTGCCGACGCACTTGGTCCGGTGGCCATCGAGGAGTGGAGCGGAGCCAGTCCGATCTACACCCGTCGGATCCGTCGGCTCCTCGGATTCGACGACCGCCACGACGTGGAGTCGATCTTCAAGGCGATGCAGTTCGACGTCGGCGCCCCCCACGAGTTCCTCGACTTCCGGTTCCGAGTCGACGATTAGCACCACGGCGGGTTCCACCTGGCGCACTGCGGGGCGCTGATGGACGTCGAGCCGATGGGTGAGTCGTTCGTCCGGACCATGTGCCACGACATCGAGGACCCCACCTTCGAGGCGACGGTGTGCGCCGGGAACCCGCAGGCCCGCATGACGCCGGTGCACCGGCCTCCCCGGACGCCGGCGGACCGCCGGCCGCACTGCGAGTGGCTCGTCGAGATCGACCCCGACGCAGAACCGCTCGCGGGTCCGCCGACGGTGGAACCGCTGCGGTCGACTCGCCTGGCGGACCTCGTCGTGCCGCTGATGCCGCTGACGGACCCTGGTGGCGGTTCGACGGACTACCGACGGCCGTTGGATCCGGACCTCCGGATGGAGGACTTCTCTGCGGTGGTCCTCCGGGCGCTGTGCCGGGAGTTCGCGATCCAGGGCCACCTGCTCGTCCTGTCGTTCGCTGCGGCCCTGCGGCGTCGGGTCGAGGCCGAGGACGTGGCGGACGCGCTGGCCGCGCAGATGACGGGAGTCGGTGGGGTCGTGGCGGCGCGTCTGGTCCGGTGGCTCCGGGCCGCCGGCCTGGCCGACGGGGGTGTCGAGCAGCTGGTGGCGGACGTGCTGGCCCTGCATCCGCTGTTGCAGCCCGAGGACTACGTGGACACCTGGGTCGACGGGGACGGGGAGACCGTGGTGGTGCTCGGCGACTGCGCTGCCACCGAGGAGGTGCTCGCGCTCGGCTGGGGATCCCTCCTGGCCGATGGCCGCGGCGACGGCGCCCTCGACGCGATCGTGCACGCCGTGGATCCGTGCCTCTCCGTCGAGGTGGTCGACGCGCCGTTCGGCCGGCGCCGGGCGTGGCGTCTGGAGCGGACCGAGGTTCCCCGACCCGTCCGTCCGGAGGTCACGCTCTGTGAGTTCAGCACCGGAGCCGGGTTCGAGTTCTCGAGGACCGGGCCACGTCCCGACGCGGGGTGACCACCGTCACCGGTGCCGGTGGTGCTCGGGTGGTGGGGATCCGGGCGGCGGAGGCGCTACTGTCTCCCTCGGCGCCGCTCGGCGGCCCCCCGGGTGTCGACCTGGATCCGCGCAGCGGAGACGGTCGCGGAACTCCTCGGGTGGGCCCGGTGTCGAACGGTGTTCGGTGGTGCGGTCCGGTCCGCCGTCGTGACCGGGCCGGACGAACCCACGGCGGACCACACGACGACGAATGAGCAGACGACGAACGAGCGAGGTGCGAGATGGGTGCGAGTCGGACGAGCTTTGCCAAGCTGCAGCGTGACCGGGCCAAGAAGGCCAAGGCCCAGGCCAAGCGCGAGCGGCGGCTCGAGAAGGACGTCGAGGGCACCGATGAGGACGAGGCCTTCGAGCTGCCCGAGGGTGAGGAGGAGCTGACGGCCGAGGAACTGCTGGTGCTCGTCGAGCAGCTCCACGCCGACTTCGAGGCCAAGCGGATCGACTTCGATGAGTTCGAGGAGCGCAAGACCGAGCTCTTCGCCCGGATCTCGGTCTGACCCGCTACGGTGAGGCCTCCGCCGAGCAGGGGAGACGCCTCATGAGCAAGCGCAAGGAACGCCGCGCCGAACGCCACCTGGTCCACGATCTGGAGCGGGTCGCCGCCGTGGCCGGTGCCACCGCAGCGGTCGCCAACACCGTGGCGGCCGCCACCGAGCGGGCCCAGGACGTGGCCGACAGCGCCGGTGAGACCGTGGCCCAGGTCGCCGAGGTGACGCGACGCTCCCGCAAGGGGCTGCTCGTCCTGCTGGGCCTGGCCCTGGTCGGCGTCGTGGTGGTGGTCGTGGTCAGGCGATCCGCGGGCAAGGGGCCGGTGGCGGCCCCGCTGGCCGACGTGGACGCCGGGCCCGGGGCACCGATCGACGTCGCGGTGACGACCTCTGCCTGAGACGACCCCGACCGACCCCGAGGCCCCCGAGGTCGGGGTTCCGGGGCGATCCGAGGTGGCCGACCTGGGGCTGCTCGGACGCTTCGCGGGGTCGGTGTTCCGGCACCACCGCCTGGTCGGAGTGGCCTGGCTGCTGGTGCTCGTCGGCGCCGGCTGGCTGGCCTCGACCGACCACGACGCCACATCGAACAGCTTCTCGGTCCCGGGGACCGACTCGCAGGCCGCGTACGACCTGCTGCAGGAGCGCTTCTCGAGCCAGAACGCGCTCTCGGCGCAGGTCGTCCTGGAGGCCACTCCGCCCGGGACGCTGCAGGACCGGGCGGCGGGCATTGCGTCGCTGGTGGGAGCCCTCGAGCAGCTGCCGGAGGTCTCGGCGGTCACCAACCCGTTGACCTCCGATGCCACCGAGGCGCTGGGGCAGGTGGCGGCGCGGCTCCCACCGGCCGAGGCCCAGCTGGCCGAGCGGCTCGCCGCCGGACTGCCGCCGACCGTGTCGCCCGACGGACGCCTCGCCGTCGTGACCGTCAACCTCAAGGACTCACTCGACGAGCTGCTCGAGCGGTACCCGCCGAGTTCGGACCTGGCCGCCGAGGCCTACCCCAATCCGTACTCACAGCTGCAGGGAGTGCTGGATCGCTCGACCCCTCCGGGCGTGACGGCCTCGATCGGCGGCGCGGTGGCCGACACCTGGAACCAGCCCGTCAGCTTCTGGTCCAACCACGCCGATGAGGTCGGCCTGGCGATCGGGGCGGTGCTGCTCCTGGTCGCGTTCGGGTCGCTGTTCGGGATGGTCGTGCCGATCGTGACCGCGCTGTTCGGAGCGGTCACGGCCTCGGGCCTCGTGTACCTCCTGGCCTCGCAGGTCACCGTCAGCTCGGCGGCCCCGGCGGTGACGCTGATGATCTCGATCGGCGTCGGCCTCGACTACTCGCTCCTGATCGTCACCCGCTACCGCGAGCTGCTCGCCGCCGGGACGTCGCCGCAGCGTGCCGCCGGCCTGGCCGTGTCCACCTCGGGCCGGGCGGCACTGTTCGCGGGCGTCACGGTGGTCCTCGCGCTCCTCGGGTTGCTCATCATCCCGATCCCGCTCGTCCGCACCCTCGGCCTGTCGGCGGCCATCGGGGTGGTCGTCATGATGCTCGCGGCCGTCACGCTCCTGGTCGCGCTCCTGGGCTTCGCCGGAGGGCGGATCGACCGGATCTCGCTCCGTCGTCCGCGTGAGGCTGAACCCGCACCCGAGAAGACCTTCTGGGGACGCTTCGCCACGCGCACCTCGGCCCGTCCGTGGCTGGCCCTCCTCGGCGGGACGGCGGTGCTCCTGGTGTTGGCCATTCCGTTCACCAGGATCGAGTTCGGCATGCCGGGTGACGACTCCCTCCCCGCGGACCTGTCCCAGAAGCAGGCATGGGACCTGGTCGACCGGGGATTCGGCGCCGGCACCAACGGCCCCTTGGTCGTCGCAGTGGCCCTGCCCAACGGTGTCCCCTACGCCACCGCACTGGAGCAGCTCGCCCCGGTGTCGAAGGCGCTCGGCGCCCTCCAGCCGCCCGGAACCGTCGCCGGGATCGACTACGCGGTCGGACCGGTCCCGAACGACGCGTCCTCGACCACGGCGGCCATCTACCAGCTGATCCCGACCTCCGGTCCGAACGACCCGCGCACCACCGAGCTGGTGCAACGACTCCGCGGCGACCTCGCCGCCGCGACCGCCGGGACCCCGCTGGTGGCCCACGTCGGCGGCGCGACCGCCACCCTGATCGACCTGACCGCGCTCGTGACGCGGTACCTGCCACTGGTGATCGGGGCGGTGGTACTCGGGGCCTTCGTGCTGCTCATCCTGGTGTTCCGTTCCATCCTCGTCCCGCTCAAGGCGGCGGTGCTGAACCTGGTGTCCATCGCGGCGGCGTATGGCGTCGTCGTGGCCGTGTTCCAGTGGGGCTGGGCGAAGGGGCTGGTCGGCATCAGCGAGACGATCCCCATCGTGTCCTTCGTGCCCCTGATCATGTTCGTGATCCTCTTCGGGCTCTCCATGGACTACGAGGTGTTCCTCATGAGCCGCATCAAGGAGGAGTGGGACGCCACCCACGACCCCTCGGCCTCGGTCGTCCGCGGCGTCGCCGGGACGGCGCGGGTCATCACCACCGCCGCGCTCATCATGATGGCGGTGTTCCTGTCGTTCGTCGCCAACCCCAACCCGACGGTGAAGCTCATCGGCTTCGGCATGGCTGCGGCGGTGCTCCTGGACTCGACGATCGTCCGGATGATCCTGGTCCCGGCGATCAT
>CAIYGQ010000070.1 GCA_903925745.1 uncultured Actinomycetes bacterium | reverse complement strand
CTGTGGACCCCCGACGGGGTGCTGCTGGCCGCGGCCAGCCAGTCGGCGCTCGTCCGCAACCGCCAGCGCGACTGACGGTGGTGCGCGCCGGCCCCTCGGCCTGGCGGCCTCTACGGGATGCCGATCACGGCAGCCGCCGTCAGCTTCTGGTCGCTCAGGACCCCACTGCCCAGGTTGCCGAAGAGGGCCGTTCCCCAGCAGAGCGTCCGGTCCCCGATGCTCAGTGGACCGGGTTCGACGTCCGCGCCCACGGCGCAGGACACGAAGCCGCCCGTGGCCACGCCGGCCAGACCGGTGACGGGCGAGAGGACCGTGAAGTTCGACCGCTGCACGGCCACCGGTCGGGTCGTGGCGTTCGTCGAGTTGACGCCGAGCTGGCCGAAGTCGTTGTCCCCCCAGCACCGGGCCCCGCCGCCGACGACGGTCGTGCAGAAGCTGCTGTTCCCGCCGGTCAGCGACAGGACTCCCGACAGCGGCGCACTGCCCGAGGTGGCCCGCACTGCCACCGGCGTCAGGCTGGGGGTCGTGGTCCCGTTGCCGAGCTGGTTGGAACTGTTGTCGCCCCAGCACCTGACGGTGGTGTCTGCGAGCAGAGCACAGGCGGAGATTCCGGCCTGCGCCACCTGGGTCACGGTTGCCAGCGGTGTCCCGTCACCGTTCCGGACGGACACCGGTCTGGTCGAGGAATCCGGTGTTGCGCCGGTACCGAGCTGGCCGAGTCCGTTGGCTCCCCAGCAGCGTGCCGTTCCGTCCGCCTTCGTCGCGCAGGTTGATTGAAAGCTTGCGCTGATCTGGACGACACCGGAGAGCGCCCCGGTTCCTGTCTCGTCGACGACCACCGTTGCGGTGTTCCGGGTGGTGGTGGTGCCGTCTCCCACCTGGCCGTTCTGGTTGCGTCCCCAGCACCGGACGGTGCCGTCCTGCAGCAGCGCGCAGGCGTGCTCGAATCCGACGCTCACCTGCGTCGCTCCGCCGAGCACCTGGGACCCGCTCAGCACCTGGGATGGTCGAGCGCTGTCGCCGGCGTTCGGGCCGTTGCCGAGTGCACCGAAACTGTCGGACCCCCAGCACTTGACCAGTCCGCTCGCCAGGACGGCGCAGGTGGACGAGGGACCGGAGGCCACATCCACGACCCCTGGCAACGCCCCGGTGCCGTCCGAGTCGACCACCGTGACAGGAGCGGCTCGGTTGACGCCGGTACCGTCGCCGACCTGACCGGAGAAGTTGTTGCCCCAGCACCGGAGGGTCCGGTCGACGAGCAGCGCACAGGTCACACCCGACGACGTGACCTGCTCGGCGCCGTTGCTGGCTCCGGTGGGGGGCTCGTAGTAGCCGAGCACGTCGACGGCCAGGTGGGAGGCGCCACCCAGGTTCGTGACTGCCAGATCCTGCAGCCCGAGCCCGGCCAGCGGCACCGTCCCGCTGTTGGTGGTGCCCCGACCACCTGAGTAGTTCAGGAACGTGGCGTTGGGGGTGCCCCGCCCGTTCGGGAACACCCGCAGGAACCCACTGCCCACGGGGTCGATGGCGGTGAACGACGCCTCGACGGCGGTGGCGCGCTGGGGGACACCACATCCGATCGGGCTCCGGGCCCCCTGGGCGGCGAATCCACTGAGGCGGCCTCCGGTCTGGAAGGCTCTCGACGCGCCGCCGGGGAGCCTGCCGCCGGCGTTCCGGGTGTCGACGGTCCGACACGGCGTGATCGTCTGGTAGCGGCGTCCGACCGACGTGGAGGTGTAGTACCCCTGCACGTCGACGATCACGTGGATGGGCGTCCCCTGGTTCGCCACCCGCAGCGGTTTCGTCTGGAGCGGTTCGAGTCGCACGGTGCCGGTGTTCGTGGTGTTGGCGCTCGGCGTGTAGTTCACGAACGCTGCGTTGGGCACGGAGCTCGAGTTGGGAGTGACCCGCAGGAACCCGGTTCCGGTCGGATCGACGGCCGTCACCGAGAACTCGACCGCAGTGGTCCCGTCGGGGACGCCGCACCCGCCGTCGGTCCCTCCCTGGCTCACGAAGTCACCCGTGGACCCGTCGACCAGGAACGTCCGGCTCGCCCCCGACGCGATCTGGCCGCCGGCGGCGCGGGTGTCGACGATCCGACACGGCGCCGACAAGGGGACGAACCCCTGTCCGCCGGAGGCGGCGAAGTAGCCCTGGACGTCGACGACCACGTCGGTCGAGCCGCCGAAGTTCGCGATCTCGAGGTCCAGTGTGCCGCTCGCTGCGAGGGGCACCGTGACGGTGTTCGTGGCGCCCCGACCGTCGCTGTAGTTGACGACCGTGGCGTCGGGGGCGGTGGAGCCGTTCGGGTAGGCCCGGATGAATCCGGCACCGCTCGGACCGGCGGCGGTGACCGAGACCTCGACGGCGCCGACGCCGTCGGGCACCCCGCAACCGCTGGCGTTGCCACCCTGCACGGCGAACTGGGATCCGGTGCCGCCGATCTGGAGGTCACGGGTGGTCCCGGGCAGGAGCCGTCCG
>CAIYGQ010000069.1 GCA_903925745.1 uncultured Actinomycetes bacterium | reverse complement strand
GTCCAGATCAAGATGGCGCAGGGTGCGAAGCCGGGCGAGGGCGGGCAGCTGCCCGGCCACAAGGTCTACCCGTGGATCGCCGAGACCCGTCACTCGACACCGGGTGTCGGCCTGATCTCGCCGCCACCACACCACGACATCTACTCCATCGAGGACCTGGCCCAGCTGATCCACGACCTCAAGAACTCGAACCCGTCGGCCAGGGTCCACGTGAAGCTCGTGGCGGAGGTCGGCGTCGGGACGGTCGCGGCCGGCGTCGCCAAGGCGAAGTCCGACGTCGTGTTGATCTCCGGCCACGACGGCGGGACCGGAGCCAGTCCGCTCACCTCGATCAAGCACGCCGGGGCACCCTGGGAGCTCGGGCTCGCCGAGACCCAGCAGACGCTCGTGCTGAACGGACTGCGGGACCGGATCGTCGTGCAGGTCGACGGTCAGCTGAAGACCGGACGTGACGTCGTGGTGGCCGCGCTGCTCGGAGCCGAGGAGTTCGGGTTCGCCACCGCACCGCTGGTCGTGTCGGGCTGCGTGATGATGCGGGTCTGCCACCTGGACACGTGCCCCGTCGGGATCGCCACCCAGAACCCGGAGCTGCGCGCCAGGTTCACCGGAAAGCCGGAGTTCGTCGAGCACTTCATGACCTTCATCGCCGAGGAGGTCCGCGAGCTGCTCGCGGACCTCGGGTTCCGGACGCTCGAGGAGGCGATCGGCCACGCCGAGCTGCTCGACACCTCGGCGGCGGTGGAGCACTGGAAGGCGTCCGGACTGGACCTGTCACCGATCCTCCACGTCGTGGAGCCCCGCCCGGAGGACCACCTCCACCACGCCCGCACCCAGGACCACGGCCTGCAGGACGCGCTCGACGTGGAGCTCATCGCAGCCTGCCGACCAGCCATCGATGACGGCACCCCCGTCCAGCTCGAGGTGCCGATCCGCAACGTGAACCGGACCGTCGGCACGATGCTCGGCCACGAGATCACCCGGCGCCACGGGGCCGCGGGGTTGCCCGACGGCACGATCCGGATCGACTTCACGGGCTCGGCCGGCAACAGCTTCGGCGCCTTCGTGCCGAGCGGCGTGACCCTGCGGCTCCACGGGGATGCGAACGACTACGTGGGCAAGGGACTCTCGGGCGGGCGGATCATCGTGCGGCCCAGTGCGGATGCGCCCGCCGGCTTCGATGCAGCCAGCAACATCATCGCCGGCAACGTGTTGTTGTACGGCGCCACGTCGGGCGAGGCCTTCCTGGGAGGCGTCGTGGGCGAGCGGTTCTGCGTCCGCAACTCGGGTGCCGTCGCGGTCGTGGAGGGTGTCGGCGACCACGGGTGCGAGTACATGACGGGTGGTCGGGTCGTCGTGCTCGGACGCACCGGACGGAACTTCGGCGCAGGGATGTCAGGCGGGGTCGCGTACGTCCACGACGAGGACGGCACGTTCCCGTCCCGGGTGAACTTCGAGATGCTCAGCCTCGAGTCGCCGGACGCCGACGACCTGATCGAACTGCGCGGACTGATCGAACGGCACGTCGCCGCCACCGACTCGGCGCGGGGAGCGCACCTGCTGGCGAACTGGGACGTCGAGCGCGACCGCTTCGTCAAGGTGATGCCCAACGACCTGCGACGAGTGCTGGATGCGATCGCCCTGGCCGAGGCCGAGGGGCTCGACGTGGTCGAGACGATCATGGCGTCGAGCCAGAAGTGACACCCTGGACGGTGTCGGAGGTGAGGACGGTGTCCGAGGTGAGGAGGGTGCGGGGTGGGTGACGCTCGAGGGTTCCTGAAGCACGACCGGCGCCTCCCGTCGCGACGCCCCGTGCCCGTGCGGCTGCTCGACTGGCACGAGGTCTACGAGGAGTTCGAGCCGGGGGCGATCGAGGAGCAGGCCAGCCGGTGCATGGACTGCGGCATCCCGTTCTGCAACAACGGCTGTCCGCTCGGCAACATCATCCCCGACTGGAACGACATGGTGTACCGGGACGAGTGGCGCCGGGCCATCGACCGGCTCCACGCCACGAACAACTTCCCCGAGTTCACCGGCCGCCTGTGTCCGGCACCGTGCGAGGCGGCGTGCGTCCTGGGGATCAACGCCGATCCGGTGACGATCAAGCAGGTCGAGGTGTCGATCATCGACCGGGCCTGGGCCGAGGGCTGGGTCACTCCGGTCCGGCCGACCCAGGCCACCGGCCGCAGCGTCGCGGTGATCGGCTCCGGTCCGGCCGGGCTGGCGGCGGCGCAACAGCTGACGCGCGCCGGCCACCACGTGGTCGTGTTCGAGCGGGCCGACCGCATCGGCGGCCTGCTCCGCTACGGGATCCCCGAGTTCAAGATGGAGAAGCGCGTCCTGGACCGACGACTGGCCCAGATGCGGGCCGAGGGCACTGAGTTCCGCACGGGCGTGGAGGTCGGGGTGGACCTGTCGGCCGACGAGCTCCGGGAGCAGTTCGACGTCGTCGTGGTCGCCACCGGCGCCACCGCCTGGCGCGACCTGCCGATCCCCGGCCGGGAGCTGGCCGGTGTGCACCAGGCCATGGAGTACCTCCCGTGGGCCAACCGGGCCCAGGAGGGTGATCTGGACGTCGACGCCGTGCCGATCCACGCCGGCGGCAAGCGGGTCGTCATCATCGGTGGCGGTGACACCGGCGCCGACTGCCTCGGCACCGCCCACCGCCAGGGTGCGTCGTCGATCGCCCAATTCGAGATCATGGCCCGGCCACCCGAGGAGCGGCCGGATGCGAACCCCTGGCCGACCTGGCCGTTCGTCTACCGCACGTCATCGGCCCACGAGGAGGGCGGGGACCGCATCTACTCCGTCAACACCGTCGAGTTCGTCGACGCGGGCGACGGCACCCTCGGCGGCCTCCGGGTCGTCGACGTCGAACAGGGTGAGGTCGACGGCCGGCCCACGTTCGTTCCCGTGGACGGTTCCGACCGCGTGATCGAGGCGGACCTGGTGTTCCTGGCGATGGGCTTCGTCGGCCCCGAGCGCCCCGGGCTGCTCGAGCAGCTCGGCGTCGAGCTGGACGACCGCGGGAATGTGGGACGCGACGACGACTGGTCGACCAACGTGGATGGCGTCTACGTCTGCGGTGACGCCGGCCGCGGTCAGAGCCTGATCGTGTGGGCCATCGCCGAGGGGCGGGCCTGCGCCGCCTCGGTGGACCGCCGGCTGATGGGGGAGACGGATCTCCCGAGTCCGGTGGAACCGTCCGACCGCCCCCTCGTCTGACCGCCGCGTGGCCGCCCCCGAGCCGGAGGTGGCTCCCCGTGTCCCGCTGCGGGTGGTCGTCGTCCACTGGAACCAGCCCGAGCGCTGCGCTGCGACGGTACGCCGGTTCCTCGGCGACGAGGTCGAGGTGAGCGTGACGATCGTCGACAACGACTCGCGGCCCGGCGCGCTGCGCCAGCTGGAGACGGAACTCCGCGAGGAGTTCGCCTCGGGGCGGGTGGAGCTGATTCCGAGCGGACGCAACGCCGGATTCGGTCCGGGCGCCAACGTCGGCCTGCGTCGGTTCCTCGAGCGCGTCGACGACGGCGACTGGGCGGCGCTCTGCCCCCACGACGTGGACCTGCTCGACGGCTGCCTCCGCGGCGTGCTGGAGGTCCTGGACACCGTCCCCGCGGCCGGTCTGGCCTGTGCCGACGTCGGCGACGGGATGGTGCCGGTGATCGATCCGTACTTCGGTGGGATGACGGTGCCGGCGGTCTGGAGGGCGGACGACGCCGGCGATGCCGACTCCCCCCGGTGGGAGCACGTCGACTACCCCCACGGCACGCTCATGTTCCTTCGCCGTGACTGTCTGGGCGAGGTGGGTCTGTTCGACGAGCGCTACTTCTCCTACTGCGAGGAGGCCGACCTGGCCCTGCGGGCCCGGCGCCGGGGCTGGGGGGTCGGACTGGTGCGCAACGCCGGCGTGCGCAACCTCCACCTGGGCTCGTCGGTCGCGCTGGTCGACTACCTTCAGACCCGCAACACGATCGTGCTGGTGCGCGAGAACAGCGGTCGCTACCACGCGACCATCCGGGGGTTGATCACGCTGCTGCAGGTGGCCTCGGGAACGATCAGGCCCGGAGGTCGTCCGCTGGTCTTCGATGCCCGGGCCCGGTTGCTGGGCCTGCGCGACGCCGTGCTCGGGCGGATGGGCCCGCCCCCCGCCTCGGTCCTCCCACCTCCGGCCTGATCGGCGCCGTCAGACCCCGACGGGGAGGGGCTCGTCCTCGGTCTCGGGATCGGAGCCCGAACCGGGTCCGACCAGCCGGTCGTGGACCCCACGCAGCTGCCACAGGGTGACCCCGGCGAGCAGGTAGATCCCCATGGCCAGCAGCTGCACCGTCCGGAAGCCGAAGCTCATCGACAACACCGTCGTGAGGACCGAACCGATCACCGAGAACACACCGTTGATCGCCCACCCCCACGCCACGTACTCATCGGCGTGTGCCGTCATGCCGCCGACGGTGCGCAGGCCGAGTGGCATGAACATCCCGAGGCACAGCCCGAGGGGAGCGAGCAGGGCGAAGGAGATCAGGACACGGAGGGCGAACGGCGCCGACAGCGTGGCGTCGGTCAGGGGTGTGAGCGCCACCCGGTACAGGATCGTGAGGAGCACGAGCGTCCCGAGGAGGGGGCCGAGCACCGCCCGTGGCTGGTCCGCGAACCGGTTCGACAGCAGGGCCCCGAGGCCGGTGAAGACGAGGATCGACGCCAACGTCACGGTGAGCGAGTAGGTCGGGAACCCGAGGTACTCCGTGAGCCGCTGGATCATCGTGATCTCGTAGAGCATGAAGGCGAGTCCGAGGGCGGCGAAGTAGACCGCTGAGAGCCCCTTCGCCGGCAGTGCTCGCCACTCCTTGCGGATCACCACGAACGGGAGCACCAGGAACACCACGGCGAACACGGCGGCGATCGCCAGCAGCAGCAACAACACCCGCTCGCCGACGGCGTTCTCGCGGTCGGTCGGGTCGATCGACTGGGTGATCGAGGAGATCACGTCGGGGAAGGGCACGAAGTGCCAGAAGAACGGGGCGTCGTCGGTGATGGCGCTGACGTCGAACGGGTAGTCGGCCAGGAGGGCCTCGAGCTCGGCGGGATCCGAGACGGGGATGGAGGAGATGAGCCCGGGGGGATTGGCGGCGCCGGGTGCGTAGACGAGCGTGCCGCCTCCGGCCTCCGGCACGCTGGCGACGAACCGGTCCACCTCCTCCTGGGTGAAGGGCTCGCGCTTCACGACGATGGTGGACAGGCCACCGGAGTACGGATCGGTCGACGTGGCGACCATGACGTGCTGGCTGATGTCGTCGATGCCGAGCCGGGCGAATGCCTCTCGCACCGTCAGCAGGTAGCGGGCGGTCCGGTTGGGGCGGTCGGCGAAGGAGACCTCACCGAACTGGGCGACCGAGATGCCACGGTCGCTCAGGTGTTCGAGCGTCACCTCGATCATGTCGGCGGTGTAGAGGTACGACTCCGACAGGACGAACGCCCCGGAGGAGGCAGCGTTGTTGGCGGCGTAGCTGTCGGGGGCGACGTACCAGACCAGGTCGTAGAGGTCGTCGGAGCGGGCGAGGAAGGAGCGACCGTCGCCCTGGGTCAGGTTGACCTGCGGGAACTCGGTCAGGTTCCCGGTGAAGTCGGCGAAGGTGTCCCGCACCAGACCCACGGTCACCGGGTTCAACTCGACGGCGTCGATCTGGCGGGAGTCCCGGGACAGCGAGGCCACGATCTCGTTGCCGCCGGCACTGCCCACGATGAGCTGGCGGTCCGGCGGAGTGTCCAGGATGTCGAACGGCCACGACCGAGGATCGGCGTCGAACCGGGTCACGGCCTCGGGGTCGCCGTCGAAGCGGTTGAGCCCCGAACCCGGGGTGCCGTCGTGGGTGAGGATCTTGATGTCCTCGTTGACCTCCTGGTTCTCGGTCGGTGCGATCTCGTCGACGTCGACCCGGAAGACCGGACCCCAGCGGGAGAACACCCGGTTCGGTCCGGGCTGGATCTTGGTGTCCTCGGTCCGGATGTCAGGGACGAGCGAGGGGACGAACGCCGGGATGGCGAGCAGCACCGTGAGCGCCACCGCCCCGAACCGGCGGACACGCGCCTCGGCGGGCGTCACCCAGGCGGCGAGGGCGGCCAGCATCGCCGCCGCCAGCGCCACGACCGAGGGAGGCCCGATCCAGGAGATCAGGAACACCACGACCAGGGCGGCGATGCCCGCACCGAGCAGGTCGGCGAAGTAGAGGCGGCCGATGTCGTCGCCGCCCCGGCCCAGGAGGATCGCGATCATCACCCCGATCGAGATGAACGTGGCGAAGAGCGCCAGGCAGATGACCAGCAAGGTGGCCAGCGCCTTGAGGGACGAGCCGGTCCCGTAGTTCCAGAGGGCGAGGGTGTTGATGGGCACGCGGCTGATGACCAGGTAGCCCACGACGACGCTGAGGGCGCCCCACAGGCTGGCCAGGGCGATGATCGTCCGGGTCCCCGTGCTGCGGATCCGGGCCGAGAGGACCACGATCGTGGCCCCGCTGCCGATGCCCAGCAGCGCCAACCCGATGACCAGGTAGGTGTAGTAGTACCAGAGCTTGTAGGAGATGATCCGGGTGTAGGCCACCTCCAGGAGCAGCCCCACGAGGCTCACCAGGAAGATCGCCCCGAGGGCGACCGGACGACTGATCCCGTCGCCGGCGGCGCTTCCGGTGTCCTCGTCGGCACCCGTCTGGATCTCGGTCGCGTCGTCGCGGCTGCTCACTGGACTCCTCGCTCGTGGTCACCCGACGCTAACGCGCCCGGAGGCGCCGGTGGCTCACCCCCGTGGCTCGGGCGACCCCCCGGACGCACCCTCCAGCCGGTCCCCGGCCGGATCCAGGCCGTCGAGGGGGAGCGGGGCCGGGAAGGCCCGCCCCGAGGCCACGACCGCCTCGGCCACCAGGGACTCGACCCGGACCCAGTCGGAGGCCCGTGGCGCCGCCAGGTGGCGGTTGTAGGGCTGGTCGAAGACCACCACCCGGTTCCCCGAGGCGCGGAGGGCCTCCACGTTGTGCGGGGCGTCCTCCACGTACAGGTCGGCACCGACCTGGGGCTTGGCCCCGAGGAAGCAGAGATCCCGGTACGGGATCCGCTGCTCGTCGAGCCACCGGACGGTGTCGGCCACCGCCGTCGCGTGCGCCCAGTTGGCCACCAGCCGGTGGGTGATGATGCGGATCCAGACGCCGGCATCCGACAGGCGCCACATGGCCTCCGATGCCCCCGGCACGGTGGGCATCGTCGCGAACAGGTGGTCCTCGGTCACCGCCCGGGTGTGGTGGGCGAGGAACCGCTCTCGGTCGAGTCCCCACTCGCCGTAGTCCCAGCTGACCTCATCGGTGAGCGTCGCGGGATCGACACCCTCGTAGTCGGCCACCGCCGAACGGAACCCGGCCGTGTAGTCCGCACACACGTTGTCCAGGTCGACCCCGAGCACGAACGCCCCGTCCGAACCGGCACCCCCGCTGCTCACCGGAGGCCGCTCCCGCTCACGCGGTGCGTACCAGCGAACCGGGCGCGCCCTGGGGCACCGACCCGCGACGGCCCCGACGCTCCAGGGCATCGGCGGCGAGCACCTCGAAGTTGGCCAGGGCAGCATGCTCCCAGGTCAGCTCGGCCGCGCGCCGCAGCGCCCCCCGGCCCAGCCGGTCGCGCTCCGCCGGGTCGGACAGGACCCCGACCAACCCGTCGACCAGGGCGTCGTCGCCGGCGGCGAGCAGGCCGGAGACGCCGTCCACGACGGCGTCGGCGTGACCGGCGATGTCGCTCACGACCGCGGTCGTACCGCAGGCTCCCGCCTCGGTGATCGTCATGCCCCAGCCCTCACGGATCGACGCCGAGGTCACCACCCACGCCCGGCGGTACATGTCCAGGAGTTCCGCATCGGAGGTTCGGCCCAGCAGGCGGACGTAGTCGCCGGCGCCAAGTCGCTCGATGGTCGCAGCGATCGTGGCGCGTTCATAGCCCTCGCCCACGATGCGGAGCTCAGCTGCCGGCACCGCCGCCCGCACCCGGGCGAAGGCGGTGACGAGCCTGGGGAAGTCCTTGACGGGAACCAGGCGACCCACGGCCACGGCGAGCGGTGTGCTGGACCGCTCGCCGCCGGGGGTGAAGCCGGGGTCCACCCCGGGCGGGATGACGTCGACCAGGGCGGGGTCGAAGCCGTGGTCCAGCAGCTCGGCCTGCGACGAGGTCGACAGGGTCACGACGTGCTGGCGCCGGTAGATCCTGGGGGCGATCCGCTCCTCGAGCGCCACGCCGGCGGCTGCGATCGGGCCCGGCTGGCTCATGCCCCACATGGGTCCGTGGATGTGGTGGAGCCAGACGATCCTGGGTCCGCGCCGCCAGATCGGCGACAGGAAGGGCATCCCATTCCAGATCTCGACGAGGCCGTCGCAGGGTCCCAGACGCCGGGTCACCTCGGCGAGCGCCGAACGGGGGAAGACGGTGTAGCGGTTGCCGCGACGGCTCACCCGGTACCCGTCCCGCGTCGCCGACGGTGGGCGGCCGATCGACGAGGACGTCCGCATCGTCACCGCCAGGCCGGACTGGGTCCAGATCGACGCGATGTTGTGGGCGTGGATCTCACTGCCGCCGGCCTCGGGGTCGTCGAGGTCCCTCCAGCCGAGCAGGTGGACGGTGCCGATGCCGCTGTCGGCGGCGAGGTCGGCGATCCTTCGGCGAGTCTCCTCGCTGGCAACGGGCGTGTTCACGGCCCACCTACACTACGCGGCGTCCGCAGCGACGAGGAGGACCGTGAAGCTCACAGGTGAACGTCCCATGCAGGGCGAGACCCCGGACTCCCTGCTGGCGCTGCACGCCGCCGGCTACCGGGAGGTGCAGCGTCGGTTGGGTCCGGGGCGTCTGCTCGACGTCGGCTGCGGCCTGGGCGACGAGAGCGTCGGCTTCGCCACGGCCGACCGGTCGGTCGTCGGGGTCGACTACGACCCGGCGACGGCGGCGTCGGCCGTGGCCGCCCACGGACCCTCGGGTCTCGATGCCATCTGTGGGGACGGTTCGCGCATCGGGATCCGCGACGGGAGCTTCGACTACGTGTGCTCCTCCCACCTGATCGAGCACTTCGTCGACCCGGAGCTCCACGTCCGCGAGGTCTCCCGGGTGCTGGCCGATGACGGGACGGCCTTCTTCCTCACGCCGAACGCCCCGGCGGACTTCGAGAACCCGTACCACGTGTACCTGTTCACCCCGGAGGACCTCCGGGCGACGCTGGGGAGGCACTTCGCCGAGGTCGAGGTCGTCGGACTCGACGCGAACGAGACCGCCAAGGCCGACTTCGAGCAGCGCCGCGCCGTGGCCGACCGCCTGCTCCGGCTGGACCCGCTCGGTCTCCGCCACCGGCTCCCACGCGGCGCCTTCGTGTGGCTGCACGCGACCGGCCGCCGACTGGCCTACCGCTACACCTCGTCGTCCCAGACCGGTGGATCCTCGGGGATCACCGCCGAGGACTTCCAGCTCACGGAGTCGATCGACCCGACGACCCTGGTGCTGTTCGCCGTGTGCCGACGTCCGACGGACTGAGTCGCCGGCGCAGCCACGCGACCACCGGGTCGAGCACCAACAGGAGCACGGCGAGCAGGGTCCACGCGTGCGTCACCTCGAACTGGTTCATCCAGTTGAAGTCGACCACGTAGGAGTTGCGGAGCTGCTTGGCGATCACGAACCCTGCGGCCGCCGCCCAGCCCGCCAGCATCGCGGCGCGGATCACCAGTTGTCCCCGGCGCAGGCCGACTCCCACGCCGGCGAGCGCGCCGAGCACGGCGCCCACCGGCCAGCCCGCCATGATCCACCCGGTGACGCCCGCGGCCACCACGGCGACGGCGGCCACCTGCGGGGTGAGGCGGTCGTGGTCGATCGCCCAGGGTGCGGCCAGGACCGGGCGGGTTGCGGCGACGTGTGCCTCCGGAGCCCGCCGGCGTCCACCCGAGACGACCAGGGCGATGCACAACACGACACCGACGACCGAGGCGGCGAGTCCGAACCAGACGGCTCGCTGGGGTGTCCACTCCACGGTCACGGCCGCGTCGGGCCCGACGCGTCCGGGGTCCACCAGCCAGCCGTTGGCGTAGCCGTCGACGAGCGTGGGCGGTCCCAGGTCCACACCGTCGGCGGTGGTGGCCCGGAAGCCCGGGCTGAGCGACTGACCGAGGACGATCCAGTAGGGCTCCGTCGCGCCGCCCACCTCGTAGACCCAGCGGAGCCGGCCGGTCCGCTCGACGCTCGTGACCGGACCAGGAGGTGCCGGACGGGGCCCGTCGGCGAGCGTGTCCCGTCCGGGACCGCCGCCGGCGTCCGAGGACAGGGCCACCGTCTCGACGTCCAGGCCGGTCAGCGAACCCGGGACGGTCTCGAGCAGGTTCCGTCCGGCGTCGAGTCCGACGCCGGCGAGCGTGGACCCGCAGGCCCGGAAGGTGAGCGGGTTCCGGCCGAGCAGTTCGCCCACGGTGCCGACGGCCTCGACCGACAGGGGCTCCTGGTCGAGCGTCACCAGGTCGTCCCGGCAGCCGGAGCTCCAGGGGGCGGACGCATCCGGGACCGCCGCCGTGGGACCGGCTCCCAGCTCCGCGACGGCCACCGGCAGGACGGTCGGTGAGCCGGAGAACCAGTCCGAGGACCGAGCCTCGGTGACCTGTTCGATCGTGAGCCGGACGCGTGATGCCCGGGTGGCATCGAGCGGGATCCGGAACCGGGCGAGACCGTCGTCGACCCGCGGGCCGGGCCCGTCGAACTCGACCGGGACCGTGACCGGGGGGCGGTCGTCGAGTCGGACCGACACCAGCGTGGGCACCGAGTGCCGGCCGTCGCGTCGCACGACCAGGTCCAGGCCGTCGAGCTCGAACGCCTCGGCGGCCTCGAGCTCCAGCCACTGGCCCCGCTGCTCGCCGATGGGCGCCTGCCAGGCGGTGGAGGGGTCACCGTCCACCGCCGAGGTGGCCCGGCTCCACGGATCACCGGGCAGCGAGGCGCTCGCGGCGGCGCCGACCCCGCCCTGACCGGGCCCCGGAACTCCGAGCAGGGCGTCGATCGACCGGGCGTCCCGGTCCGGGTCCAGGCGGACGGTTCCGAACGTCGCCGCCCGACGTGCCACCGGCCCCTCGACCCAGCGGCTCAACTGGAGCTCCTCGTCACCCACCACCACCTCGGCCGGATTCGCGGCCCGCCGCTGGAACAGATAGGTGAGCGGTCGCGCCAGCGACGTGGCGGGATCCACCGCACCGAGCAGGTCGGTCGGGGGGCGCACCACCTCGGTGACCGGGTCGACGCCCGGGATCGTCACCTCGGCGAATCCGACGTCGGACACGCCGACGTAGCGGTCGAGCACCCCCACGTTGGTCTCGGTGATCGTGAGCTGGACCTGTGTGAAGGGCCGGGTCGGCAGGTCGACGCGCTGTCCGGGCAGCGAGCGGGAACGATCGTCGAGTGCGACGATGATCGGATCGCCGCCGTCCAGGGTCAGCTCGACCTCGGTGATCCAGCGGTTGCCGGGTCGCTGTGACTGCAACAGCACCAGATGGTCGGCACTGACGGGGCCGTCGAGCGTGGTCACACGCAGGTACTCGCCCCTCGGTTCCCCGAACGCCGCGACCCGCCAGGCCGTGGCGGGATCGCCGTCGATCGCGCGCACCGCCCGGTCCGCCGGGGTGTACGAGACCGGATTGCCGTAGCCGGAGGCCTCGGCCACCGCCCCGCCGACCTGCTCGGTGACCGTGGCGGCGTCATCACCGGCGCCGGGGAACAGGTCCAGTCGGTTGTCGGTGGGGTCGTCCTCGAGGGGCAGCTGTCCGGCGAACTCGGTGACACCTTCGTTCTCCCGCACCGACCCCCACCGCCTGGCGGCTCGCCGGTTGGTGTCGGTCACCACCAGCTGGCTGCCCGGCCGCGCGACCTCGTCCCGGAGCGCGTCCTGGTCGGATGCGAACGAGGCGCTGTAGAGGACGGGGCTCGCTGGGTCCAGGCCTCCGGCCGCCGCCCAGCCCACGATGCCCGCGCCGTCGCCCGCCAGGAGGGTGGGCGACGCGGCGCTGACGGTTCGCTCGGGCGGCAGGGCGTCGGCGACCTCGAACAAGGACACCGCCGGAGCCCGGGGCGTCCCGGGTGGGGCACCCAGGGCGACCTCGTCGTCCAGGGGCAGCCGAGGGTCGGCATCGTTGCGGACGTCGACGCCGAAGCGCTCGCCCGCCTGCAGGCCGGGGGCGGCGGCGAGGGCCACCGCGGTCGTGTCGGGTCGGGGCGTCCGGAAGCGCTCGTACTGGAGGTCGCCGCGGTGGGCCACCGTGCCGACGCCCATGAGCCGCGCGACCGGCGCCAGCGCCCGCAGGTCGGCCGTGCCCTGCTGGAGCGGGAGGTCGAGGGCGTTGAGCAGGTTCGCCGAGGGCGGCGTGCCGTACGGGATCAACTCGCGGGCCACGTACGGACGGTCGACCAGGCCGGGCGTGATCGGATCGACCGTCTCCCCCCACCGGTAGGACGCGAAGTCGGTTCCGGGGACCTCGAGGACCCGGGTGTCCGTGCCTCCGGCGTCGATGGCCGCCGCGGCGTCGAGCCAGTGGGACGGGATGCGCTCGGGCCGACGCAGGTTCCGGTCGACGAGTTCCCCGCCGAACAGGGCCCACTGGTTCAGGCAGATGAGCACGATCAGCGCGCCGGCCACTGCCGGGTGCCAGGTCGGCCTGGCCCGGCTCAGCGCCGCCGTCCCCGCCCCGAGCATGACGGCGAGGCCGAGCGCGACCAACGGGATGGCCCGCGGGGTGGAGCGGAACGCCAGACCGGCGTCCGTGCCCGTCCAGGCCCGGAAGACCGATCCTGCCGGACTCGGTGAGTCCCACGGATGGGAGCCGACCCCGACCAGCACGCCGACGGCGACCAGGAGGGCGAAGTAGCCACGGCTCCGGAAGCGGGTCGTGGCGGCGGCCACCAGCGCCAGACCCGGGAGCAGGAACGACAGCGTCATCGCCGGGATGGACTGTGTCATCCGGACCGCCGCCGAGATCCACGCGCCGAGCGCGTCCCGTCCGTAGAAGAACCAGTACCCGAGACCCCGGAGCACCTCCGTCGACAGGGCGGCGTTGGCGACCGTGGCATAGGTCTCGGTGTACCGGAGGATCGGGATCCCGTAGGCGCCCTGCAGCGCCAGGCCGACGATCCACCACAGCGACGTGACGAGCGTCAGGGCCGTGATCCGGAGCCCGGCCGTCAGGGTCTGCCGCCAGGTGGCCGAGCGTGCGACCACCACCGAGTGAAGCATCCAGAGGAGCGGAGCGGCCATGACGAGGAGCAGGGAGGTGGCGTTGACGCCCCCGACGGTCAGGGTGACCAGGGCGAAGGCCGCCGGCCAGCGCCAGTTGCCGGTCCGGACCGACCGCGATGCCAGGCCCACCAACCACGGGAGTCCGGCGAACGGCAGCAGGATGACCGAGATCCGGGCCCCGTAGTGGAGCAGGTAGGGACTGAGCGCGTACGCGAACGATGCGACGGTGACACCGGCGCCCTCCCAACGGAGCTCACGCAGCAGGAACCGGACCCCCAGCCCCGCGGCGGCGATGATCGTGCCGAGCCACAGGCGCTGGGCCACCCAGTCGGGGAGGCCGAGCTGCTCGGCGAGCCAGTAGTACGGCCCCATCGGCCAGAGGTACCCGATGTTCTGGTGCGTGACCGTGCCCAGCCCGATGCTCGTGTCCCACATCCACGGTGCACGACTCAACAGACGCGACGGATCGAGGTAGAGGTAGGTCTTCGTGTCCGCGCCGACCTGCCCCGGGCGGGTCAGCAGGAGGGGCACGTACGCGACCGCCAGGAGCGCCATCGTGCCCCACGAGGGTCGCCGCAGGCCTCGGACCGGTTCGGTGGGATCGGACTCGGCCATGCGCGCACCGACGCTAGCGGTGGGGGCGACCGGGGTCGTGGCAGAGACCCACCCGGGGATCAGTCGGCCGACGGGAGATCGGGGATGGTGATGTCCACGGGCCCGAGGAGCCAGAGCCCGAGCGGCGGCGCATCCTCCGGGAGCCGCCCGTCGAGGAGGAACGCGGCGAACGGCACCGAGTCGAGCTCGCCGCGCCACGTCGACGCTCCGGTTGAGAACACTCCGGGCACGATCGCGGTGAACACGAGGAGGCCTGCGGCGAGGCCCCGGGCCGACCTCGTGGGGACACGGGACAGGAACCAGCCCAGCACGGCGAGCGTCGAGGCGGTCACGACGGCGAACACTCGGGTCTCGTCGAGGGTGATGAACACCGCCGGCAGCGCTGCGACCAGGACCCCCAGGGCGGTCCACGCCGGGCGGCGGCCACCGTCGGCGCGCCACCATCCGGCCAGGACCCCGACGACCAGGACTGCGACCAGGATCCACAGGGGCCCGAGGAGGCTCCAGGCCAACGCGACCGGTTCGGTGAGGTGGTGCTCGGCGAAGGCCGGGAGGCCGACCTCCAGGTACTCCACGCGGCTGCGGGAGATCGTCACACCCGCAGCGGCGATCCACACCCGCCCGAGCACGGCGCCGACGACCACGGAGCCGAGCGCCGCTGCGGCATCCACCGCAACGCGTCGCGCCCCGGAGCGAGTGCAGGGCTCCGTGCCGTCAGGATCCGGTGGCCACGCCCAGCGGACCGCGACCACGCCGGCGAAGGCGAGCACGGCCTGCTCTGGGTGGGTCAGTCCGGCGACCAGAGCCAGTGCCGCCACCGCCCAGCGCCTCCGCACGAGGACGGCCGCGAGCGCACACCCTCCCGTGAGGGGGTCGGGCTGGCCGAGCCACTGCAGTGACACCGTCACCAGCGGCGAGGCCGCGAGGACGACCGACACGGCGCGGGCCAGCGCGAGGCCGCCGCGCCGCCACGCCAGCCAGGTGATCGCGCCCGAGCCCGCGACGACGAGCAGCAGGTGCGCCCGGGCGAACTCGTGGGGCTCGGTCCAGCCGAGGAGACCGGCCACGGAGATCGTGGAGACCGTGGCCAGCACGTAGTCACCCGGTGAGCCGGCGCTCCCCGGTGACGCCGGGAAGGCGGCCGCCGCCCCGGCGAAGGTCTCCAGGTTCGGAGTCGACCAGAGGCCGTTGTGCACCAGCGCCACCGCGACCGACAGGAACCACCACGCCACGGCCTCGGCGGCCTGCGCCCGCCGGTCGCTCGCTCGGCTCGCTCGGGGCACGCCCGGACCGTAGCGGTGGACACGCGCCCGGAACGGGACCGGCGGGTACGATCCCGGGGTCGTGCAGACCGAGGCAACCCTCCGGCCGACCCGGATCCCGTACCTCCAGGGGCTCGACGGGCTGCGGGGGCTGCTCGTCCTGCCGGTGCTGTTGTTCCACTACTCGATCACGGCGGGGTGGCAGCCGCAGCGGGTCTACGCGCCGGGCTCGTTCTTCGCTCCGTCGACGTTCTTCGCGCTCTCGGGGTTCCTGATCACCGCACTCCTCCTCGCCGAGCACGAGCGGACGGGCCGGATCGACGGGCGGGGCTTCTGGAGCCGCCGCTTCCGACGCCTCCTGCCGGCGTCCGTGCTCGTCATCGTGGCGGTCGCGGTCGCGCCGCTGGTGTGGCCGACCGAGCTCTACGACCTCCCGGGCACCAGTCTGATCGGCCCCCTGTTCAGCGTCGCCAACTGGCAGTCGATCCTGTGGGCGGACCGTGGCGACGCCGCCCAGCTCCTCGGTCCGCTCGGCATCTTCTGGTCGCTCTCCCTCGAGGAGCAGTTCTACCTGGGCCTGTTCGTCGCGGTCGTCGTCGTGAGCCGGTTCCGCCGGGACCTGGCCCGATCGCTGACGGTGGTCCTGGTGGTGGTCGGGCTGTGCTCGATCCTCAGCACGATCCTCGTCGACTCCACGCCACAGCGCGAGTTCTTCGGCACCGACTCCCGGGCATCGGAGCTCGTCGCCGGCTGCCTGCTCGCCGTCTGGGTCCACCACCGGGGCGTGCCGAGGTGGCGGGGCTGGACCTGGGTGGGACTCGCGTCGATCGGTGTCGCCGTGGTGGCGTGGACGACCGTCGGCGAGCTCACCCCGTGGGTCCTGCGTGGCGGACTCCCGTTGTTCTCGCTGGTCAACATCGGGTTGATCCTGGGTGCGGCGGTCGCCGGGCCGACGTCCCGACTGTTGTCGTTGGCCCCGCTCGTGCAGCTCGGCCGGATCAGCTACCCCGTCTACCTGATCCACTGGCCGCTCGTGTTCTTCATCCGGCCGACCGACGGATGGTTCGTCGGCTGGCCGGTGATCATCGTCCGGACCATCGTGGCGATCGCCCTCGCCTGGCTCGTGTTCCGCTTCATCGAGCGACCGGCGAGGAACTCGGAGCTCCTCGCGGCCCCGCGGGGCCTCGCCATCTGGGCCGGTGCGGCCGCGGTCGCCCTGCTGGCGGCGACCTGGAGCGCCGGGTGGACCTGAGCCCGGGCGGGACGGCCACGGCGGAGCGGGACCTCGAACCGACCCCGGCGCTCGACGGACTCCGGGGCGTGGCGATCCTGGCGGTGCTGGCCACCCACCTCGCGTTCCTGGACGACGGCTCGTACCGGTTCGCGCTCCGCGGGGGCTACCTGGGCGTCGACGTGTTCATCGTGTTGTCGGCGTTCCTGATCGGCTCGGTCCTGCTCCGCTCACTCGAGTCCGGCTCGTTCTCCACCGGGTCCTTCGCCTGGCGGCGCCTCCGGCGACTGTGGCCGGCGCTCGGCGTCTTCCTGGTGGTGGAGACGCCCGTGGCGCTCGCGTTCGGTGAGGCGCTCCGGACCCAGCTGGTCCAGGTCGGCATGGCCATGAGCTTCACGTTCAACTGGCAGTGGACGTTCGGTGACGTGCCGCCGTTCGCGCTGGTCCACCTCTGGTCGCTGTCGGTCGAGGCGCAGTTCTACGTGGTGATGGCCGTCGGCCTGGTGCTGGCCCGGCGCCACCTCCACCGGACGGGCGTGGTGCTGGGGGCGCTCGTGGCGGGCGCGCTGCTCGTCGCGGTGTGGCGGGCGTGGCTCACCGGACGTGGTGTCCCCCTCGGGGAGCTGTACGTCCGCACCGACACCCGCGCCGACTCCATGTTCCTGGGCCTCGCCGCCGCCGTGGCGTGGCGGAGGCGGTGGTTCGACACCCGGGTGCTCCGGATCGCTGCCGTGGTCGCCGTGGTGTTCCTGGCCGTCTGCTTCATCGCGGTCCCGGTGACCTCGGTGTGGCTCTACCGCGGAGGGTTCACGTTGGTCGCGCTGGCCGCGGCGACCACCGTCGCCGCCGTCGCCACCGCCGGGACCTGGGCCTCGGGCGCCGTCGACCGAGGGTGGCTCAGGTGGGTCGGCGCCCGCTCGTACTCGCTCTACCTGTGGCACCTGCCCGTGTACATCTGGTGCGTCGAGCTGGTCCCCGACGCACCGCTCGCCGCCACGGCGCCCGTGGTGGTGGTGCTCTCGCTCCTCGTCGCCGCCGTCTCGTTCCGGCTGGTCGAGGCGCCCTCGCTCGCGCCGTGGCGCCGGGCCGAGTAGCGCGAGGGACTCACGCGGGTGCGCAGCGGGTCCCGGGTGGCACGGCCAGCCGGTAGGGCACGACCAGGTCGCTCGGAACGGGTGCGTCAGCGGGCAACCGGAGCACCGAGGGCGCACCGACCGTGACCTCGAAGACCGGTTCCTCCCCGAAGCGGCGCACCTGGACCTCCACGGACCGGTCCGCCTCCACCACCACACCGGAACCGGGCGGGAGCGCCAGGTCGTTGGGACACTCCTGGCGGGCCGGTCCGCCCGGCGGGGCCGGCTCCACCACCGGGCTCAGCGATCGGGCGACGACGGAGTCGGCGACGTCGAGCTGGTCGGGTCGGCCGCCGAAATCGGTTGACGCGGCTCCGTCGATGGGGGAGCCGAGCTGCTCGATGGCCGCCAGGTACCGACCGGTCGTGACGGGGACGAACGACAGCGGCAGCACGACGTCGGGGTCGACGCGTCCCGCCCCGACGGCCTCGGACGCGTACAGGTTCATCCGCACCCCCGGGGTGTTCCCCTCGACGACGTCGACCCAGCGGTCTAGGTCGGCCCGGAGGGCAACGGCGCCGACCGAGACGACGACGGCTCCGAGGACCCAGGCCGGAACGGCGAACCCCTGGACCCGCTGTCGGTCCTCGGGCGTCGGCCGCCAGCAGGCCACCGACGCCAGGACCAGGTAGGCGCCGACCGTCCAGCCGTAACGCAGCTCGTCGGGTGGGATCGCGGGGACGGTGTCGATCCGGGTCAGCGCCGTCAGTGCGACGAAGACCGCCGGTGCGGCGAGTGCCCCGAGGATCCGCCCGTCACCGGCGCGATCCCCGCGGCGCCAGCGTGTCGCCGTGACGACGACGAGGCCGCCGAGGAGTCCGGCGAGGACCACACCACCGGGGGTCCAGCCCCCTGCGAGCGCAGTGGTCCCGCCGAGCAGCATCCTCGCGGCGTACCGGCCGGCGCGGAGCAGGTCGGTCGAGACGGCGGAGTCCTCCCGGTTGGTCAGCCACCACAGGGACCACAACACCAGCCCGGGTGCCACCACCAGGGCCCATCGACGGAGTGGCGACCTGGTGACGGCGAGTTCCACGACGACGGCCGCCGCCGCCACGAGACCCAGTCCACTCGTCGCCAGCGCAACGAGGAGTGCCGCACCGGCGGCGGCATCGGCACGATCGGTCGAGCGATCGAGACACCACCAGACGATGACCAGCGACGCGATCGGGAGCGAGAAGTTCAACAGGAACGGGAACAGGAGGTTGGTCGAACCCGAGCTGTTCCAGAGGATCGCCGCCAGGGCGAGCACAGCGGTCCACGCTCCGATCCGGTTCCGGGTGTGGGCGACGACCGCCAGGGCGAGCACGCCGAGCGAGGCCAGCCCGAGGAGCCGGTAGGGGAGGTGGTCCACGACTCCCGTGGTGTGGAACAGCACCTGGTACAGGGCGACGGGAACGGCCGAGAGGTGCCCGTTGAACGGCACCAGGAGGTGGCCCGAGGGGTACTCGGTCATGATGTTCCACTCGTCGCTCGCGAACCACAGTCCCCGTCCGAGCAGGGCGAGGAGGACGAGGGTCACGGTGGCCAGGGACGCCGCGGCCCACGTCGCGACCCGCTCGCCGGGAATGCGGGCCGAGATGCCGCCCGGGTCGCTCACGGCGCATGAGGCTACCGGCGCCGCCGCCCGGCGGTGTCGATCCCCCCGGTCACGGACGGCGGTAACGTCGCTGCGTGGCGGCTCCGCGGGTCCCGGACACTCCCGAGACCGAGGGCCGGAGCGTCCCGGTCAGTGGCACCGTCGTGGTCGTCGCCGTCGTCGGGGTGCTGCTGCGCCTCGCGTGGGTCGCCGCCACCGCCCGGACACCAACGGGACTCTCCGATCCGTTCGTGTACCGCAGCTACGGCATCGCGATCGCCTCGGGGGCGGGGTACGAGTCGTTGGCGGGTGATCCGACCGCGTACTACCCGCCCGGCTACCCCTACCTGCTGGGCGCCATCTACCGCCTCGCCGCAGGCCTCGGCGTCGAGGGGTTCCCGACCTGGCCGGTGGGGATCGTCCAGTCGCTGTGGTGGGGGGTGGCGATCGTCGCCGTCGGCGGGACCGCCACCGCGATCTGGGGACGGCGAGCGGGGCTGGCGGCGGCCGTGGTCCTGGCGTTGTGGCCGAACCTGATCGCCTACTCGGCCGCGATCCTGTCGGAGTCGGCCTTCGTCGCAGCGGCTGCGACGGCGATGTGGGGCCTCACGGTGGTCGTCCGCCGGGCGGACGAGGGCCTCCGGTGGGGTTGGGCCACGGTCGCGGCGGGTGGTACGGCGCTCGCGACCGCCATCCGCCCGCAGTTCCTGGCGGTGGTGGGCGTCGCCCTGGTGGTGTGGGCGCTGTGGCGGGTGCCGGCGCGCGTCGCTGCCGGAACGGTCGGCGTGATCCTGGTCGCGCTCGCTGCGGTCTTCATGCCGTGGACCATCCGGAACCAGGTCCAGCTGGGTGCCGTCGTGCCCGTCTCGACGAACACGGGCGACAACCTCTGCATCGGCGTGTACCCGGGGGCCCGTGGCGGCTTCGCCATTGCGGCACCGTGCCAGAGTGGCGTGACCTGGTACGACGGGCTCGAGGGCGAGCTCACCCAGGACCGCTTCGGTCGATCGGCCGCACTCAGGTTCCTGCGTGAGGACCCGGTGGGCTGGGTGGCCCTCATCCCCAGGAAGTTGTTCTACACGTACCTGAGCGACGACGACGGCCTCGATGCCGTCGAGGCCTACGGAGCCGACCCGCTCGGGACGCCGTGGGTGCGGACGGCGTTCGATGTCGTCGCCAATGCGGCCTACGCGCTCATCGCGGTCCTGGCCGTGGTCGGACTGGTCGTCGCAGCGCGAGGGTCCCGCCGCGAGGGTGATGCGTCCAGGGCGGCACTGGTCGCGGCCACGCTCGCCTCACTCCTCGTGCCCGTCATCTTCTTCGGCGATCCACGCTTCAAGGTCTCGGCCGCGCCGATGGTCGCCGCGCTCGCCGGGCTGGGCGCCGTGCTCGCGTACGACCGACTCCGCATCGAGCGGATCGGACCCTCAGCGGCCGGTCAGGCAGCGGACTGACGTCCGCCGAGGCGGAGCAGCTCCGGTCCGAGCCAGGCGGCGACGACGTCGGTCGTCGCCTCGGAGAAGTGGACTCCATCGGGTCGGACCTCCTTGCCGGTGTCACCTCCCGGTTGCGTCCTGACCCAGCCCTGGAGGTCCAGGATCGTGGTGTCCGCCCTGCTGCCCACGGTGGCGGCGAGCATCGCGTTGAAGGCGTCGACCCTGCCGCGTTCGGCCTCGACGTAGGGCGGGTCACCCATGAAGAACGCGGTGTTCGGGACCGGATCCCAGTACGGCGAGTTGGCCCAGATGACCTTGGCGCCCCCGTTGGCGACGACCTGGGTCACGTGCCGGAGTTCGTCGGCCAGGAATCGGTCGTAGTCCGGATCGCCGATGCTCGTGTAGCGGCCGAAGTTGTCGGGGCGACGGTCGGTGATGTCCCAGAAGCTCCCGGCGAGCAGGACGACGTCGGGGTCGAAGTCCCGCACCGCCGCCTCCAGGGTGGCGTCGCGGTCGTCGCAGTCGTCCGGCAACTCGCGTGCGATGTTGAGGGCCCGGGCCGATCCGGACCGTCCGAAGGGACAGTTCGGCACCCCCTGGTCCATGACCGCCATCGACCCGGTCGAGAAGCCCCACCGCTGGAGCCCGACCACGATGGACTCGGCGAAGGAGTCACCCACGACCATCACCCTGAGCGGCTCCGGCGGCAGCGTCGTGGTGGGTGCCGTCGTGGACGGGACGCCTGCAGCCGCAGGGCCCGACGGCGACGGGACCGTCGTGGGCGGAGCGGTCGTGGAGGGCGGGACCGTGGTGGTGGGGAAGACGACCTGCTCGGTGGGGCCGAGGGCGAGCATCTCCCGGGGATCGGCCTCGGGCAGCCGCCAGATCCCGACGGCGATCACACCGACCGCCAGCGCCACCGCCACGAGCCCCCAACGACCCTGCAGGATCCGGCCCCGACGGACGGGGAGTTCGATGAACCGGGCCGACAGCAGCGCCAGGGCGAGCGTCAGGGCCAGTTGCACCAGGAGCGCGATGGTCGGCGACACCCCGAGGCGGTCGGGGGTCATCCACAACATGACCGGCCAGTGGACCAGGTAGAGGCCGTAGGAGATGGTCCCCGCACCGGTCAGCAGGCCCACGCTGAACAGCGAGGTGGCCACCCCTCGGGGCTGCACGGCGGCCACGATGACGACCGCCACCAGGACCGCGTGCAGGGTGAAGCCGCCGCGGTACAGGAAGCTCCACTCGAATGGCGTCACGATCCACGCCACGGCGAGCACCCCGATCAGGACCGGGGCCAGGCCCGTCACCCACCGGCGCACGGTGCCCGGCGAGCGGAACCCGCGGGCCAGGAACGCGGCGGCGGCCGCGCCCACGACCATCTCGGCCAGGCGCGTGTCGGTCCCCATGTAGGCGCGGTTCGTGTACTCGCCACCCGAGACGAACCACATCCACGCCGTCCCGGCGACCGCTGCGGCGGTGAGGCCCCAGGCCAGCCGGCTGAGCGCTGCCGGCCGATCGAGGCGGCGGCGGCTCCGACGGAACCAGATGACGGCGAGCGAGGCCAGCGGCACGATCACGTACCACTGCTCCTCCACCGCCAGGCTCCAGAGGTGCTGCAAGGGCGAGGGCGAGGACTGGAACATCGCCGCGTAGTCGGTGTTCCCGAGGATGAGGTCCCAGTTGACGACGTAGAGAATCGACGTCCAGGTCTGTCCGGGCAGGTCATCGAGCTGACTGGGGAACGCCAGCCAGGGGGCCAGGAAGACGACCGCGGCCAACAGGACGTAGACCGCAGGCAGCAGGCGTCGGGCGCGTCTGGCCCAGAACCGGCCGAGTGCGACACCACCGGACCGCGACTCCTCGTGGAGGAGCAGGCTGCAGATCAGGAATCCGGACAGCGTGAAGAACGCCGAGAGGCTCAGGAACAGGCCGCCCGTGAACGGTTCAAGCCAGCCGACCCGATCCAGTCCGGCGCCGTGGTAGAGCAGGATCGCGAGGATGGCCGTGCCCCGGATCCCGTCCAACGGGGGCCGGTGGGGCAGGTCCAGCGAGCGGCCGGGACCCTGCGGCTCGTCCCGCACCAGCGTGGCCGTGCGACCCGGCGTGGGGTCGGATCCGTCGAGGCCGACCACCCGGAACCCGATCGCGCCGGTGGGGTCGGCCCTCTGGGATCCGCCCATCTGGGACCCGGACGAGCGGAACCCGGATGGGTGGGTCGATCCGGATCCGCTCCGACGTCCGGGGCCGGATCGCGACCGGGGGCGACGTACGACCTCACCACCGGCCGGTGTGGGGTCGCGCTCGTCCACGCCGTCCTGCGAGTCCCCGGGACGGTAGGCCCTGATGCTCCACGCGGATCCTCGGACGCCCACCCTTGGAAGGTTAGTTCCCGGCCCTCCGGTCGGACCGGCACGCAGCGTGGCCGCGTCGGCACCCGATCGGCGTACGCGACCCCGGCCGAGGGCTGTGGGAGACTCCGGGGCGCATGGACGCTGGAGGGACCCGGCCGGACCGGAACCTGGCCGGCGAGGCGGCGTCGCTCGGATTCGTCCTGGCCGTGTTCGTGGTCGCCCTGCCCGGGCTGTGGCGGTCCGCCGGCGTGCCGATGGAGGAGGGCTTCATGCTCGTCTTCCCGGAGCTCGTGGCCGAGGGCCGGCTGCCCCACGTGGACTTCCTCCACCTCTACGGGCCTGGATCACTCTGGGTGCTCGCCGGCCTCTACCGCCTGTTCGGCGCGACCATCGAGGTCGAACGGGCCGTCGGCGCCACCCAGATCCTGGTCGCGGCCCTGTCCGTCTGGGCGATCGCCCGCTGCCGCGGCCGGGTCCTGGCGGCTGCAGCCGGGGCCACGACCGCGTTCGTGCTGCTCCCGCTCGGGCTGGTCGCCCTGGCCTGGGTCGGGGGACTGGCCGCCGCCCTGCTGGCCCTCGCCTGTTGGTCCTGGGCCGACCGGGCTCCGGGGGCGGGCGGGCCGGCGGCGTCGACGGGACCCACCTGGCTCCGCATCGCGGCGGATGCGATCGGGGGCGTGGCCGCCGCCGTGGCGGTGCTCTACCGACCCGACCTGGTCCTGGCCGTGGGCGCCGGACTGCTCCTGTGGGTCCTGCAGGTCGACTCCGCCCGTCGTCGGGTGATCCTGGGCGCCGCGGCGGTGACGTCACTGCTGTGGCTGGTCCACCTGTGGACGGTCGGGTTCCCCGATGCGCTGCAGGGCATGGTGATCGAGCCCGTCGTCGAACTCCGGGACGGCCGGGCGCTGCCCGTGCCCCCGTCCTGGGGCAACGTCGACGCCTTCCTCCAGCGGGCCGGCACGCTCGGGCGCTCGCCCTGGCCGCTGTCACCGTTCGGCGAGGCGGCGCAGATCCACCTGTGGTTCTGGCTCGTCCCGTTGTCCGCCCTGGTCGGCGTGGCCGGAGCCTGGGTGCTCCGACGCCGGGATCCGGGATCGTGGGGTGCCAGGGTGCTGCTGCCCTTCGCCGTCACCGCGGCCCTGCTGCTGCCCCAGGCGCTCCAGCGGCCGGACGTGACCCACCTGTCGTGGGTGAGCGCGGCCACGTTCCCTGCGGCCCTGCTCGGACTCCCCGAGCTCCTCCGCCGGCTGGTCCCCGGATGGTCGACACGAACCACCCGGATCGCTGCGATCGGCACCCTGTCGCTCGTGTTCCTGCTCGTCATCCCCTCGTTCCCGCTCCGCGGTTGGCTCGAGGCCGTCCGGGACACGGCCACCGGCGACTCGGACGGTCACCCGGTCGTCCGCGGGGACCGGTCGTTCCCGTACGGATCCGCCCGGGACGCCGCCGCGGCCCAGGAGGTGGTCGACGCGCTCGACCGGTTGGGGAGTCCCGGGGAGCGACTCGTGGTGGCCCCCGCCGAGTTGTCCCGCACCGTCTACAGCGATGCGTGGCTCTACTCGCTGTTCGACGAACTCGAACCCGGCACCCGCTACATCGAGATGGACCCGGGCATCGCGGATGCCCCCGACAGTGGCCTGGTCGACGAGGTCGCCAATGCGGACTGGGTCGTGCTGAGCCGTGTCTGGGCCGACTGGGACGAGCCGAACGCGAGCCGGGAACGGGGCTCGACGGCCCCGGACGAGGAGCTGGCCCGATCGTTCTGCGAGGTCCTCGACAACGGTCGCTTCGTGCTGTTGGGGCGCTGTGGCGGTCCGGCCGGGCGCCCCGGGGGCGCAGGGGCCACCAACTAACCTGCGCGGGTGGACCCGGTACTGGTCGTCCCGACCTACCAGGAGGCCGGCAACGTCGAGGCGCTGCTCCGCAGTGTCCGGGAGCACGCGCCCGAGCTCTCGGTCCTCATCGTCGACGACGACAGTCCGGACGGGACCGGTGCCATCGCCGAGCGGGTCGGCGCCGAGCTGGGGCGGATCCAGGTGCTCCACCGGATGCGGAAGGAGGGACTGGGGGCCGCCTACCGCCACGGATTCCGGGTCGCGCTGGACGCCGGACACGACGTGGTCGTGCAGATGGACGCCGACTTCTCGCACGACCCGGCGGTCCTGCCCGTGCTCCTCACTGCGCTGCGCGACGGCGCCGAGGTGGCCGTGGGGTCCCGCTACGTGCCCGGTGGGTCGATCCCCAACTGGACCCGGGCGCGACGGGCCCTGTCCCGGTGGGGGAACGCCTACGCCCGCTCCATGCTCGGTCTCCGGATCCGCGATGCGACCTCGGCGTTCCGGGCCTACCGGTCCGAGGTGCTCGAACGGATCGACATCGACGGGACCAGGGCGAACGGCTACCTGTTCCAGATCGAGACGGCCTACCGGATCTCCGCCGCAGAGGTGCGCGTGGTCGAGGTGCCGATCACCTTCGTGGACCGGATCGAGGGCGACTCGAAGATGGCGGTGGTGCGCACCATGGTCGAGACCGAGCTCCGGGTGACCTGGTGGGGGTTGTCCCGCTTGTCACCGACGGTCAGCCGCTGGTTCCGCCAGTCCGGAGGCGGCAGGTACCTGGCGGCCAAGGTCGCACCGAGCGCGCTGCCCGGAGCGGACCGGGACCAGACGTGACGAGCGCGCCGACCGCACCCGGATCGTTGCCGGCCTCGGCCCCGGACCCGGTGCGGGTGGTCCGGCGACGGGTGCCGCCCGCCGACCTCGGCTACGAGCCGGCGCTCGACGGCCTCCGGGCCGTGGCCGTGTTGGCGGTCTGCCTCTACCACGCCCGGTTCGAGTGGATTCCCGGTGGGTTCCTCGGCGTGTCCACGTTCTTCACGCTGTCCGGCTTCCTGATCACGACGCTGCTGCTCGCGGAGTGGCGCCGCTCCGGCGGTGTCGACCTGCGCCGATTCACCACGAGGCGGTTCCGGCGGCTCCTGCCCGCGGCCTGGGTGACGCTGCTGATCGTCCTGGCCATGGGTGCCCTCGGGGTGTGGGACGGGTCGCAGCTCCGGTCCCTGCGCGGGGACGTCCCTGCAGCCATCGCCGAGGTCAGCAACTGGTGGTTCATCGTCCAGGACCGGACCTACGGGGCGCTGTTCGAGGCGCCGTCGCCCACCGAGCACTTCTGGTCCCTGGCCGTTGAGCAGCAGTTCTACCTGGTGTACCCGTTCGTCATCCTCGGGCTCCTGCTGGCGGCGCGCCGCTGGGGGCGACTGCGGCCGACGACGGTGGTCGCCGGGGCGCTCGTCGCCCTCGCCGTGGCATCGGCGGTCGCCAACGGTGTGGCGGCCCGGTCGTCGATCCCGCGCGCCTACTTCGGGACCGACACGCGACTGGCCGAACTGGTCCTCGGTGGGCTGTTGGCGACGGTCGGGGTCCAGCGCCTCCGCTCCAGGCGCTCCGGCGCCGTCGTCGGCGCCCAGATCGCCGCGCTGGTCGGAGTCGTCGGCACCCTGGTCCTCTGGAACCGGGCGACCGTCCCGAGCCCCTGGCTCTACCCGTTCGGGCTCCTGCTGACGGCGAGCCTCTCGATCGCCCTGATCTGCGGCGCACTCCAACCCGGGCCCCTCCGCGCGGCCCTGAGCTCCCGTCCGGCGGTGTCCCTGGGCCGGATCAGCTACGGCGTCTACCTGCTGCACTGGCCCGTCTTCCTCTGGCTCACCCCGGCCCGCACCAGCTGGGCACCCTGGCCGCTGTTCGCGCTGCGCATGGGGGTCACCATCGCCGGTGCGGTGCTGATGTACCGACTGCTGGAGCGGCCGGTTCGTGACGGTTCCGGTTCGCTCGCCCGCCTGGCGCCACGCGCCGCGCTCCCGGTCGCGGCCGTCGTCGTCGTCGGTGCGCTCGCCATCACCTCGACCGCGCCCCCGCCGACCGCGCTGGAGGCCGCGGCGACGGCCACCACGACGCTGCCACCGCCGGCGCCCTTGCGTACGACGGTGGTCGGGGACGGGACCGCCGCGGCGTGGGGGCCCGATGCCGTGGGGACGACGACGGAGCCCATCCTCCCCACGACGATTGCGAACCCGGGCTGCGGTCTGGTCGCGCTCGGGTTCGTGTCCATGCCGGACGGCTCCGTGGAGCGGAGCACCGACCGCTGTGGTGGCGTCCGCGACCTGTGGGTTGCGGCGATCGCGTCCGAGCGACCCGAGCTGGTCCTGGTGAGCGGAGGGCTCCGGGACGTCGCCGACCGTCGTATCACGCCGGACGGGCCGTGGCGCTCGATCGGTGACCCGGAGCTCGACGACCTGCTGGCCCTCGAGCTCCGGGAGTTCCTCACGTCGCTGGTCGACACCGGCGTGCCCGTCGCCGTCGCCACGCTGCCGTACGTGAGGAACTCCACGCTGCCGCCACCTCCTCCGCCGCCCCGGGGTCTCCCGGCGGGGGAGCGGGAGCGGGCGTTGTACCTGGCGTCGACCGAGGCCGCCCGGCAGGGAGGCCCGGGTCCCGGATTCCCCGAGAACGATCCCGTCCGGATCGACCGCTGGAACCAGCTCCTGCGCGATGCCGCCGCAGCCGTCGACGTCCCCGTCATCGACGTGGCGGCCACGACCGCAGCGTGGCCGGGGGGTTCGTTCGACCCTGAACTCCGCAGTCCGGACGGTGTCGGCTACACACCGGCCGGCCAGCGGGCGCTGTCGTCGAGCCTGGCGCCCCAGCTCCGGTCCGCACGGCCCCCCGTTCCCACCCCCGACCCCGTCGCTGGCCTGGCGGCATCGGTGCCGCTGCCACCGGCCCCACCGGTCACCCCACGGCGGACCGTCCCTGCCGGACAGCCGGCCGACGTGCTCGTCGTCGGTGACTCCGTCGCCCTCGACGTCGGGGTGGGGCTCCGCGACGCCGGCGGCGGGTCGCTGGACGTCGACATCGGGGCGAAGCTCGGGTGTCCGATCGCACGCGGAGGCGAGTACAAGTTCCTGCGCGACGTGGTGCGCTTCGGTGACGAGTGTGACTGGTCGACGTTCTTCCCCGGCCAGCTCGAGGCCTACGACCCGGCGGTCGTGGTGCTGGGCACTGGGATCTGGGAGGTCGTGGACCGACGCCTCCCCGGTGACGACCGGCTCCGCTCGATCGGCGAACCGACGTCGGATCGCTACTTCCAGGCCGAGCTGTTGTCCGCCATCGACGTCTTGGGCTCCCGCGGGGCGAACGTCGTGTTGATGACCTACCCGCGCATCGAGTCGGGTCGCGGCCAGGGATTCTCGGGCCTCCCCGAGTCCGATCCCGCCCGCATCGACCGGTTGAACGAGCTCATCCGTGAGGCGGCGGCGCTGCGACCCGGCGTCGCCACGGTGGTCGAGTTCGGCGAGTTCGTCGCAGGCCAGCCCGGCGGTGAGCTGGACCCGTCGATCCGCTCAGACGGCGTGCACCTGACGGAGGCGTTCATGCCCGTGGTCGGTGCGTGGATGGCACCGCAGGTCGACGCCATCGCCCGCAACGGCGTGCCGGGCGCGCGCTGAGGGGCGGCCGACGGCGGCTCAGCGGGACGGGACGACGGGGGCGTCGCGGCCGGTGGTTCCGGCGTCGCCAGCGGTGCCGACCCAGTCCGAGGCCTGCGTCGGCCTGGACGCGTCGACCTCGTGGTAGTCGGCCTCCACGTTCACCGACCAGATGTCGTGATCCGACCCGGTCACGATGTTCTCGACGGTCAGCATGGCCGTGAGCATCGAGTGGTCCTGGTTGTTGTACTTGTGCATGCCGTTGCGGCCCACGGGGTGGACGTTCGGCACCGAGTCCGACAACCAGTCACGGAGGACTGCGACCTTCCGTTGGTAGCCCTCGTCGTAGACCGGGTAGGCCCGGGGCATGCGCACGACGTAGCCGGTCTCCACGGCCTCGGCGCGAACCAGGCCGAGCTGCTCGAGTTCCCGGGTCGCCTGGGCCACCAGCTCGTCGTCGGGCTTGGTCCACATTCCGTCGCCCTCGAAGACGAAGTACTCGAGTCCGAGGCAGGTCCGGCCGTCCTTGACCAGGTAGGGCGACCACGAGCCGAAGTTCTGGATGCGCCCGACCATCACGTCCGGCGAGTGGATGTAGATCCAGTTGTCGGGGAAGCCGTCGCGCTCGGGCACCACGAGGGCGACCGTCAGGAAGTCACGGAACCCCAGTCCTGCGGCCGCCTCCCGGACCGGTTCCGGGGCCGGCGGATCCATCGACTCCACCAGGTACGGGAGCGGCATCGTGGAGATGACGTGGTCCGCCGGGTACTCGTGCCGGGTGCCCGACCCGTCGACGGCGACGACCGTCGTCGCGCCCCGATCGTCACGGCGGACCGACTCGACCCGACGGTCGAAGTCGAGCTCGCAGCCCGCCTCCCGGACCAGGTCGGCGCAGCGCTCCCACATCATGCCCGGCCCGTACTTGGGGTACTGGAACTCCTCGATCAGGCTGGTCACCTGCCGTGACCGGTCGGCACGCCGGCCGAACAGGCGGGAGCGGATCGGTTCCCACACGGCGTGCCACAACGACATGCCCTTGATGCGCTGGGCCCCGAAGTCGGCCGAGAGCTGCGACGGATCGACACCCCAGACCTTGACGTTGTAGGTCCGGAAGAAGTGTTCGTACAGGCGGCGGCCGTAGTCGGCGACCACGTACCCCTCCAGGGTGGACTGATCCGCCGGCGGGCGGACCTTCGCCCACAGGTAGGACACGACGCAGCGCACGGCCTCGACGAACCCCAGGTTCCGGAGCGCGTTGAGCGGCTTGATCGGGTAGTCGTAGTAGCGCCCCTGGTAGTAGATCCGGCTCATCCGGGGACGCTGCAGGAACTCGTCGTCGTCGAGGATCTCGTGCCAGAGCTCCTCGACCGGCTGCACCTTCGTGAAGAAACGGTGGCCCCCGATGTCGAAGCGCCAGCCGTCGCGCTCGGCGGTCTGGGAGATGCCACCCACGACGTCGGTCGACTCGAGGATGGTGGAGGGGACGCCCGCCTTGGTCAGCTGGTAGGCGGCGGTGAGGCCGGCTGGACCGGCACCGATGACGACCACGCGCGGCGGGGTGGTCGGTGCGAGGGGAGCGGTGGAGTCGTTCGCCATGACGTGGTGGCCGGCACCTGCCGGACGCCGCCAACCTAGTCCGTGCGGGCTCCGCCCCCCGTGACAGGCCACCCGCCGGGACCCGGGGCCGGGGCGGAGCGACGGGGGAGCGTCCACCCCTGCAGGTCGGGGATGCGCGAGCATGCGGCCGTGTCGGAACTGGGGCGCACCGGGGACCGGAACGAGACCGGGGACCGGACCGGGACCGGGGACCGTGGACCGGGCGTGGGAGCCCCGGGCGACGACCTCCTGGTCCACGCGTTCGACTGCCCCCGGTGCGGGAGCTCGACGAGTTCACCGTTCCACGGACCGTGCCCGTCGTGCTCGGAGGACCTGCGCGCGGCCGTCGTCGGCACGGCCCGGGAGGTCGAGGTCGAGGCCTACGCGCCGAAGATGAACGTCACCCCGAACGCGGTCGCGACGAAGGACTGAGCCCGGCCCCGGCGGCCACCCTGCGGGCCCAGCGGTAGTCGGCCTTCCCGGACGGTGACCGAACGACACCGGGGACCCGGAGGATCGCCTTCGGCAGCTTGTAGCGGGCGACGCTGCCGCCGGCTGCCGCGATGAGCTCCCGGTCGGTCGCCGTCGATCCGTCACGGAGCTGGACGACCGCGACGACCTCCTCGCCCCATCGCTCCGACGGGCGCCCGCAGACGACGACGTCCATCACGTCCGGGTGGAGGCGCAGTGCCTGCTCGACCTCCTCGACGAAGACCTTCTCACCGCCCGTGTTGACGCACACGGAGTCGCGGCCGAGCAACTCGATCGTTCCGTCGTCGCGCCAGCGGGCCCGGTCGCCCGGCACGGCGTGGCGGACACCGTCGATCTCCGGGAAGGTGGCCTCCGACCGCTCCGGGTCCCCGAGGTACCCCACCGGCACCCGACCGCGCTGGGCCAGCCAGCCGACGCTGTGGTCGTCCGGCGCGAGCACACGGCTGCGGTGCTCGTCGAGGATGACCGAGGTGGTCGACGGGGAGAACCCGTGGTCACGAGGGGTCGTTGCGTCCACGGTCGCCACCCCCTGGCGTCCGGACTCGGTGGAGCCCAGGACGTCGATGATGGTCACGCCGGGCAGGAGCTCCAACAGCTGCGCCCGGGTCGCCGGCGAGAGCACGGCACCGCCGGAGACGATGTGGCGCAGCGACGGGAGCGTCGCCCCGTTCCGTCGGAGCTCGTCGACGAGCGGGCAGGCCATGGGGTCACCGACCAGGAGGAGCGAGGTCACGTCCTCCCGAGCGGCCACCGCCACCAGGTCCGCCGGATCCACCCGGTCCGGGTGGTCGGGGAGCACGACGGTGCCCCCGGCAACCCAGCAGGACAGGGCGTTCCAGTGCGCGGCGCCGTGCATGAACGGGGGTGCGGGCAGGGCGCGGACACGTCCGCTCGCGGCTGCAGCCGCCTCCTCGATCGACTCGTGGTCGGAACCGTCCCGGTGTCGCACCCCGAGTGCCGCGACCAGGAAGTCCGCCTGCCGCCACAGCACCCCCTTGGGCAACCCGGTGGTGCCGCCGGTGTAGCAGAGGTACCGGTCGTCGCCGCTCCACTCGTCGCGCCACCGCGCCTCGGGCGCCGCCGGTGCGGATCCGACTGCGTCCTCGTACCACCGGGCCCCGGGCAGCAGCGGTTCCTCGCCCGAGTCGGGGACCTGCAGGATCAGTTCGGGGCGTCGTCGGAGCCGGGGCAGCACGTCGGCCAGCGTCCGGGAGTAGCGACCGTGCACCACCACGGCGCGCACACCGGCGTCGTCGAGGACGTGGGTGAGCTCGTCGGCGACGTAGCGGTAGTTGACGTTGACCGCCACGGCGCCCGCCACCCACGCGCCCACCATGCACTCCAGGTACTCGGGCCCGGTGTGCAGGTAGAGGGCCACCCGGTCCTGGACGGTGGACCAGCGGGGGAGCGAGTCGTGGGGCCCCGAGCGGCCGAGCCCGGCCCGGGCGAGGACGTGGGCGAACTGGCGGCACCGGTCGCCCACCTGGCGCCGGGTCCAGGTCCGGCCCGCGTGGACCAGCGCCGGGTGGTCGGGGTCGGCGTGCTCGACGGCCTCGAGCACGCCGGGGACGTGGAGCTCCACGGGACCGCCGCCCTCTGGGCTCAGTGGACGCCGGGCGCAGCCACCGGAGTCACGAGCGGAGCGTGGCAGGCCACGTAGTGGCCGTCACCGACCTTCTGCATCTGCGGCTCGGACTGCGCGCAGACCTCGTGGGCACGCGGGCACCGGGTCCGGAACCGACACCCGCTCGGTGGGTCGAGCGGTGACGGGAGCTCGCCGCCGAGGTGCTGGGTGGCCCCGGGGTCGACGGACGGATCCGGCAGCGGGATCGCGGCCAGGAGCGCGGCGGTGTAGGGGTGGGCGGGCGCCCGGTACATCGTGTCGGGGGGGCCGATCTCACACATCTTGCCCAGGTACATCACGGCGACGCGGTCCGACACGTTCTTCACCACGGCCAGGTCGTGGGCGACGAAGACCATCGTGAGCCGGTACCGCTCCTTCATGTCCTCGAGCAGGTTGAGGATCTGGGCCTGGACCGAGACGTCGAGGGCCGAGACCGGCTCGTCGCAGATGATGAGGCGCGGGTCGGTGATCACCGCCCGGGCGATCGAGATGCGCTGGCACTGGCCGCCAGAGAACTCGAAGGGCTTGCGGGACGCGGCCGCATCCGGGTCGATGCCGACCGCGCCGAGCAGCTCGAGGACCTTGGCCCGACGCTCCTCCTCGGAACCGACCTTCCAGACGTTCAGCGGTTCCTGGATGATCTCGGAGACGTTGCGCCGCGGGTTCAGCGAGGAGATCGGGTCCTGGAAGATCATCTGGAACCCGGGCCGGGCCTGGCGGAGCGCCTCCCCCTTGAGGTCCGTGAGCTCGACGCCGTCGAGCCGGACCGAACCCTTCGTCGGCGGGGGCAGCTGCATCACCGCCTTGCCGGTCGTGGACTTGCCGCACCCCGACTCGCCCACCAGCCCGAGTGTCTCGCCCTCGGCGACGTCGAAGGAGATGTTCGACACCGCCGAGACCACACCCTTGCGGCCGGCCTTGAACTCGACGACCAGGTTCTCGACCCGGAGGAGGACCTCCTCGGGGGCCCGGAGGTGCGCGGTGCCGCTGCCGGCCATCAGTGGACTCCCGGATCGGTCGGGGGAAGCGGTGGAGGAACCGGCGGAGGCACCGGTGGCGCGGCGACCGGTGGCGCGGCCGGCGGGTGCGCCACCGGGGCGGTCGCCATGAGCCGCTCGAGTTCCAGCCGCTCCTTGATGGCCCGGGTCTCGGGGGAGCCGACCGGGTGGAAGCAGGCGAAGTAGTGGCCCGGGGTGGCCGCCTCCTGGAGCGGTGGCTGCTCGAGGTGGCAGCGCTCCTGGGCGTAGGGGCAGCGTGGGCTGAACGCGCACCCCTGGGGCGGGTTCAGCAGGTCGGGCGGACGGCCGCCGATCGCGGCGAGCCGCGTGTGGGACGCCTGGTTGAGCTTCGGGATCGCCGACAGCAGCGCCTCGGTGTAGGGCATCTGCATCTCGCTGAACAACACGGCGGTCGGTGCGGTCTCGACGATCCGCCCGGCGTACATCACCGCGATGTGGTCGGCGCGTCCTGCGACCACACCCAGGTCGTGGGTCACGAGGATGACGGCCATGAACCGGTCACGTTGCTGCACGGCCAGGAGGTCGAGGATCTGGGCCTGGACGGTGACGTCGAGCGCCGTCGTGGGCTCGTCGGCGAGCAGGAGCTTCGGGCCGCAGGCCAGCGCGACGGCGATCACCACCCGCTGGCGCATTCCACCCGACATCTCGTGGGGGTAGGCGTCGAAGCGCTGCTCGGGCTCGGGGATCTTGACGGCGCGGAGCAGCGCGATCGCGGTCTCGCGGGCCTCGGACTTGTCCATGCCGAGGTGGTACCGGAGCGACTCGGTGATCTGGCGGCCGACCTTCATCACGGGGTTGAGTGCGGTCATCGGGTCCTGGAAGACCATGGCCATCTCGTCGCCCCAGAGCTCCCGGTAGCCCGCCGGGGAGAGGTTCGAGATGTCCCGACCCTCGAAGGAGACCTCTCCGGACCGTTCGGCGTTGGAGGCGAGCAGCCCCATGATCGACCGGGACAGGACCGACTTCCCGGATCCGGACTCCCCGACGACGCCCAGGGTCTGCCCGCGCTGCAGGGTGAAGGAGACGCCGTCGACGGCGCGCACCAACCCGCGTGGCGTGCGGAAGGACGTGCGCAGGTCGCGGACCTCCAGCAGGGGTCCGGTCCACGGGAGGGCACCGGTGTCGACCACCTGTGCAGTGCCGGGAGGTGTCGGCGCGTCGCTCACAGCACCGACTCCCGCACCTCGAAGCGCTTGGCGACGACATCGGCCAGGTAGTTGAGCGCCAGGACGGTCACGAAGAGCACGATCACCGTGATCATCACCATGTGCGGCGAGCGGCGGAGCTGGTCGCGGTTCTCGGCGATGATGTTGCCCCACGACGGGGTCGGCAGCTGGACGCCGACGCCGAAGAGGCTGAGCCCGCCCTCGGCGACGATCGCGATGCCGACGCCGAGCAGCGCGATCGACATCATGGCCGGCAGGACGTTCGGGAGCACCTCCCGGAACATGATCCGCCAGCTCTTGGCGCCCATGGCCTTGGAGGCCAGGACGAACTCCCGCTCGGACCACACGAGGGTGTTCGCCCGGGTGATGCGGCCGAGGATGGGGATGGACACGATGCCGAGGCCGAGCACCACCACCAGGATCCGGCGGGTGCTGCTGGTGTCGTCGCCCGAGGCCAGGACGGTGACCAGGGCCAGGGCCAGGACGAACTGGGGGATCGCGAGCAGGATGGTCATGGCCGGCGTGATGATCCCGTCGACCCGGCCACGGAAGAATCCGGTCACCAGGCCCAGGAATCCGCCGATCACCATGCCGAAGGCCACGGCGCCGAAGCCGATGATGAACGAGGTCCGGGTCCCGTAGACGATGCGGCTGAGCATGTCCCGGCCGATCGTGTCCGCGCCGAGCAGTGACGACTGGTTCCGACTGATGTGGATCGCGAGCGTGACCAGCAGGATCACCGCAGCGATCACCCCGAAGGTGACGCGCACCGCCCGGAGCCGGTTCCCGTCGGGATCCGAACGACGGACCGCGGAGGACACGAGCGCGTAGGTGATTCCGAGCACCACCAGCGCGCCGAGGCCGAGCAGCCACTGGTTCACCACCGGACCCTGCCGGGCGAGCATCGAATCACTGACCTCGGGGTCCGGGAGTGGGGTGAACGGGGCGATCACGGCGAGGGTCGCCAGCCCCACGATCCAGCCGAGCGACAACCAGGCGGCGACACCCAGTCCGGCCCGCCGTGACCGGTTCGGATCGAGTGGCTCGAGTTCGTCCGCGGTCACCGCGAGCGCCGTGACCTCGGCCGACGGGTCGAGGTGGGTCACGCTCGTGTCCCGGCCCACCGGGAGGTCCCCGCTCACCGCCGGATCCTCGGGTCGAGGACGCTGTAGAGGATGTCGACGCCGAAGTTCACCAGCACGTAGAAGATGGCGATGATCGCCACCATGGACTGGAAGGCCACGATCTGGCGGGTCGAGATCGCCTCGGCGAGCAGGAAGCCCATCCCCGGGATCTGGAAGACGACCTCCACGATGAGCGCGCCACCGATCAGCGTGCCGACGTTCAGGCCCGCCACGGTCAACAGGGTGAGGGACGACGGCCGCAGGGCGTGACGGAAGAGGATCCGCTTGTTCTGCAGGCCCTTCGCCTTGGCCATCGTGATGAAGTCCTGTTGGAGGGTGGCGATCATGTCGCTGCGGAGCAGCCGCATGTAGACCGCGACCTGGCCGACCGCGAGCGTGATCACGGGGAGCACGACCGTCTGCAGGTGTTCCGTCGGGTTCTCGGTCAACGGCACGTAGCCCGTCGCCTTGAACCATCCGAGCTTGACCGCCAGGTAGTACTGCAGCACGAACCCGAGCGCGAACGTGGGGATGGCGAGCATGGCGAAGGCCGAGGTGTTCGACATCCGGTCGAAGAACGAGTCCTTGCGGTAGGCGGCGATGACACCGACGGGGATCGCGATGACCAGCGCGATCAGCTGGGCGTAGATCATCAACACGAGCGACACGGGCAGGGCCTGTACGACACGCTCGGACACCGGACGCGTCGAACTCACGGCGTAGTAGCTGCCCATGTCGCCGGTGACGAACCCGCCCAGCCACGCCCCGTAGCGGGCGATGAACGGCTGGTCGAGTTCCAGGTCCTGGCGGACCAGCTCGCGTTGCTCGTCGCTGCCGAACGGAACGAGCACCTCGACCGGATCACCGGGGAGGAGTTCGAGCAGCAACGACGCGAACAGGGTCACCAGAATGACGGTGACGAGCAGCTGTCCGAGCTTCTTGAGGGCGACCATTGTGGGCTGGGGTCCCCGGCCGTCGGCCGGGGACCCGTTCGCTCAGTTCGTGACGTACAGG
>CAIYGQ010000068.1 GCA_903925745.1 uncultured Actinomycetes bacterium | reverse complement strand
TGCCGGAGACCACGACGACGACGACGCCGCCGCCTGGCACGACGACCACGACCGTCCCGGAGACCACGACGACCACGACGGTCCCGGAGACCACGACGACCACGACGGTCCCGGAGACGACGACCACGACCGTGCCGGAGACGACGACCACGACCGTGCCGGAGACGACGACCACGACGGTCCCGGAGACCACGACCACGACGACGCCGCCGCCTGGCACGACGACCACGACGGTGGTGTCGGCGACGACCTCAACGGTCCCGGAGACGACGACCACGACCGTTCCAGCGACGACCACCACGTCCGTTGTCCCGACGACGTCGACCACGACACCGAACACGACCTCGACGGTTCCCTTGACCGTTCCGACCACGTCGACGACGACGACGGTTCCGACGGAGGTCGGCGGGACCACCACGATTCCGACGACGACGACATCACCGACGACGTCGACGACGGTGCCGACCGAGGTGCTCGGCACCACGACGATCCCGTCACCGCCGGTGACGATTGACAACGTGGGCGGCCCACAGCCCACGGCTGAGGTTCAGGGCAAACAGGAGTCGGCGGTGAACCGGCAGGTCGTGTCGACCTACGGCAGCACCAAGTCGCTCGCCTTCACGGGAGCCCGGACCGAGATCGTCGTCGTGCTCGCGTGCATCCTGTTGCTGGCCGGCATGGCGATGGTGGGCGCTGCGCTGCAGCGTCGGTCACGGGCCGACTGAACGGTCACCGACCGGCTGGTGGTGCGGGCGCCGGCGGTTCAGGTGGTGGTGACCGGGTCCGTCAGGGGAGTCAGGTCGACCTCGGTCAGTCCCGAGGAGGTCGCACCTGCCGCCGTGAGGACCGACGGTGCCACACCCCAGGCGGCCAGGAGGTCGGCGGTGACCGATCGGGCGAGCACTCGGGCGTCGTAGGCGTCGGCGCGGGGCAGTCCCGAGACCTGCGCCACGTTCGAGACGAGCAGCGCCCCGTGGACGGCGCCGGTCCAGCGCAGCGTCCGCCGGAGGGTGTCGTCGTCGTGCCGGGCGGGGGACAGGGCGCCGGCTCGCACCGCGCCCTCGATCAACCCGTGAACCTCGCCCAGGAACTCGAGCGAGGGCGGGAGCACCGACGGGACGTCGGTGGGGTCGATCAGTGATTCGGGCGTGGTGATCAGCAGTTGGAGGAATCGGAACTCATCGGGATGGAGGACCTGGCTCTCGACGAACAGGTCGGTGAACGCCAGGATCCTCGCGATGGCTGCAACATCGGCGGAGAGCGATTCGAGCTGCCGCTCCCAGCCCGCTGCGGCGGTTCGGTAGGTGTCGAGGAGCAGTCGGACGGCATCGCCCATGAGCTCGGCGAGCAGCGAGGACTTCGACGGGAAGTAGGTGTAGATGGTGCCGACCGCGCACTCGACCCGATCGGCGAGCGCCTGCATCGTGAACCCCTCCAGCCCGCGGGTCCCGACCAACTCCTTGGCAGCGGCCACGATCTCGTCGTGACGCCTGGCCCGACGCTGTGCACCCTGTTCCGTGGACATCGGTGGCTCTCCTCGGACGGTCCCGCCCGGGCCAGCGGTCGGGTGCGGGTTCGCCCGCCCTCGAACCCTAGACTGCTCCGGCTCCGGGGCGACCGCAACGATGTGGGTGCCGGGGTGGGCACTGAGAGTGAGGACAGCGGACATGAGGGGCATCATCGGCGTCAGTGGACACCTGCCGCACTGGCGTCTGGATCGATCCGACATCGCTGCGGTACTGGGATCCAAGGGAGGTGCCGGGACCCGGGCGGTCGCCTCGTACGACGAGGATCCCGTCACGCTCGGTGTCGCTGCGGCTCGTGCCGCGCTCCGCTGCGGAGTCGATCCCGGGAGCGTCGAGTCGCTCAGTTTCGCCACGACTGCCTCGGTCTATGCCGAGAAGTCGGCTGCGCCGCTGCTCCACGCCGCGCTCCGCCTGCCGTCCCGGGTGGCGACGCTCGACGCCGGCCCCGGTCTGCGCGGGGCGGCGTCTGCGCTCCGGAACGCGCTCCGTTCGACCGATCCACTGGTGGCCGTGATCGCCGGCGACGTCCGGACCGGGCTGGCCGGGTCGACCGATGAGTCCGGAGGTGGCGACGCCGGCTCGGCGGTGCTGGTGGGTGACGATGACGTGGCGCCCCTCGTCGCCGAGCACCTGGGGGGCGCGTCAGCGACGCATGAGTTCCTGGATCGGTGGCGGGCGCCCGGGGAACTGCGTGTCCACGCCTGGGAGGAGCGCTTCGGTCAGCAGCGCTACGACGAGCTCGCCCTGGACGGCTGGGATCGCGCGCTGGGCGACTGTGGTCTGAGCGACAGCGACGTGGCGAGGGTCGCCGTGAGTTCACCCCATCCCCGGGCCGGGGCGGGGTTGGCCAAGCGGCTGGGTGCCTCCGGCGTGGAGGTCACCGACCGATTGGACCGGAGCGTCGGGTTCACCGGTGCCGCCCACCCGGGACTGCTGCTCGCCGACCTGCTGGAGCGTTCGGCCGCCGGTGAGGTGGTGGCGCTGGTGTCGCTGGCCGATGGCGCCGACGTGACCCTGCTCCGTCGCACGGACACGGCGCTGGCGGGGCCGAGTGTCGCCGAGCAGGTGGGACTCGGGCGCCCGCTCCCGTACGGCAAGTACCTGGCCTGGCGCGGAGTGCTCCCGGTGCAGCCGCCGAACCGTCCGGAACCGGCGCGCATGTCGGCCGCTGCCGCCGAGCGGCGGGGCGAGTGGAAGTACGGCTTCGTCGGGACACGGGACCGGAGCAGCGGCGCCGTCCACCTCCCGCCGGCCAGGGTCTCGTACCGGGGACAGGCGGTCGACGACATGGACGCAGCTCCCATGGCGGACCACCGGGCCACGGTCGCCACCTTCACGGTCGACTCGCTCGCGTACTCGCCGTCACCACCGGTCGTCTTCGCCGTGTGCGACTTCGACGACGGTGGCCGCCTTCCGCTCGAGCTCACCGACGTCGCCGCCGCTGACGTCCACATCGGGCTGCCGGTGGAGATGACCTTCCGGCGGATCGGTACGGCAGATGGGATCGCCAACTACTTCTGGAAGGCCCGCCCGGTCCCGGGCGCGGTCGGGGTCGAGGAGGCCGATTGATGGGGAGCCACGGCATCGCCGATCGTGTCGCGATCGTCTCGATGGGCTGCACGACGTTCCGGGAGCACTGGGACCGCGGCGTCGACGACCTGGCGATCGACGCGACGGTCGAGGCGCTCGACGCGATCGGCCTGCGTCCCGCCGACATCGACGCCTGGTGGCTCGGCACGGCCCAGTCGGGCATGTCGGGCATCACGCTCGCCGCACCGCTCAAGCTCGAGGGTGTCCCGGTCACGCGTGTCGAGAACTACTGCGCCACCGGGTCCGAGGCGCTCCGCCAGGCCTGCTACGCCGTGGCCTCGGGTGCCTACGACATCGCGACGGCCGTCGGCGTCGAGAAGGTCAAGGACTCGGGGTACCAGGGCCTGAACGCGTTCCCGATCCCGAACGACGGCACGCAGCGGACGCTGACCGCAGCGGCGATGTTCTCGCTGGTCGCACCGGCATACGCGGAGAAGTACGACGTCGATCCGCATGAACTGCGTCGCACCCTCGCCCGGATCGCATCGAAGAACCATTCGAACGGAGCCCGCAACCCGCGGGCGCAGTTCCGCCGTGAGATGGACGTCGATGCCATCTGCGCCATGCCCGAGGTGGCGGGGATGCTGTCGGTGTTCGACTGCGCCGGCGTCGCAGACGGCGCGGCATCGGTGGTCGTCGTGCGGGCCGAGGACGCCCACCGCTACACCGACTCACCCATCTACGTGAAGGCCCTGTCGTTCGTCGCCGGCAACGGATCGGGACTCCTGGATCCCGACTACGACTACACCCACTTCCCCGAGTGCGAGACCGCAGCCCGGGACGCGTACGCGCAGGCGGGGATCACCGACCCGCGCCGCGAGCTCGCCATGGCTGAGGTCCACGACTGCTTCACCCCGACCGAGCTGGTGCTGATGGAGGACCTGGGCTTCTCGGAACGTGGGCGGGCGTGGCAGGACTGCGAGGCCGGTGTGTTCGACCTGCACGGCGACCTACCGGTCAACACCGATGGTGGGCTGAAGTCCTTCGGCCACCCGGTCGGCGCCTCTGGCCTGCGGATGCTCTTCGAGTGCTGGCTCCAGCTCCGTGGGGAGGCCCCTGAGGACCGGCGCATCCTGACCGCGGACCGGGGACTGGCCCTCACCCACAACCTGGGTGGCTACCCGGGGGAGATGGTGAGCTTCGTCGGGATCTGGGGATCGGAGCGCGGGTGAACGGGACGCCATCGGGCTCCGGATCCGAACCCGACGACGACGTCGCGCTCGAGGCCGCGCTGGGGGACGCGACGGCGTTCCTGCGGCGACTCGGGGCCGCCGGTTCGCCGGCGACCGTCGTGGTTGCGTCGCTCGCTGGAGGCGAGAGCGACTCGGCTCCCCCCGACGGCCGTCTCGAGGAGGTGCTGCGTCAACGGCTCGAGCCGCTCATCCGCTCGACCGACCTCCTGCGTCGAGTGGGTCCGGGTGAGTTCCTGCTCGTGGTGCCCGCAGGTGCGGACGCAGCGGGCACGCCGATCGTCGACCGTGTCCGAGGCGTGGCTGCGCTCCCCGTCGATGACGGGGCCGAGTCCTGGTCGTTGGCGCTCCGGGTCGGTGTCTCGTCATTCGACGCGGACCGGGAGGAGCCGGCCGTCGTCGTGGCCGCGGCCCGTGCCGAGGCCCGGGGCGCCCACTGATGGCGGCGATCATCCCGCCCGGTCAGGTCGTGTGGGGGATCCAGCTCCCGATCCAGTCCCAGTCGACCATCTACGTCCAGGACTGGGAGCCGGCCGCCGGGCCACCCGAGCTCGCTGCGATCGCCACTGCGGCCGATCGGGCCGGGGCGGGGTACGTGGCGGTGTGTGACCACGTCGGCATCCCTCGGCCCGCGGACGAGTCGATGTCGACGACCTGGTACGACACCGTCGCCACGTTGGCGTGGCTCGGAGCACTCACCGAACGCGTGTGGCTCCTGAGCCACGTGTACGTCCTGGCCTACCGGCACCCGCTGGTCACCGCCAAGGCGTTCGCGACGCTCGACCACCTGACGGGCGGCCGGGCGGTGCTCGGCGTCGGCGCGGGCCACCTGGCGAGTGAGTTCGCGGTCCTGGGCGCCGACTACGACGGTCGTGGTCCTGTGACGGACCGGGCGATCGAGGTGATCCGGGCCGCGTTCGCCGAGGAGTACCCGACCGTGGGCGGGCCCGGTGCCGAGCTCGGCATCGGGATGCGTCCCCGTCCCGCCCGACCCGGCGGTCCACCCATCTGGGTCGGTGGCTCCTCGCCACCCGCGATCCGCCGGGCCGCCCGCCTGGGTGATGGTTGGCTCCCGCAGGGCCCCCCATCGTCGGGCATGCGATCCGCCGTGGAGACGATCAGATCCGAGCGGGCCGCAGCCGGCCTGCCCGAGGCCTTCGACCTGGGGATCAACGGGGCGCCGATCGCGATCGGTCACCCGGGTGACGGGCTACCGGACTGGACGCTGACCGGGAGTGCCGAGCAGGTCGCCGAGGCGGTCCGCCGGTACACGAAGGTGGGCGCGAACCAGATCCAGGTCAGGTTCGTCGCCGCGTCGCCCGCTGCGTACGTCGAGCAGGTCGAATGCTTCGGGACCGAGGTCTGGCCGCTCGTCGTCGGTTGACCGGCAGCGGGTCAGCCACCGCCGCCGTCGGCGGCCTGGCGGAGCTGCTGGCAGTCCCGTTCCAGTTCGACCAGCCGGTGCGCCATGCCCTTGAGCATCGAACGGCTGATCGACGGGAGGTCGTCGAGCAGGGTGTTGAACCCGCGGCGGTCGATCACCTCGAGCACCAGGTCCGACGTGGCCACGACGCTGGCGGTCCGGGGGATCGCCTCCAGCAGCGCGATCTCGCCGAAGTAGTCGCCCGGGCCGAGCTGCGCCACGACGACGTCGTCGCGAACGATGTCGACGGTCCCAGAGACGATCACGGCGAACTCCTGTCCCAGGTCGCCCTGCCGCATGACGGTGCGTCCGGTCGGGACGTGCACCTCGTCGGCCAGACGGTCGATCTCGTCGAGTTCGGCGTCGGAGCAGTCGGCGAACATCGGCATGTTGCGGAAGTGCTCGTGGGTGTCGCGGCGCGGGTTCACGGCGTGAGCCTAACCTCGACGGGCGCCGGTCGGACCGGCGTCGCCGATCGTTCCGCCGGGAGGCCCCGTGGTCGTCATGTTCGCGTTGCTCCGCCGTCACCCCGACCTGTCCCGTGAGGAGTTCGTGGCGCACTGGCGGGGTCACCACGGCCCGCTGATCGCAGGGACCCCCGACCTCGCCCGGCACATCGTCCGGTACGAACAACACGTCCGCCACCGGCCCGATGGCCTGTCGGGCAACGACGACCTCGACGGCGTCGCGGTGCAGTGGTACCGGACGATCGACGACTTCCTGGCGTTCATCTCGGAGCCCGCATACTCCGAGCTCGTCGCACCCGATGAGCGCCGGTTCCTGGACGTCGAGCGGATCGAGTTCATCGTGACCGAGGAACCACACGTCGTGATCGACGGACCTCGAGGTGACCCGGACGCGACGACCGACGGTGGAGTCGCAGGGTGAGCGGGGTCGTCGTCACCGGAGGCGCATCGGGCATCGGGGCGGCGACGTGTCGCCTGCTCGCCGGGCGTGGGGTCGACGTCGGAGTCCTGGACCGCGACGCCGACGGTGCCGCACGGGTCGCAGCCGAGGTCGGCGGCCTCGCCCTCCCCGCCGATGTGGCCGTCGCCGAGCAGTTGGAGTCCGCCATCGACCGCGCCGTCGACACCTTGGGCGGCATCTCGGGGTTGGTCAACAACGCAGGGGTCGGGAACCTGAAGCCGCTCGAGGACTACACCGAACGTGAGGTCGACCTGATCTGGCGGGTCAACGTGACCGGGACGCTCCTCGGACTCCGAGTCGCAGCGCCCCACCTGCGGGCCCACCACCGGGCGACGGGCCGTCCGGCCGCAGTGGTGAACGTGGCGAGCGTGTCGGGGGTGCGACCCACGCTGGGTGAGGCGCCCTACGCGGCGGCCAAGGCCGCCGTCATCGCCCTCACCCGGTCCGCTGCGCTCGAGTGGGCGCCGGCCGTCAGGGTGAACTGCGTCTCCCCCGGGTTCGTGCGGACCCCACTCAACGAGGTGCTCCTGGCCGACGGCCCGACCCTGGAGGGTCTGGAGCGGCGGACGCCGATGGGCCGGCTCGGCACAGCCGAGGAGACCGCGGAGCTGATCGCGTTCCTGCTGGACGACCGCTGCGCCTACCTGACGGGCCAGAACGTGGTGCTCGACGGCGGCAGCACGCTGACGTCGTCCCAGATGGACCCCGTCCTGGGTCCACTCATCGACCTGGTGCGCCGGACCGACGGCGATGCCGGTGACGGCACCGACCCCGGGTCGCGCTAGAACGTGTTTCAGTCCGAGGGGTAGCCTGAGCGCATGGACCAGACCGCCGCCATCACCAACGCCGAGGCCGACATCCCCCGCATCGTCTCGGTCGACGACCACGTGATCGAACCGCCCGGCGTCTGGCAGGACCGACTGCCCGCGAGGTTCGCCGACGCCGGCCCCCGGTCCTTCCGCCAGCGGGGGACGATGAACTTCGTCGGCGGCGTGTTCAGCTTCGAACCGGACGACGACGGCGAGGTCGGTGACTGGTGGTCCTTCGAGGACGGCCGGTTCCCGCTCACCCGCCTCGAGGCCGCAGTCGGTTTCGAACGCGACCAGGTCCAGGTCGTCCCCATCACCTACGACGAGATGCGTCGGGGTTGCTGGGACCCTGCCGCCCGGCTGGAGGACATGGATGCCAACTGGACCGAGGCGTCGATGTCGTTCCCGTCCAGCTTCGTCCGGTTCTGCGGGCAGCGGTTCCTGGAGGCGCAGGACAAGGAGCTCGCCGACGCCTGCGTGCGTGCCTACAACGACTGGCAGTTCGACGAGTGGTGCGCCGGGAGTGACGGTCGACTGATCCCGCTCGCCATCGTGCAGCTCTGGGACCCGGAACTGGCTGCGGCCGAGGTCCGCCGCAACGCCGAACGCGGTGGTCGGGCCATCACGTTCTCGGAGATCCCCGCCTACCTCGGGTTGCCGTCGGTCCACGACCCCGACCGCCACTGGGACCCGCTGTTCGCCGCCTGTGCCGAGACGGGCACGGTCGTCAACATGCACATCGGGTCGTCGTCGAAGATGCCCTCGACCTCGGCCGACGCGCCCGCGGCCGTCGGGTCCACCCTGACGTTCAACAACGCCATGGCCTCGATGACCGACTTCCTGTTCTCGGGCGTGCTGGTGCGGTTCCCCGAGCTGAAGCTCGCCTACTCCGAGGGCCAGATCGGTTGGATCCCCTACATCATCGAGCGGGCCGACAAGGTCTGGGAGGAGAACCGGGGCTGGGGTGGCATCGCCGACCTGGTGCCCGAGCCGCCCAGCTCCTACTACTACCGCCAGATCTTCGGCTGCTTCTTCGACGACGTCTACGGGTTGGCGAACATCGAGGCCGTCGGCATCGACAACGTCTGCTTCGAGACCGACTACCCGCACTCCGACTCCACCTGGCCGCACTCCAAGGAGGTGGCCGTGAAGCTCATGGGCGACCTCCCGGCCGACATCCAGCGGAAGCTCGTGCGCGGCAATGCCATCTCGCTGCTCGGGCTCGACCTGGAGCCCTGATCGCGCCGACCGCCCGGTCCGACGGATCTGACCGTCGCCGGCGGCGGCCGGTAGCGTCGGCGGCATGGCCACACGCACGTACTCCCTGGTGATCGACGGGGTCGCCGTCGAGCCGGACTCCCGCTACGAGGTCGTCAACCCGGCGACCGAGGAGGTCGTCGCCGAGGCGCCCGAGGCGAGCGTCGAGCAGGCCCGGGCGGCGGTCGGATCCGCAGCGGCCGCGTTCCCGTCGTGGTCGCGGACCTCGCCCTCAGAACGCGCCCGGCTGCTGGACCGGGCCGCCGACCTGATCGACGCCGCGGCCGACGAGCTCGTGCCCCTGGTGCAGGCCGAGACCGGAGCGACCCATCGCACGACCAAGACGATCCAGGTCCCACAGGCCGCCGCCAGGCTGCGGCGGTACGCCAAGGGTGCGCTCGAGCCGACCCTGGACCCCCTGCCGCCTGCGGTCATGCCGGCGACGGTGCTGGCCCCCGGCGGGGTCGTCAACGCTGCGGCCAACCGGGTGCCCGTGGGCGTCGTGAGCTGCATCACCTCGTACAACTTCCCGATGGTGAACATGGCCGGCAAGATCGGACCGGCGCTCGCGATGGGGAACACCGTGGTCGTCAAGCCGGCCCCGCAGGACCCGCTGGCGGTGTTCCGGATGGTCGAACTGCTCCAGGAGGCGGGCTTCCCGCCGGGTGTGGTGAACGTGGTCGGTGGCACCGGAATCCCGGCCTCAGAGGCGATCGTCGACGACCCGCAGACCGACATGGTCTCGTTCACCGGCTCGACCGGTGTGGGCCGGCGCATCGGCGAGGTGGCCGGAGGGCAGATGAAGCGGCTGCTGCTCGAGCTCGGCGGCAAGGGTGCCTGCATCGTGTTCGATGACGCCGACCTGAAGGCGGCCATCGGGGGGATCGCCTCGGTGTGGGGGTTCCACTCGGGTCAGATCTGCACGGCGCCGACCCGGGTGATCGTCCACCGCTCCGTCCACGACCAACTCGTCGAGGGGCTCTCGGCGGCGGCGGCCTTCATGAAGGTCGGGCCACCGACCGAGAAGGACACCGTGGTCGGCCCGGTCATCACCGACGTGCACCGGAGCCGGATCGAGGGTTACATCGCCGCCGGACTGGCCGAGGGGGCCGAGGCGGCCGTCGGCGGCGGACGACCCGAGGGCCTGGACACGGGCTTCTACGTCGAGCCCACCCTGCTCGTCGGCTGCGACAACACCATGACCCCAGTGCGGGAGGAGATCTTCGGTCCCGTGGTGGTGGTGGTGCCCTTCGACGACGAGGACGAGGCCATCGGCATCGCCAACGACAGCGACTTCGGTCTCTACAGCTACGTGTTCTCGGGCGACACCTCGCGGGCCTGGCAGGTGGCCACGCAGCTGCGGTCCGGGGTGGTGGGCATCAACACGATCCAGCGGAACCACGAGGCCCCCTTCGGCGGCTTCAAGCAGTCGGGGGTGGGGCGGGACGGCGGCAGCTACGGGCTGGCCGCCTACTCCGAGATCCAGGGCCTCGTCTGGCCCAGCTGAGGCCCGGGAGGCCCCGCAGGGCACCCGGTCGGAACCCCGGGTCCTGCGGAAAGTGTCAGATCACGGTGGGCGGGTCTCTTGGACCCCGACAGCGGCGACCGGGCCGCTGCGGAACCAGGAGCCCGACGTGTCGCAGATCCTCGCCGACCCCGACACCCTGCTCCCCCTGCTGGGGAGCGCACTGATCTGCATCGGCGGCACGATGGCCGCTCCGTCGGCGGCGCTGCGGCGGCTGCGCAACCGGCGATCGTGAGTGGTCGTGACCCCCTCGAGGCGGCCGACCGCCCCCCTCCGGTCGGTGACGCTGTTCCGTGGTGCACACTGGAGGGGCACCAGCCCGCACAGCCCGACCCGGCGAGGCCCGACCAGATGTCCACGCTCACCGACGCTGCGCTCGTCGAACGAATCCTGGAGGGCGACTCCGGCTCGCTCGCTGCGCTCTACGACCGGTACGCGGATCGGATCCACTCCATGTGCGTCCACATGCTCCGCGACGACGATGCGGCGGCCGACGTGACCTCGGAGGTGTTCCTCACCGCGGCCGAGCGGCTCGGGCAGCTCCGGGACCCGGAGAAGGTGAAGTCGTGGCTCTACGCGATCGCGCGACACGAGGTCTACCGACGGAGCCGTCACCGGAAGCGGGAGGTCTCGCTGTCGGCCGTGGGCGGGGTCGGGCTCGACCTGGCCGACGACGACGTCGATCCCCAGGACCTGGCGGCGTTCGATGAGGTGGGCGCGACGGACGGATTCATTCCCTTCGGTCAGGAGTCCGACGAGGTCGGACTGGACCCAGGTGCGTCGCAGGCCGACCTGGCCGCGCTCCTGCAGGACGCCTCGGCCGGTCTGGACGACCGCGACCGCATGGTCCTCGAGCTGCACCTGGCCCAGGGGCTCGACGGACAGGACCTGGCCGACGCGCTGGGAGTCAGCCGGGACCACGGCTACCAGTTGGTCCACCGGATGAAGGAACGCCTGGAGGCCGCCACCTCGGCGTTGCTGATCGCCCGGTCGGGCCGCTCGGTGTGCGACGGTCTGGACGAGGTCGCCGACTCCTGGGACGGGCGGTTCAACGTCCTGTGGCGCAAGCGTTTCGCCCGCCACATCGGCCGTTGCGAGCGGTGCAGTTCGCTGCGGTCCCGGGTCCCCAAGGCGGTGCTGTCGGGGACGGCGCTCGCCCTGGCCGCCCAGTCGACGGTCCTGGCCGCGCCGATCTCGGCCCGGGAGCGGTTCCTGTCAGAGGCTCCCGCCCGGATCGGCGTGCCCCGCGGAGGCCGCTGGAGGCCCGACGGGTTCCCGCCACACCGGCCCGCTCGACGGCGCTGGCCCATGGCGCTCGCCGCGCTGGCGATCGTGGCCCTGGTCCTCGGCACCGGGGCGACGTTGCTCGACCGGGGCCGGGTCGAGGAGGTCCTCTCGACGCCGCCGCCGCCGACGCCGCCGCCGACGCTCCGCTCCACGACCACGACGACCAGCTCGACGGTGCCGCTGCTGCCCGGTCCGGTCGAACCGGGTGCCCCGGGCCCGGTCACCCCGGAGGCCGCCGACACCCCGACGACCACGACGACTCCCGGGCTCGAGCCGTCCCCGACGGTGGCGGCGAACCAGGGGAGCCAACAGGGCGGCTCGTCGCCGGCCCCGACCGTTGCGCCGAAGCCGGCACCCGTGCCGCCCCCACCCCCGCCGCCGCCTCCTCCGCCCCCGACGACGACCACCACCGAGCCGCCCGACGTCGACGGGCCAGCGGTCAAGATCAGCGGCCCGTCGTGCGTGTCGTGGGGCAACTCCGGCACGTTCACCGCGTCGGCCTCGGACGACTCCGGAGTCCAGGGCACGACCCTGTCGTGGTCCGGGGCGACGTCCGGCAGCAAGTCCGGCGGCTCGTCGGTGACGGTCTCGATCGTGTTCCCCCAGTCCCCGGGTGGCGTCACGTTCAGCGCCACCGCGGTCGACAGCCTGGGGAACCAGGGCTCGGCGTCACGGACCGTGTCCAGCAGCCCCGCCTGCAACTGAGCGACCCCCGACCGGTGGGTCGTCCGGACGACCCGGCTACGATCCGCCACGGCGTCGACTCCGGCGTCGGGGCTCGAGGGGGTCGGTGTGAAGGGAATCGTCTGGGACGGCGAGCAGGCCACGCTGCGCGACGACGTCGAGGTCCGGGACCTGCGTCCGGGTGAGGTCCGGGTCCGTCTGGCGGCCGCCGGCCTGTGCCACTCGGACGTGTCGGTCATGGACGGGACGATCATGTTCCCCACGCCCGCCGTGCTGGGCCACGAGGGCGCCGGTGTCGTCGAGGCCGTCGCCGACGACGTCACCTCGACCAAGGTCGGTGACCACGTCGTGCTCACGACCCTCGGCAACTGCGGGACCTGCGCGGCCTGCGCCCGCGGCAAGCCGACCTTCTGTCGCATCAGCCTGGGCAAGCTGTCGCGTCCCTTCACCGTCGGTGGCGAGAAGGCCTTCCAGTTCGCCAACACGTCGGTGTTCGTCGAGTCGACCGTGGTCCCGGCGACCTCGGCGGTGCCGATCCCCGACGACGTCCCCCTGACCAGTGCCTGCCTCATCGGTTGTGGTGTGCTCACCGGTGTTGGCGCCGTGTTCAACCGGGCCCGGGTCACCCACGGCGAGTCGGCCGTCGTCATCGGCGTCGGCGGCATCGGGTTGAACGTGATCCAGGGGCTCGCCCTGAGCGACGCGCTCCCGATCATCGCGGTCGACACGAACCCCACCAAGGAGTCGGTCGCCCGGTCCTTCGGCGCCACCCACTTCATCTGCCCGGGCCCCGACACCGACCTGGTCGAGGCGGTCAAGGAGATCCGGCCCCACGGCGTCGACTGGGTCTTCGAGTGCGTCGGATCGACCTCGCTGATCCGGACGTCTACCGACCTCCTGGACTTCGGGGGCGGGGTGGTCATGCTCGGCGTCCCGCGGATGGGGACCGAGGCCAGCTTCGTGGTCAACACGATGTACAACGACAAGTCGCTCATGGGCTGCCGTTACGGATCGGCGCGACCCGCCCACGACATCCCGCTGATGATCGACCTGTACCGCGCCGGGCGGCTCCAGCTCGACGAGCTGGTCACCGCCACCTATCCGATCGAGGGCTTCGACCAGGCGCTCCAGGAGCTCCACGACGGACGGCTCGCCCGTGGTGTGATGGTCCTGGGGGACTGACGACGTGTCGCTGCCACCCGAGCTGGTCGAACTGGAGCGCCGCGTCTCCAACTGGGGTCGATGGGGTGACGATGACCAGCTCGGCTGCGGCAACCTGCTGACGCCCGAGGCGGCCCGACGGGGCACGGGGGCCGTGCGGTCGGGCCGGCGGATCGACCTGGCGGTCGACCTGCGGGCCGACGGGATCCAGGTGGGACAACCCGCACGCCGTTACAACCCGATCCTGACGGTGACCTCGCTCAACGAGCGCGACCGGTTCGCGCCCGGGATCTGGGAGGGCACCGACGACGTCGTGTTCATGTCCACCTGCGCCGGCACCCACGTGGATGCGCTCTGCCACGTGTCCTACGGCGGCCTGCTCTACAACGGGTACCCGACCACGGCCGTGACCGCCCAGTACGGCGCCTCGGTCCTGGGGGCCGAGCGGCTCCCGGCCATCGTGACCCGCGGCGTCCTGCTCGACGTCGCCCGGGTGCACGGTGTCGAACGGCTCGACCAGATCGACCCCGGCTACGCGATCACCGCCGACGACCTGGACGCCGCGGCGGAGCTGGCGAAGGTCGACGTGCAGCCGGGCGATGCCGTCCTGGTCCGCACCGGGATGATGCGCCACTACCGGCAGGGCGACCGCATGCGCTACGCCGTCGGTGACGCCCACTCGCTCCCGGGTCTGTCCACGGCCACGGTCGAGTGGATGCACCGACACGACGTGGCCGGCGCGTTCACCGACACCTACGCCTACGAGGTGTTTCCGCCCACCCAACCGGACTGGTCGGACTGCCTGGCGGTCCACCTGCTCCAGATCCGCGACATGGGGATGATCCAGGGGCAGAACTGGGACCTGGAGGACCTGGCCGAGGCCTGCGCCGAGGAGGGTCGGGGAGACGTGCTGTTGCTCGCCGCGCCCGAGCCGCTGGTCGGAGCGAGCAGCACGCCCGTCGCGCCGGTCGCGGTGCTGTAGCGGGCGTCATGGCGCGCCGACGTCGCTCCCGGTCCGAGGACCCGAGCCCGCCGCGCACCTTCAGCATCTGGCTCTTCGCGCTGGTGTTCGCCGTCCTGGCCGCCGTCGGACTGGTCGGGGTGCTGCTCGGTCTGGGCACCGGGGGGTCGGGGCCGGTCCAGCTGGAGGTCCCCCAGACCACGTCGACGACGGTGCTCCCGACGACGGTGCTCCCGACGACGGTGCTCCCGACGACGGTGTCGCCCTCGACGGTGGTCGGCCCGCCGCCCTGAATCGTCGTGCCGGGCCGCCGCCGCCCCGCCGTCGTCCGGCTCGGTCACCCCGGTGGTCGGCACCGTTCCTAGACTGCGCCGGTCGAAGGACGACGAGGTCGACCGAGGGGGTCGTGATGCTGCAGGGTCGCACGTTGTGGGAGCTGATCGAGGCTCGGGTGGACGCCACCCCCGACGCGCTCATGGCGGTCGACGAGGACATGCGGACGGTGACGTTCGCCGAGTTCCGGACCGAGGCCGAGCGGGCCGCCGCCGGGCTGCTCGCCCAGGGGGTGGCTCCGGGGACGGTGGTGTCCTGGCAGCTCCCCACCTGGATCGAGTCGCTCGTGCTGGTCGCCGCACTCAGCCGGCTCGATGCCGTCCAGAACCCGCTGCTCCCGATCTACCGCGAGCGGGAGGTCGGCTTCATCACGGCCCAGGCGGACTCGGCCCTGTTCGTCGTCCCCTCGGTGTGGCGCGGCTTCGACTTCGAGGCGATGGCCACCCAGCTCGCCGCCGACCAGCCGGCGATGCGCGTCCTGGTGGCGGACCGGACCCTGCCCCAGGGCGACCCGTCGACGCTGCCGCCGATCAGCGAGCCGCTCGACGCCGACGACCAACCGGTTCGCTGGCTCTTTTACACCTCCGGCACGACCGCGGACCCGAAGGGCGCCCAGCACACCGACGCGTCGATCGCAGCGGTGGCCTTCGGGATGGGGGAGCGTCTCGACCTCACCGCAGAGGACCGCAATGCCCTCGTGTTCCCGTTCACCCACATCGGCGGGATCACCTGGCTGTTCTCGAGCCTGCAGTCAGGCTGTTCCAACATCCTCATGGAGGGGTTCCACCCCCAGGAGACCCCCGAGGTCCTGTCGCGCGAGCACGTCACGCTCGCCGGCAGCGGCACCGTGTTCCACCAGGCCTACCTGGCCCACCAGCGCTCGCAGCCGTCCCCGGTGTTCCCCGACGTGCGCGGATTCCCCGGTGGTGGTGCCCCGAAGCCGCCGGCGCTCGTGGCCGAGATGCGTGAGGTGTTCGGCGCACCCGTCCTGTCGGGGTACGGGCTGACCGAGGCGCCGATCCTGACGATGGCGTCGACGACGGACTCCGACGAGGAGCTGGCCACCAGCGAGGGCAAGCCGATGCCGGGTGTCGAGTTGAAGCTCGTGACGATCGAGGGCGAACTCGCCGCCCCCGGCGAGGAGGGTGAGATCCGCGCCAAGGCGCCTCAGGTGATGCGCGGCTACCTGGACCCGTCGCTCGACGCAGCGGCCTTCGACGACGACGGGTACTTCCGCACCGGGGACCTGGGCCGGATCGACGACCGCGGGAACGTGGTCATCACCGGTCGCCTCAAGGACGTGATCATCCGCAAGGGTGAGAACGTCTCGGCGAAGGAGGTCGAGGACCTGCTGTACCAGCACCCATCGGTCGCGGACGTGGCGGTGATCGGCCTGCCGGACCCGGCGAGCGGCGAGCGGGTCTGTGCGGTGGTGCAGCCGGCCGAGGGTGCCCCGCCGATCGGGTTCGACGACATGGTCGCCTTCCTGAAGGAGCAGGGGCTCATGAACCAGAAGCTGCCCGAGCAGCTCGAGGTGGTCGACCTCCTGCCCCGCAACCCGGCGGGCAAGGTGCTCAAGCACGTCCTCCGGGACCAGTACTCGGACTGACCCGCCGGCGCTCCCGGCCGCGCAGCCGTTCGGTTTCGCGCCCCCGGCGGCGGGACCGTACGATCTGACGACCCGTCAGATCCCGGGGCCCGTGACGGCCCCGGACAGCGCACGGATCCGGACGGCGGATCCACCAGGAGGACAGGATCATGGGACTGCTCGACGGCAAGGTCGCCATCGTCACCGGCGCCGGTCACGGCATCGGCCGTGGACACGCACTGGAGCTCGCCAAGCACGGAGCGACGGTCGTGGTCAACGACCTGGGCGGCGACGTCTCGGGTGAGGGCACCGGGCGCGACGCCGACCTGACCGTCGAGTTGATCCGGTCCCGCGGCGGCACCGCCACTGCGAACTACGCGGACGTGGCCGACGAGGAGCAGTCGGGCGCGATGATCGCCCAGGCGGTGGAGGAGCACGGGCGACTGGACGTGCTGGTCAACAACGCCGGGATCGTGCGCGACGGTGCGATCTTCAACATGTCCGTCGATGACTTCGACGCCGTGATCCGGGTGCACCTGCGAGGGACGTGGTTGCCCTGCAAGCACGCCGCGGTCCACTGGCGGGCAGTGAACAAGGAGACCGGCGCCCCCGTCAACGGGCGCATCATCAACACGATCTCGGGTGCGGGGCTCACCGGGAACTTCGGTCAGTCCAACTACGCGCCGGCCAAGGCCGCGATCGCGAGCCTGACGCAGACCCTGAGCCTGGAGCTGTACAAGGCCGGGGTCACGGTGAACGCGGTGGGGCCGGCGGCCGCCACGCGGATCACCGCCACCATGCCGAACGCCCCGGCGGTCATCGAGCCCGACGAGATCCCCGAGGACGAGTGGAACCCGATGGACCCGGCGGTGTCCTCACCGCTGGTCGCCTGGCTCGCCTCGGACGAGGCCGATCACGTCACCGGCCAGATCATCCGGGCGGTCGGTGAGAACATCATCCTCATGCACGGCTGGTCTGACGGTCCCGGCATCAACAACAAGGGTTCCCGCTGGGACGCGACCAGGCTCGGGACGCAACTGGCGACCGACGTGTTCCGCACCCGGGCCCCGGGCCTGCGCTACTGATCGGCGCCGGAGGCATCACGGGGCTCGGGCGACCGGCCCCGTAGGATCACGCCATGCCTCGCAGCCCGGAGCGTCGGGACGCGCCCGTGGACGGCCCGGGCGCCGATGCCGGGTCCGGTCGGGCCTCCGGGAGGGCGCCCACGTCCACGTCGTCGTTCGGGGTGTCGCGTCGCGAGTCCCACGACGCATCCGACTTCTACGCCCGATTCACGCCGCCGGAACTCGACCGGGCCGCGCTGCCGGCGGGCCCACAGGTCGACCGGGCGCTGGACCGGATCGTCTGTGGTGATGCACGCGACATGCGGGCGGTCGCCGACGACTCGGTGGCACTCGTCGTCACGTCGCCGCCGTACTTCGCCGGCAAGGACTACGAGACCGAACTCGGCGAGGGTCACGTCCCGGCGTCGTACCTGGAGTACCTGGACGTCCTCACCGATGTTTTCGCCGAGTGCGTGCGCACCCTGGAGCCGGGCGGGCGGATCGCGGTGAACGTCGCCAACCTGGGTCGACGCCCGTTCCGGTCCCTGGCCGCCGACGTGACGGGCATCCTGCAGGACCGGCTCCGGCTGCTCCTGCGCGGCGAGATCGTCTGGATGAAGCAGCGCGGGTCAGCCGGATCGTGCGCCTGGGGGTCGTTCCAACGGCCCGGCAACCCGGTCCTGCGCGACACCACGGAGCGGGTCGTCGTCGCGTCCAAGGGCCGATTCGACCGGGCCCGGTCGGCAGCGCAGCGTCGCCGTGACGGCCTGCCCTGGGCCTCGACGCTCGAGCGCGACGAGTTCATGGACGCGACCCTGGACGTGTGGGAGCTCCCGGCGGAGTCCGCCACGCGTGTCGGTCACCCGGCCCCGTTCCCGGTGGCGTTGCCCGAGCGGCTGATCCACCTGTACACGTACCTGGGTGACCTGGTGCTCGACCCGTTCATGGGGTCGGGCAGCACGGCCGTCGCCGCAGTCCGCACCGGTCGCCACTACGTCGGCTACGACACCGACGCCGCCTACGTCGAGGCCGCACGCGACCGTGTCGCCGCCGTTGCGGCCGAGGCCTCGTCGGTCGCGTTGCCCGTCGACCTGGCCGGGGACGGTGAGCCGGTCGACCTGGCCGACGCCCGGGCCCGTGGACGTTCGGCCCGGGAGTGTGCGCAGGTGCTCGTCGCCACCGCGCTCGACGGGCGGGTGGAGTGCGACGTTCCCGCGGGTCACGGGCTGACCGTCGACCTGGAGGTGGAGGCGACCGATGGTGGGCGGCACCGGTTCCTGGTCTGCGGCGGGTTCTCATCGACCCGTCCCGGACTGCGGCGCACCGACACCGTCCTCCGCGCGCTCGGCACGGCGGCCGTGCTGCGGGCGCTGGACCCCGAGGCCCCCGTGGTCCTGATCGCCGCCGGTGGCGCGCCGGGCGGGCCCATCGCCGGCATGGTCGCCGCCGCCGTCGCCGACGGTGTCGTCTCGGGCGTGGTCGACCTGGATGGATCCGACCCGGTCGGCGACCTGATGGCTGTCGTCGCCGCGGCCGGCGACGAGTCGTGAGCGAGGTGCCGGCCATCGGTGAGGTGGCCGAGCTGAGCGAGTCCCAGCGGGAGCGCCGCCACCGCATCGTCCAGCAGACGACGCTGCTCGCCGTCGAGGGCGGCTGGGACGGGGTGCAGATGCGGGAGGTCGCCGCCCGTTCCGATGTGGCACTGGGCACGCTCTACCGGTACTTCCCGTCCAAGGAGTACCTGCTGGTGGCGGTCATGCTCGAACAGGTCGAGGGCCTGGCCGAGCGGCTCGCCGTACGTCCCCCGC
>CAIYGQ010000067.1 GCA_903925745.1 uncultured Actinomycetes bacterium | reverse complement strand
CGTGCGAGACTGACGCCATGTCACGGGTCCAACTCGCCATCCACGTCACCGACGTCGACGCCGCCGGCGACGTCTACGAGCGACTCTTCGCCACCCCGGCCGCCAAGCGACGCCCCGGGTACGCCAACTTCGAGATCGCGGATCCGCCCATGAAGCTGGTGTTGATCGAGGGCGACGAGGGCGGCACGCTCAACCACCTGGGCGTCGAGACGATGTCGGCCTCCGAGGTCGTCGCCGCCGAGGCGCGGCTGTCCGACGAGGGCCTGGACACCACCGGGGTCGACGACACCGTCTGCTGCTACGCCGAGAAGACCGAGACCTGGGTGACCGATCCGGACGGGGCGAAGTGGGAGTGGTACGTGAAGCTCGGCGACGCCGACGCCATGTCGCTCACCGTGCTCACCGACGGCGAGGGCGGCACGTGCTGCGCGCCGACGAGCGACGTGACCGCGCCGGTGACCGCCCCCGGGGCCGGTCCGACCTGCTGCTGAGCGACCCGCCTCCGACCCGCCGGTAGTCTCGGCGTACCGCCCAGCGAACGGAGCGACCGGTGACCGACGCAGACGACCCGACCGCCGACGCCTTCCTGCGGGACCACGTGTGGGCGGTGCTCGCCACCGGTCGTCGTGACGGCAGCCCGCAGCAGTCCATGATCGGCTACGTGGTCGATGACGAGGGCCGCATCGTGATCTCGGCGAAGGCGTACACCGCAAAGTGGCACAACGCCCTGCGCCAGCCGTCGGTCAGCCTGACGGTGCCCGACGGACGCGCCGCCCTCGTCGTCTACGGCACCGCCGAGGCGATCGCCGACGACCCGGAACGCGCCGAGCTGACAGCGCAGGTGCTCGGGCGTCTGACCGGCACCGAGCCCCCGGATCCGTCGACCCTCACCGAGATGCTCGAGTCCCAGCGGCGCACCATCCTGCGCATCACCCCGACCCGCACGATCTTCCACGAGTGAGCCACCCGATGACTCCGGCCGCCGCCGTGGCGCGGCGACATTGATGGAGCCGGTGCGCCGCCGCCTGGACCGGGTCGCCAGGTTGGTGCCCACCCCCAACCAGCTCGCCGTGCGGGTCCTGCCACATGGCGTCCCGCCGCTTCGCGACGAGTTCCTGGCCCGGACCGGGCTGTTCCGGAACCCGCTCGACCCCGCCGCCACCCCCGGCGACCCCGGGCTGTTCGGACCCGACTCGATCACCTGGCGGGTCGTCGGCCACGTGTCGGTGGCGCTCGCCGGCCTGCGGGCGGCGCTGCTGCAGACCCTCTCGGTGCCGGTGCCGACCGCGGTCGACAGCACCGGCGCGTTCTACGACGACTTCCTGGGACGGGTCGGGCGCACCGGCGCGTTCGTCCAGGCCCAGAACCTGGGGTCCATGGACGAGGTGCACCGGTCCGCCCGACGGGTGCGCACCATGCACCGTCGCATCAGCGGCGTCGGCCGGGACGGCACCGAGTTCGACGCCACCGACCCCCACCAGACGGCGTGGGTGTCGATGACGCTGACCGAGTCGTTCCTGGTGGCGGCCGAACGTTTCGGCCTGGGTCGGCTGGGCCGGGTCGACGCCGACGAGTTCGTCCGACAGCAGTCGACCCACGCCGCGCTCCTGGACACGCGGGTCGACATCGACGACGTGTTCGCCGACCCGGAGCAGCGGGCCGCACTGCAGGCGGGGACGCTGCCGCTCCCACTGATCGAGGAGGGCGAGCTCCCCACCACCTACGACGGGCTGCGCACCACCATGCGCGCCTGGACCGCCGAGCTGTCGGTGTCCAGGCTGACCCGGGCCCTGCTCGACGGCACCGTCGGGCTGGCGACCGTCGACGGGCCCGCGCACAGCGTCGGTCGAGCGTTCGTGCTCGCCACCCTGTCGACGATCCCGGGGGACTGGCACCGGCTGGTCGCGCCCGACTCGAACCGGATCATCGAACGGATGGCCGCCGAGTCCGTCCAGGTCCCGCTCGCGACCCTGCACGCGCTGGTCGGCGAGCTGCCGTCGGTGCGCGCGGCACGGGCCCGGGTGGCCGCCGGCTGACGACGCAACCGGTCGTCGACGAACGCTGCAGCGGGTGGCGCCACTGCTGCGATCCGGCCCGGACCCCGTTGTCAGTCGCCGCGACGGGCGAGCGCCAGCACGTGCAGCAGGTCCATGGCGATCGTCGCCGCGGTGATCGCCGTGGTCGCCGTCGGATCCAGGTGCGGCGCGACCTCCACCACGTCCGCGGCGACGACGTTCAACCCAGACAGTCCCCGCAGCAGCTTCCGGGCCTGCCGGGGGTCGGGGCCACCGACCACCGGCGTGCCGGTGCCCGGGACGAACGCCGCGTCCAGGAAGTCGACGTCGAAGGTCACGTAGACGGGATGACCACCCACCCGCTCCCGGAGCTCGGCGATCGTGTCGTCGAGCGGACGGTCCAACAACTCGTCGGCGTCGACGATCCGGAACCCGAACGTGTCCGGGTTCGGGGTGCGCATCCCGATCTGGATGGATCGATCCGGCACCACCCAACCCTGCTGCGCGGCCAGCTTGAACATCGTCCCGTGGTTCAGGTCGTCGCCCATGTCCCAGGTGTCGGAGTGCGCGTCGAAGTGGACCATCGACAACGGACCGTGGTGCTCGGCGGCCGCGGCGAGCAGCGGATAGGCGACCATGTGGTCACCGCCCAGGCCGAGCGGGGCCACCCCCGCGCCGTGGATCGCCGCGACGGACTCGCGCACGTCGTCGACCATGCGGTCCGGGTAGCCCTGCCACATCACCGTGTTGGGCGCATCACCCCAGTCGACGACCCGGGCCTCGTCCCAGATGTTGAAGTCCCAGGGCCAGTGCCCCCACGGGTACTGGCCGACGAACACCGACTGCTCCCGCACCGCCCGTGGACCGAACCGGGCCCCCGGCCGGTAGGTCGTACCCATGTCGAACGGGACGCCGACGACCGCGATGTCGGCTGCGGCCAGCTCCCGGTCGAAGGGACGGCACGCGAAGGTGAGCGGACCCGAGTAGGTGGCCTGGGTGAGTGCGTAGACGTCGATGTTGTTCATCGACGGCGATCGTAGACACCCACCCCGGGCGCACGTCGGGCCGGGGCGGTCCGACCGCGGCGGGCGCCGCTCACGTCGGTGTCGCAGCGGCGCGGACCGCACGTGCGATCTCGGCCCACCGGCCCACGTTGTCGGGGCGCGCCGTCAGGTCCTCGAGCGTCAGGTACGACGTGACCGTGGACGCCAACCCCGAGTAGCGCTCCACCAACCGGTCCGCCACCTCGTCCCACGGTGCCACCACCGCGAACGCGTCCAGCATCTCGTCGGTGATCTCGGCGGCCATCCCGGCCAGGTCACCGGCCTTGAGCCGGTCGTTGAGCCGCGCCGAGGTTCCGTCCCAGCCCAGGTCGTCGAACTGGAACGCGTAGTTCCTGGTCGACCCGTAGAACGCGAGCTGCATCCGCGTCCGGTCCACGAGCGCGGCCCGCTCCTCTGCGGTGTCACCCGGAGCGATGAAGACCGGCACGAGCAGGTCGATGTCCCCGACCGGTCGGCCGACCCGGGCCGCACCCTCGCTGACGGCCGGAACGAGCCGCTGCTCCAGGTAGTGACGCGAGTGGAGCGGGTGGACGTGGATGCCGTCGGCCACCTCTCCGGCCATGCGGGTCATCCACGGGCCGACCGCCGAGACGTCGACCTTGATCGTGCCGGCGTCGTGCCTCGGTGGCCGCCACATGTCCGGCAGCAGCGTCAACGACCAGTACGGGCCCCGATGGTCGAGTGGGCGCTCACCGGCGAACGCGGCCAGCGAGTCCTTGACCGCCAGCACGTAGTCGCGAAGCCTCGGCCCGGGCGGGTCGAACTCGGCGCCGTAGCGACGCTCCACGTGTGCACGGACCTGGCTACCGAGTCCCAGCCGGAACCGACCGCCGGTGTTGCCCGCCAGCTCCCAGGCCAGGCTCGCCATCACCATCGGGCTGACGGGGAACGCGACCGCGACACCGGTCGACAGGTTCAACGACGGCGCCGACGCGGCAGCGGCCGCCATGGACATCCACGGTGTCTGGCCGGTCTCGGTGAACACGAGTCCCGAACATCCGGCCCGTTCGGCCAGGCGGGCCAGGTCGGCGGACCGGGACCAGTCGACCGCACCCACCATCACATCGAAGTCCACCACGCACCCCCTCGTCGGCCGCCGACGGGGTGATGGTAGGCGGGTCGGCTGGTCGACAGGATGGTCGGACGACACGGATCGGACCATCATGGGGCCGCGCCGTCACGGAATCCGCTCCAGCACCGCACACGGCCGGCCAGGGACGCGAGTGCCGGTTGCGGAAACGACGTCGAGGAGGCAGACGAGTTGACGCACGAACCCGAACTGCACGAGCCAGTCGACCTCTGCACCCCCGACGGTCAACGGCTCGCTCCCGATGCCCGCGGCTGGTCGCGACGTCCACTGCACCGGGCCAACATCGACGGGGCCGACGTCGGCCGCAACAAGCGCTGGGACTACTGGGCGGTGCTCGCCGGCGACGTCGTCTTGTCGTGCGTCTACTCCGACATCGACGTCATCGGCCTCGCCGACGTGTGGTGGGCCGACCTGTCGAACGGTCGCAGCGGCGGCGCCGGCATCATCACCGAACCGGGTGTGATGCGACTGCCGCAGCTGTGTGGAACCGCGGACCTGGTCGTCGAGCAGGAGGGCCTGCTGCTCGAGATCGACGCCGATGACGCCGACGGGACGAGGCTGCGGGCGCGCTGGACCGAGCCCGATGGTCGGGCCGGATCGTTCGACGTGCAGGTGCGCCGCCCCCGTGACCACGAGTCGGTCAACGTCGTCATCCCCTGGAGCGACGACACGTTCAACTTCACCTCGAAACAGCAGGCCCTACCGGCAACCGGCACGCTCAGGGTCGGCGACGAGGTCACCGGCATCGGCGGCGACGGCGACGCCTGGGCGGTGCTCGACGTCGGGCGCGGTCGCTGGCCCTCGTCGATCGTGTGGAACTGGGGTGGGGGCGCAGGGCGTTCCGGTCAGCACGTGGTCGGGCTGCAGTTCGGCGCCCGGTGGACCGAAGGGAGCGGGTTCACCGAGAACGGGTTCCTGATCGACGGGCGGGTCACGAAGATCGGCCGCGAGCTGGAGTGGACCTACGACTGGGACCACCCGCTCGAACCGTGGTCGATCACCGACCCCGGTGGGCAGCTCTCTGTCGTGTTGCAGCCGCGGTACGACAAGCACACCGACACAGGGTTCGGCGACCTCGGCAGCGAGGTCCATCAGGTGTTCGGGACGTTCGACGGATTCGTCGCGGACGACGACGGTCGCCGGGTCGACTTCCGGGACCTGCAGGGGTTCGCCGAGGAGGCACGCCAGCGCTGGTGAGGACGCGGCGCGGGTGATCCGGTCGCGTCCCCCGCGGAACGGGTCCAGATCCGGCCGCCGATCCGCTGCGCCGAACCCAGCCCCGTGGCGTTCGGACCTGCGCCCGGGGACACCCGCGCCCCTTCGCCGCCGCTGGCGCTAGTCCAACTCGATGACCGGCGAGATCTCGGGTGAGGCCAGGAGTCGCTGCCCCGCCAGCAGATTCGCCGCCGGTGGTGACGTCACCTCGCTCAGACAGCCCTGCTCGGATCCCACCAGCCGCAGACCCTCGCCGTCACCCTCGCCCAACCAGCCGTTCGGGTCCCACGACATCCGTGGTCGCATGACCTGGCCGGGTTCCTCGACGTGGTGCAGGCCGACCGCGTGGCCGATCTCGTGCAGGTAGAGGTCCATCCAGTAGCGCGGGGCCCGCACCGGGTCGGTCGGGGGTCGACCGGTCGTCGACAGGTACACCACACCCCGCACCACGTCGGGCGCCAGGTACGACGACGAGTTGACGTACCGGAACCCACCGCGCCCGATCGCCTCGTCCGGGAAGGGCTCCCAGGACACGACGATCCCCCGGGCACCCGTGAACCTGGGCCCGTTGACCTTGAAGTCGTTCCAGGTCGTCTGCGTCTCGGCGGTCGTGCCCCGGTAGACGAAGTCCAGGCCGGACGCCGCCTCGACCTGGTCGAAGGCCGCGGCCATCTCGGACTGGGGCCGCAGCGCACCGTCCGGGTTGAACCACCAGTCCACCGGCCGGCACGGGTCCCAGCGGATCGGGCACCCCTCGCTCACGATCAGGAACCGGTAGAGAGTTGAGCTCGGCGCGCCCTCGAAACAACCCGACGACGGCGCCAGACCCGGGTTCCCCCGGGGCGGGAACGTGGGGGCGAGCCGCACCGGAGGCGGGTCCGTCCGTGGCTCCGATGGCGGAGCGGCCACGCAGCCGACCATGACCAACGACGCCACCAGGGCGGCCCCGACCCAGCTCACACGCACCCCGGGCCTCGCCGACCTCATCACCACGACCGATCATCGGCCCGACGGCCGGATCGACTTGATGGGCCGGAAGCACCATCGGCTCCGGCGGGCCCGTTCAGTCGCCGGTGACCGGCAGGTCGAAGCGCATCACCGAGAACACCGCGCCCTGCGGATCCGCGAGCACGGCGAAGCGCCCCGGCGGGATGTCCATCGGAGGCACCGGCACCGAACCACCCAGCTCCACACAACGCGCCGCGGTCGCATCCGGATCGTCCGACGCGAAGTAGACCATCCACGAGTTGGGAACCTGATCGTCCCATGCGTCGCCCGACATGGACATGAGACCCGCGACGGTCCGGCCGTCGGCCCGGTGGAGTTCGTAGTAGTCCCCCATCGTCGACGAACCCAGCACAGAGGTCAGCCCGACGACGTCACGGTAGAACTCGAGCGACTCGTCCACCGCCCGGGTGGTGAGCTCACTCCACAGCACGCAGCCGGGTTCGCCGACGCGGCCGGCGCCACGGTGCTCCGCCGCCTGCCAGAACGACACCACGGCACCACCGGGATCGGCGACCACGGCGAATCGGCCGGCCTGTGAGACGTCGGTCGCCCCGACCAGCACCTGCGCACCGTGCCCGACCGCGCGGCCGAGCGTGACATCCAGGTCGTCGACGGCCAGGTACGTCGACCAGGCCGCCGGCCCCGGACCCTGCTGGTCGGCCAGGCCCGCCACGTCCCGGCCACGGATCCGGGCCATGGAGTAGTGGCCCGTCTCGGGCGGACCCACCTCCACCTCCCAGCCGAACAACGCCGAGTAGAACCCGATCGCCGCGTCCAGGTCGGGCGTGCCCAGGTCGAACCAGGACGGCGTGCCCTCGGGGTACTCGTCGACCTCCACTCCGTCACCTCCACGACTCCACGACCCGGCGCCACCGGGCCGGATCCACTCACAGGTCATCGTCCACGAACGCCGCCGGTGCAGTCCACCACCGTCAGGCCCCCCGGGGTTGCCGGAGCGCCGGTTGCGGAAAGGTCCGTGGTCGTCCTCGGCCGGTCCGGATCCACGCCGACGGATCGGGCGATGGACCGGCAGCCCGGATCACGGCACGTCGTCGCCGAGTTCGGCGAGCCGGCACTCCACCATGGCCAGCAGGATCTGCCGGTCGACCTCCCAGTCCACGGGCACCTGCACCGTCTTCTTGTTCACCCGGTAACCATCGAGCAACGGCCTGGCGACGTCCAGAGCGCCGTCGCCCCACGGACCGAGCAGGATGTGCCTGGACGCCACCGAGACCCCGATCACGTAGCCGTCACTGCGTCGCAGCATCGGATGATTCCACGCCACCACCGGTTCCAGGTCGGGGTGCGCCTCGATGATCGTCGCCAGGATCGTTCGAACCGTCTCCGCTGCGGTCGGATCCACCTGCCCCAGGTAGTCGTCCACGTCGGCGAACCGCTTGGAGGACGAGGAGCCCCGGCAGTACATCACCAGCGCGTTCGCGTGCGTTCGGCTGAAGCCGTGCTCCTCCATGAGGAACGCCAGCTGTTCGTTGTAGCCCTGATCGCCACGTTCGGACATGAGGTCGAACCAGTGGGCCATCGGCTGGCCGTGCTTCCGCTCGATCGCCGGGAAGTACGCAGTCCGATCGCCGGACGTGGACGCCATGGGCCGAAGGATAGGAGTCGCAGCGACCTCGGGGCACCCCTACTCGTCGGTGCCCGGCCGCGGATCCAACGGTCCGACAGAGGGGGGCTCCGCCCGTGGACGGACCGTTCCCCCAGTCGGGAGGCATCGACTCGATCTCCCAGTCGCGAGGCATCTGCTCGACGGCGGGCAGCAGGATGCAACCCGAGCGGTTCAGGCTCGCTCAGAGCCGGCGCGGCGCCACACCGAAGCGGTCACGCACCTCCTCGAGCGGCTGGTCGGCCATGGCCAGGTGGTCCACCACCGTGAAGTCCTGCCGGGTCGCCGAGCCCCGCTCGAATCCGTGCGCCACGACCTCCATGGCCCCGGGTGCGGCGAGCACCGGCGGCGCGTCGGTGTGGTGGACGAACCGGGCCTCGTGCACCCCCAGGTTGCCGAGGAACTG